>JABRVU010000484.1:0-9828 GCA_039961895.1 Phycisphaerae bacterium | reverse complement strand
CACGGCAACTCGGACTACTCTGCCGGCCCCATCGTGGTGGTGATCGCCGCCTGGCTGATCTGGTCGCGGCGCAAGGCCCTCAAGGACCTGACGCTGGAACCCTGCCGGTGGGGGGCGGCGCTGCTGGTGGCGTCGCAGGCCCTGCGCGTCTATGGGCTGTTGTTCGCCTACGGTTCGCTGGAGCGCTATTCGCTGGTCCTGACGGTCATCTCCTTGTGCCTGTGGGCCTTCGGCTGGCAGACGACCCGGCGGCTGAGCTGGGTGCTGCTGTTCCTGTTCCTGGCCGTCCCCCTGCCGATGCGCGTGCACAATTCGGTCTCGATTCCGTTGCAGACCTTCGCCACGGTGTCCGCCAAGTTCGGGCTGGAAATGCTGGGGTACATCATCGAGCGCGAGGGCAACGTGCTGCGGCTCAGCAGTCAGACCACCATCGCGGTGGCCGAGGCGTGCAGCGGGTTGCGGATGCTGCTGGCCTTCGTGGTGGTGTCGGCGACGGTGGCGTTCATCGTCCGGCTGCCCTGGTGGCGCCGGATGATCCTGGTGGCCTCGAGCATTCCCATCGCGGTGGTCGCGAACACGCTCCGGCTGATCGTGACCGCCCTGCTGTTCGAGCACACCAGCAGCGAGCTGGCCAACCGGTTCTTTCACGACTTCGCGGGGGTCACCATGATGCCGCTGGCCCTGCTGCTGCTGATGGGCGAGCTGCGTCTGATGCGCTGGCTCGGGGCGGCCCCCGGCGAACCCGTACCAGTCAAGCGGTGAGCATCATGCCGGACCAGGATCAACCGTTCATGACGCCGCAAGCCGTCGAAAAAAGCCGGCGCCCGAGCCTGAAGGCCGCGGCCGTGGCCGCCGTCCTGCTGATCGGGGTGGGGGTCGGACACCGGGCGCTCATGGCCCGGATGCAGTTCGAAATGTCCCAGTCGCTCAAGCTTCGCGCCCCGCTGGCCACCATCCCGACCGAGCTGGGCGCCTGGCGCGGCGTCGAGAAAGAGCTCGAGGATCAGATTCTTCGCAAGGTGGGCGACGACGATCGCCTCAGCCGCGAATACCACCGGGACGCGGACCGTCGGACCGTGGCCCTGTACGTCGGCTACATCGGTCGGCCGCGGATGTGGCACGGGCATCGCGTGGACGTGTGCTATCCGGCCAACGGGTGGAAGCAGGAGAACCTGGAGAAGACCACCGTGGCCGCCGCCGGCCGGACCCTCCCCGCGCTGGTGTACGAATATCGGGCCCCGCAACTGGGCGGCCCGCGGGATCTGATCCTGGTCATGTATCTGATCAACGGCGAGTTCGTCAACGACCCGGAGCGGGCCAAGGATTACAATCTGCGCAGCACCGGGCTGATCCGCCAGAGCGAGGCCTATATCGCGCGCATCCAGATCGTCACCCGGGCGACCGGCGACCGGGCCCGCGACGTGGCCGCCCTGACCGACTTCGCTGCCCTGATCGTCGGGCCGGTGATCGATCTCATGCCGACGTTCTCGTCCACGTCCAACTGATCGGCCCGTTCGGCGGTCCGAGACCGCGGGGCCCTTTCGTCGCCATCCGGAATAACATGATGTTGCAGGCGTCCGCGGAACATCCTACGCCGTCCGGGGTCATGGATCCCCAAGGCGAAAAGGAGCGCGCGGGCCCATCGCTGCGCTGGCAGTCCATCCGGGGTTCCTTCTGGACGGTGATGGGTCACGGCGGCGGGCAGGCCCTGCGGTTCGCCAGCAACCTGATCATGACCCGCCTGCTGTTCCCCGAGGCCTTCGGCATCATGTCGCTGGTCCAGGTGGTACTCCAGGGACTGGAGATGTTCTCGGACATCGGGGCGGGCCCGAGCGTGATCCGCTCGAAGGCGGGTAAGGACCCGCGGTTCCTGAACACCGCCTGGACGATCCAGGTGATCCGCGGGGCGGGATTGTGGGGGGCGTCCATCCTGCTGGCCTGGCCGGCGGCGCGGTTGTACGGCGTGCCCGATCTGAGGTGGATGATTCCCGCCACCGGGTTCGCGGCCCTGGTCGGCGGGCTGGGCTCGCCGGCCAACTTTCTGCTGCGCAAGGAGATCAACCTCAAACCGCTGGTGATCCGCGACATGCTCTCTCAGGCGGCCGGCATCGCCTTCATGATCTTTTTCGCCCTGTTCTTCCACCGGTCGGCCTGGGCCCTGGTGGCCGGCGGTCTGGTCCGCGGCACGACCCAGACCGTCCTGTCCTACCAGCTGCTGCCGCAGGTCCATCCGCGGCTGTGCTGGAATCGCGAGGCCGCGAAAGAGATTCTGGGCTTCGGGCGTTGGATCCTGGTGAGCACGGCGCTGTCGTACGTGCTCCAGCAGAGCGACCGGGCCGTTCTGGGCGGCATGATTTCCCCGGCCGAACTGGGCGTGTACACCATGGCCACCTACCTGGTCATGGCCCCGATCAACGTGCTGACGCCGTTGACGTTGAACGTGCTGTTTCCCGCCTGTTCGAGCCTGGCCAACAACGCCCCGGCCCGCCTGTACAGCCGACTGTTTCAGGCCCGGGCGGCCATTCATGCGTTCATGCTGCCCCTCTTCTGCATCCTGGCCATCTGGGGGCAACAGGTCGTGGACCTGCTCTACGATCCGCGCTACGCGGGAGCCGGGTGGATGCTGCGGATCCTGGCCGTGGGCGCGATCGGGCGCGTGGTGGGAACGACGGGTCAGATCGCCATGCTGGCCCTGGGCGACTCGTTGCGTTACATGTTTCTTCAGATCGTTCGCTGCGTCCTGCTGGTCGGCGGGATGCTGATCGGCTTCCATTACTGGGGGCTGCCGGGGTTCGTGGTGGGGGTCACGCTGCCGAGGTTTCTGGATTATCCGGCCCTGGTCTGGGCGGTCCGCCCGCACAAGGTCTGGCAACCCGGTCTGGATGCCGCCTCGCTGATCGCCTCCGCGGTCGTCATCCTCGGCGGATGTTTCCTGACCGGCGGCTTGTAACCGTCCGGGACGCGACCGCTCGCGCCCTGGCGCGCCGCGCGCCGACGTGAAGCGGCCGGGGACGCCGGGCGCGGCTCGTCGGCGAGCCTGTCTTGATTCGGGGGTCCACATGTTTGGATTGGGTCTGCGCCGGAAAGCGGCGCGCGTCGGGTGTCGGCTGGCCTCGGGGCTGTTGGGCATCAAGCCCATGACCCTGGGCGAAGTGGCCATCGAGGAATGGCTCGTGCATCGCCTGCTGGACCCCGAGGTCGGCAAGGCCTACGGGGTGACGGCGGCGGACAAGAAGCGCCTGGTGGCCGGCATGCAGGCCGCCTGCGCGGGCATCCGCGGGGCCACCGGCTGGCAGGCCCACCTGGTGATGGCCACCCAGATCCTGCGCATCCCCCCCCAGGCCGAGGGCGTGGTGGTCGAGTGCGGCTGCTACACCGGGGCCTCGACGGCCAGCCTCTCGCTGGTCTGCCGCATGACCGGGCGGCAACTGCTGGTCTTCGATTCCTTCCAGGGACTGCCCAGCGAGGGGCTCCAGCTTCATCACTATCCGCACAAACAGGTGTATGGGTATTACAAGGAGGGCATGTACGCCGCCTCACTCGAGCTGGTCAAGGCCAACGTGGCCCGCTACGGGCACCTGCCCTCCTGCCGGATGGTGCCCGGGTTCTTCTGCGACACGCTGGTGGGGCTCGATCAGCCGGTGGTCTTCGCCTGGCTGGACGTGGATCTGCTTTCTTCGCTGACCGACTGCATCCGCCACATCTGGCCCCGGCTGATGGACGGGGGCTACATCTACACCGACGACTCCAGCGACATGGAGGTGGTCCGCATCTGGTTCGACGAGCCCTGGTGGAAGAAGGAGTTCGGCATCCGTCCGCCGGGCTACGTGGGCACGGGCAGCGGCCTGACGCTCAACCTGCACGGTTCGTCGCTGGGCTACGCTCAGAAGGTGGTGGAGTACGCGACGGCCTATGGGCGGATCGAGTGGCTGCATTACCCGGACCGGGAGCCGGAGCCGGCGGGCAAGGCCGCCGGTGCGGGGCCGGGTGCGGCATCGGATTGAAGATCGTGACGAGGGGAGAGGGGAGCCCCGCGCATGTTCTGGAAAACGGTCGGACTCCTGAGCGCCCTCGGAGCGGCATCGCTGGCCGTCGCCTACTACCTCCCGCCTCTGGTGGTCCGCCTGCGCCAGGTGGGGAAAGTGCGCCGGAACGGGGCCGGGAAACTGGCCTTGAGCTACGACGACGGGCCCGATGACAGCCTGACGCCGCAACTGCTGGACCTGCTGGACCGCTACCAGGTGAAAGCGACGTTCTTCATGGTCGGCTTCCGGGCGGAGAAGCTGCCGGAGGTCTGCACCCGGCTGGCGGCGGGCGGACACGAACTGGGCACCCACACCTATTCGCACCGCAGCGCCTGGAAGGCCGGACCGCTCTGGTCGGTGCGCGACACCCTGCGGGCCTATCAGGTGCTGAACCGCTGGATCCGGCCCAGCGCTCCCTTTCGTCCTCCGATGGGCAAGGCCACCTTGCCGATGCTCTGGGCCATCCGCCGGCGGGGCGCACCGGTCTATTGGTGGACTCACCGGGGCTGCGACACGCTCGATCCGCTGCCCGAACCGGCCAGGGTGGCCGAGGTAATCCTGAAGGACCCCACGGGGGTGGTGCTGTTGCACAGTCATCACAAGGAGCCCGAGCGCCAGCGGTACGTGCTCGAACTGACCGAACGGCTGATCTCGGGAGCCCTGGCCCGCGGGCGCAAGTTGTGCACGGTTTCGGAGGTGCTCAAGCCGTGAGCCGGGGCGACGTGCGGATTCACGAAGTGGCGCCCGAGGAGTGGGATCGGCTCCTGGAGGGGTTTCCCGACCGGACGGTCTTTCACTCGCTGGGCTGGCTGAAGGCCGTGGAGCGTGCCTATGGGTACCGGCTGGTTCTGGCCGCCGCCCGGACCGACGCCGGCTGCGTCGCCGTCTGGCCGTGCGTCGAGAAGCGCAAGTTCACGCTTCGGGTGCTGGGCTCGCCGATGCCGGGCACCAGCACGCCGTACCTGGGTCCGCTCTTCGCGCCCGGCGCGGACGTACCGGCCGTGGTGGCCGCCTTTCTCAAGGATTCCACCATCGGACGGCACGCCTTCTTCGCCTGCCGGACCTGGGAACTGAGCGGCGAGCCGGTCAACCTCGAACCGGCGTTCACCCGCCTGCTGCGCTTCGAGACCCTGCTGATCGATCTGACCCGCACCGAGGAGGAGCTGTGGGCCGGGCTGACCAGCGAATGCCGGAATCGCGTGCGCAAGGCCCGCAAATCCGGGTTCACGGTCCGGGTCGAGCCCGACGGCGGTTTTCTGGACGAGTTCTGGAGCTTGTCGGTCGAGGTCTTCGCCAAGTCCCATCGTCTGCCGACGTACTCGAAGGACTTTCTGAGGCACATGTGGAACAACCTGGCGTCCGAGGGGCGGGTGCTGGCCTTGTCCGCCTTCCTGGGCGAGGAGCGGGCGGCGACCCTGGTCCTGCCGTACGATCACCAGAACGTCTACTACTGGGCCGGCGGGGCCCGGAGCCGCTTCAATACCCTCGCCCCCGGAAACCTGCTGCACTGGGAGGCGTTCCTCGAGGCCCGCCGGCGGGGGTTGTCGCGCTATGACTTCGTCTCCTCGAAGGGCGACGCCGGGCGTTTCAAGCGGACCTTCGGACCGACGCCCCGCGACGTGGCCACCCACTGGGAGCGCAGCCGCTCGCGGCTGGTGGCGGCCTTGAAGCGGCGCTACACCGCCCATCTGTACAGGAAGCAGCGCGTCAGGTGATCTCCGGGGAGAACACGACGACGTTTGCGGCAAGAGACGTCGGCGTCCCGTATCGCGTCAGCGCCGTGGAACCGGCCCAATGGGATGCCCTGGTGCAGGCCTTTCCGGATCGGACCGTTTTTCATGGTCTGGCCTGGTTGCGGTCGGTGGCCCAGGCCGAGTCGCTGGAGCTGATTCTGCGGAAGGTCGAGTCCGACGGGCGTTGTCTGGCCATCTGGCCCTGGCTGGAAGTGAGGAAGGGGCCTCTGCGCGTCCTGGGCTCGCCGCTGCCCGGCTGGAGCACGGTGTACCTGGGCCCGCTGTTCGACCGGCAGGCGAACGTCGCGGATTGCGTGCGGGCCTTCTGCGAGGACCCGCGGCTGCGGACCGCGGCGTATTCGTACTGCAAAGTGCTGGATCCGGGACGGGAAGTCGACCTGGGGCCGGCGGGGTTCGAAGTCAGGAGTGGATACCGGACCTACCTCCTCTCTCTGGAGCGCAGCGAGGCCGAGCTCTGGTCGAATCTGGAGGGCAATTGCCGGACCAAGATTCGCAAGGGGCTCAAGCAGGGGCTTGAGGTCCGCCGGGAGACGGATTCGGATTTCATCGAGGATTTCTGGACGATGTCGCTGGAGGTGTTCGGCCGGTCGGGGATCAGGCCGACCTTCAGTCGGCGTCTGCTCGAGCTGGTGGTCGGCAACCTCATGGCCGAAGACCGGCTGCTGGTGCTGTCGGCCTTCTGGGAAGGCCGGCGGATCGCGACCCTGGTGCATCCGCACGACGACCAGACCCTCTACAACTGGCAGGGCACCTCCTTCGGAGAATACCGGTGGTTGTCCCCCAATAACCTGCTGCAATGGGAGGCGATCCTGGCGGCGCGGAGGATGGGGCTGCGACGGTTCGATTTCGTGTCCGTGTACGGGGGGCCGGGCGAGTTCAAGAAGAGCTTCGGCGGCACGGCGACGACGACCGCGACTCACTGGGAGCGCTACCGCTGGCCGGTGGTGCGCGTGCTGAAGCAGACCTACGAGTATTACCTGCGCCGCCGTCAGCGCGCGAGATGAGCCGTTCGAGGCCGGCGGCGGCCCTGAAGCGGCGTGACCACCGGCACCTCAAGAAGCACCGGATCGCGACCCCATGACCACGCCCCCGAGCATGTTGACCGACGCGCCGCACCCCGGCGAGTCGGCCTCGCAGGCCCGCCCGGTCTGCGAGCGGCCGACTCTCACCGTCTGCCGGGAGCTGGACGCGCTGCCCGGGTTCAAGCGCGCCTGGACCGCCTTGTGCGCGAGAGCCGGCGACGCTCTGCAGAACGCCGATTTCGAGCATTACGTGGCGGTGCTGGCCGCGTCGCAGGGCGGATTGCGGCCCTACGCGGCGATCTGGGAGGATGCGACCGGCCCGCGGGCCGGGTTTCTGGGACGGCGCGCCGACCGCCGCCAGAAATTGAAGGTAGCCTATCTGAACGTCCGGGGTCTGCGCCTCAGGGCCCTGGACCTCGTGCAGGGCGGCGTGCTCTGCGCATCGGACGCCGACGCCCGGGCCGTCTGCGATCATCTCCGCGAACTGCTCCGCACGGAGCTGGACCAACTGGTGGTCCACCATATGCCTCTGGACCATCCGTTCTACCGCGCGCTGATCGCCGACCGGGGGTTGAGTCGAGGCCTGGGCTCCACGATCCGCGACCCGCACTGGGTCTTCGAGCTGGAGCCGGGGCCCTTTGAGCAGACCCTCCGGCGGTTCAGCAAGAAGAGGCGTTACAACCTGGCCCGCGAGGGGCGCCTGCTGGCCGAGCAGTTCGACGGCGATCTGGCCGTGCGGGTCATCACCGAGGCGTCGGAACTGGATACCTTGTTCGCGTGGAGCGGGGCCATCATCGAACGGACCTATCATGCCAAGGTGGGGACGCGGTTCATGGACGCGCCGCTCTGGCGGACGCTGATGGAACTGGAGGCCCGCCGCGGCTGCCTGCGGGCCCATTTCCTGCTGGGCAAGGGTCGGCCCATCGCCTTCAATCTGGGCATCGTGCGCGGGCCGGTCCTGGTGGTGGAGACCATGGCCCATCTGCCCGACTATGATCGTTTTTCGCCCGGCAAGCACCTTCTGATCCGCGTGTTCGAGCGCTGCGCCCAGGAGTCGTTGCGGCTGGTGGACTATTGCACCGGGGACGCGGAGTACAAGCGCGTCTTCGGCACGCGGACCTGGGACGAGGTCGCCGTCAGCGTGTTCGGGCGCGGCCCGCGGGGCCGGCTCGCCCAGGCCTGTCAGTGGGCCGCCGACGGCCTGAATGCCCTGGCCCGCAAGCTCACCGGCTCCTCCAGCCGTGCCAGGCGGCTCAAGCGGGCCGTGCGACGCTGGCTGACGCCGCGATCGACGGGCGGCTCCGCCGGGTGCTCCGAGACCGAATCGCCGGAAAGGAACTGACCATGCAGTTCAGTCTCACCGCCGGCATCGCCCTCTTCGGCCTGATCCCCGTGGCACTGCTGCTGGGCGCCCTGCTGCCGATCCGCAAGGCCCTGGCCATCATCCTGATCGGAGGGTGGCTGCTGCTACCCAACCGCATGGGGCTGTCCATCCCCGGCTTTCTGGACTACACCAAGATCACCGCCGTCTCGACGTCGCTGATGCTGGTCGGTCTGGCCTTCGGCATCGGCGACCTGCTGCGCTACCGGTGGAGCTGGTGCGATCTGCCGGTGGCGGCGCTGTGCCTGGTCCCGATCGGGTCGGCGCTGAGCAACGATCTGGGCATTTACGAAGGGCTCTCCGGCGCCGCCCAGCAGGTCCTGACCTGGGGAATTCCTTACCTGTTCGGGCGCGTGTATTTCAACGACGTGAAGGCCTGTCGAATCCTGGCCGTCGGCATCGTCATCGGCGGCCTGGCCTACGTTCCGTTGTGCCTCTTCGAGATGCGCATGAGCCCCCAGCTCCATCGGCTGCTCTACGGAATTCACGCGGAGCGGTTCAGCACGGCGTACCGTCTGGGCGGATATCGGCCGATGGTCTTCCTGTCTCACGGGATCGAGCTGGGGCTGTTCATGGCCTGTGCGTCGCTGGCTGCCTGCTGGCTCTGGCGGACCCGGTCGGTTCCCAAGGTATTGAATCTCACGATCGGGTGGGCGGCCCTGGTGATCCTGGGGACCACCGTCCTGTGCAGGTCGCTGGGGGCCCTGGTTCTGCTGCTGACGTTGTTGGGCGCCCTGGGGCTGCTGTGGCGCTGGCGCACTTCGCCGGCGCTGGTGCTGTTCATGGTCGCGCCGCTGCTGTACGTGGGCCTGAGGCTCAGCAACGTGGTCGAGCTGGAGGGGGCCGCCGCCCTCTTCAGCGGCATCGACAAGGAGCGGGCCGACTCGTTGAAAGCCCGCTTCGAGGGCGAGGAGGCCCTCATCGCCTCGACCTGGCAACGGCCCTGGCTGGGCTGGTGCGGTTCCGGGCGGGGGCGGGAATACAATGAAGAAGGCCGGGCGGTGACCGCCGTGGACGGACTGTGGATCGTGACCTTCGGGCAGAACGGGTTCCTGGGGCTGATTCCCCTCATGCTGGCGCTCAGCCTGCCGGGACTGCTGCTTTATCAGCGCCTCGGGGCGCGGGGCTGGCTGCGCCCGGAATATGCACCGGTGACGGTCCTGGCCATGGTGACGGCCCTGTACGCGATGGACTGCACCATGAACGCCATGCAGAACCTGATCTACCATCTGGCCTTGGGTTCGGTGACGACCTTCGCGTTGCGGGTCGGCGCCCGGGAAGAGGGCCGGACGGCCTGGGCCGACGGCGGCCTGGCCGGTAAACGCCCCGCCCCGCCGGTCACCAGGGCGCCCGCGAGGGCGTGCGCGATTTCCAGTGGTGTCTTTACCGAGTAACGGGGGGTGTGACATGGTGGCGACGCAGGAAGAGAACCATCGGCCGCCCGTCCTTCGGCCGATGGCCAAGGATCCGGTCTTTCTCGTGGGCGCGGAGCGTTCCGGGACCACGTTGGCCCGGCTGATGCTGGATCACCATCCGCGGATCGCCTGGCTCAACGAGTTCGAGTACGCGGTGGACCTGATCGGGCCGCAGGGCTGGCCCGACGTGAACGCCTACTGCGATTATCTCGAGACCAACCGCATCTTCGC
>JABRVU010000483.1:0-7316 GCA_039961895.1 Phycisphaerae bacterium | reverse complement strand
GTCGAACGCCTGCGCCTGCCGGAGTCCTGCGTGAACGCGCCCTCGTGCCCGCACAAAGGACCGGCGGGCGACGAGCCGTCCCGCGCAACACCGCAAGGGCCGGGTTCGTGACGGCCTCGGTGCGGCTCGATCCGCGGCGACGTCCCCGCCGCCTGGTTCGGGGCTGGCGGCCTGCTCGCCGTCACCCCGCGGTTCTTGACCGTCGCCCGCACCGGCGCTCGGGTCCCTTCATTCCGCAATCCGCAATCCGAAACCCCCTCGTCCTCGCCGCATCATTGCATCCCCGCGGTCCTTCGTTCATATTGAGCCGCATGTCAACGCCCGCGGTTTTCTGGGATCGGGATAACACGCTCATTCGCGACCCCGGCTACATCAGCAGCCCGGAGCAGGTCGAGCCGCTGCCGGGTTCGGCGGAGGCGATCAGGAAGCTCGCGGCGGCCGGCTTCGAGAACATCGTCGTCACCAATCAGTCGGGCGTGGCCCGCGGCAAATTCGATGAGCCGACGCTGGAGCGCATCCACGACCGCATGGTCGCCCTGTTCGCCGAGCGGGGGGCGAAGATCGACGCGGTGTATTACTGCCCCTATCTGCCGGGTGACGAAGCCGTCGTCGAGCAGTACCGCCAAGACAGCGAGCTGCGCAAGCCCAAGCCGGGGATGATCCTGCAAGCGGCCCTGGAGCGGCGGATCGACCTGGCCGGCTCATGGATGATCGGCGACTCGCCGCACGACGCCCAGGCCGGGCGGGCGGCCGGCTGCCGCACCATCCTCATCCGCAAGCCGGGCAGCGCCGAGCCCCCTCGCAAGGGCGGAGAGGTGGATTTTGTCGCCGACTCGCTCGAAGAGGCCGCCGGCATCGTCCTGAAATATACCCGCGTCAACAACCGAGAGAACGCCTCCGCTCCCGATTGCGTGACGGCGGCCGGCCCGCCGGAAGATTCGACCGCCGTCCTGCGCGACATCCTGGCCTTCCTGCGCAACGTCGATCGCCGCCGGCGAGGCGAGGAGTTCTCGCTGGCCAGCCTGCTGGGCACGCTGGCCCAGATCCTTACCGTGGGCGCTTTGGTCTGGGCCCTGTTCGGCTGGTTCCGGGCCGAACGCCTCGACGCGCTGCTGCGCCTGCAATTCGCCACCATCCTCCAGTTGATCGCGCTGACCTGTTTCAGCTTGTCGTCGCGCCGATAGCACCCCGGCACAAGGTTGCAACGCTCGCCGGTCGTGGGGTGCCTGTGCGGCGGTGACAGACCATGAACGGGCCCGGTGCAGGGGGTTTCCCGACGGGCGCGGCCGCCGTCGCTCCCGCCGCCTCAGAGCAAATCGGCATATCGGCTCAGTTCGGTGCGGAAGTCGCGCAGGTGCAGGCCGAAGGTCTGTTCGATGATCCGCGCGTCGGCGATGCTGTCCTCCTGGCTCATCAGGACCTGGCCGGCGTCGAACTTGAAAGGGACCAGCAGCGACGGGAGCAGGGGGACGATCGTGCGCGCCGCCAGCCTGGCCGCCCCCACCGGCACCGACAGTTTCAGGCGCTTCCGCCCCGTGAGGATCAGTGCGCAAACGTCGTACAACTCTTTCCAGGTGAAGCGTTCGGGCCCAACCAGGTCGTAAGCCCGCCCGATGGTCTCGGGCAGCGCCAGGGCCTTGACGAAACAGGCGGCCACGTCGCGAACGTCGATAGGCTGGATGCGGGCCAGTCCGGTGCCGAAGTAAGGCATGAACGGCTGGCGCAGGCGGCTGGTGCAGAAGAACTTCATCATCTGCATGAACTCGCCGTCGGGCCCGTGGATCAGGCTGGGGCGGAAGATGGTCCAGTCCAGTCCGCCGCCCGGCCGGGCTTCGACGGCCGTCGATAGCGCGTGCGGAGAAGGCTTTCCCGACTGGCGGACGATCTGTTCGGCCTGCCACTTGGTCCGGTGGTACTCGGCGGGCGCATCCGGGCGGCTGCCCAGCGCGGACATGTGAACGTACCTGCGGATGCTCGCCCGCACGGCCGCGGCCACGACGCGACGCGTGCCCTCCACGTGGATGCGCCGAAAGGTCTGGCCGGTCAGCCGCCGCTGGAGGATGATGCCCACCAGGTGGATGACGGCCGAACAACCGTCGGCGGCGCGGGCCAGCGCGCCGGCGTCGAACAAGTCGCCGCGAACCGCCACGACCCGCGAAGCCAGGTCCGCCCCCAGCAGGCTCCGAACCTTTTCCGGGTCGCGGGCCAGACACACCGGCGAATAGCCGCGGGCGATCAACTCGCGGACCACGTAGCGGCCCACGAAGCCGGTGGCGCCGGTGACGAGCACCCGGCCGGCCGGGACGACGTTGGATTCAGACGGTTCCTGCGACATCGGTTGAGTTTGCCGCTTTCGAGTGATCCCTTTCCAGCTACCCGTTCTGATTCATTATCGAGGCTCGGTTCGGGATTGCCCAGCCGGCGGGGGACCGATCACGATCTTTTTGAAAGCACGACGAGCCGGCGATGCCGTCACGGACTTTGTCGACGGCTTCATTTGACGCTGGGGTCAGGCAAGGTTAGAAGAGGCGTTCAGTTCCCCTCATCTTCCGGGAGGATTCACGTGCATCGGCAACCGATCAGACGGCGCGAGTTCCTTCGCCGGGTGGCGCGGACGGCCGTCGCCGCCGCGGGCGCGTCGGCCCTGCACCCGGCCCGGTCGTACGCCCGGCTGGGCGCCAACGAGAAGATCATCCTGGGCATGATCGGCACGGGCGGCATGGGCACGCGGCACCTCGAGGCCCTTTCGGTCAATCCCAACTGCCGCGTGGCCGCCGTGTGCGACTGCTTCAAACCGCGCTACGAGAACGCCATCGGCGTGGTGGGCAAGCTCTCCGGGCAGGCCCCCGACGGCTACCAGGACTTCCGCAAGGTCCTCGACCGCAGGGACATCGACGCCATCTTCGTTCCCACGCCCGACCACTGGCATCCGCTGCTGACCATCCTGGGCTGCCAGGCGGGCAAGGACGTGTAAAAAACCGGCCTGCCCCACCGTGGCCGAAGGCCGGGCCATGATCGAGGCCGCCCGCCGTTACGGGCGGATCGTGCAACTCGGCACGCAGCAGCGCTCGATGACCATCTTTCAGGACGCCATCGCCCTGATCCACGCCGGGCGGCTGGGCACGATCACCTCGGCCACCTGTTGGATCGGCGTCAACGGATGGGGCGTGGGCGAGCGGCCCGCTCCGGTCCCCGAGGGGCTCGACTGGAACATGTGGCTGGGCCCGGCACCGTGGGCGCCTTATTCACCGCAGCGCCACTACGGCTTCATGGGCAACCACGACTATGCCCGCGGCGGGCAGCTCACCAACTGGGGCGTGCATCTGATGGACATCGTGCACTGGGGCATTCAGCGCGACCGGCCGCTGAGCGTCCAGGCCGTCGGCGGGAGCTACCGCGGCGGAGCCGGCTCGGAGAACTACGAAAACGTGGAGGCGATCTTCGAGTACGACGGATGCACCGTCACCTGGGAGCAGCGGCACTCCAACAGCTACGCGAACCACGGCTACGGCATCCGGTTCCAGGGGACGGCCGGCCAGCTCATCGTGGACCGCGAATCGTTCGACGTGTTCCCCGAGAGCCTGGGCATCCGGCACTACCAGGGCGAGCCGGAGCGGAGCTGGGCCCATCCGCCGCATCACGACAACTTCTTCGAATGCATCAGGACGCGCAGACGGCCGGCCGCCGACATCGAGCAGGGCGTGCGCTCGACCATCCCGGTGCTGC
This sequence comes from Phycisphaerae bacterium, assembly GCA_039961895.1. Classification (GTDB taxonomy): domain Bacteria; phylum Planctomycetota; class Phycisphaerae; order UBA1845; family PWPN01; genus JAAXZI01. The sequence goes on along the minus strand of JABRVU010000483.1, from coordinate 3,590 downwards.
TGGCCGGCATCGCCCTCAAGGTTCGCCGCAAGCTGAACTGGGACGCGGAGAACGAGCGGTTCATCCGTGATGAAGAGGCCGACCGGCTGCTGAGCCGGGCCTATCGCCCGCCGTGGCACCTGTAATCGCGGATGGCGGATTTCGGATTGCGGATTGAGTCACGTGACACCGGCGTCTCGCCGGTGCGTCTTCGACTGGCCCCGTGGGGCTTTCAGTCATCATCAGTAGCCTCGGGCCTGGGTTGCCGGAACTCCTGGGAACAGCAGGCCCTGGAATGGCGACAGAAAACACACAGGCAAGCGAGTCTGCGAACGTGAGAATCTCCCATGCGAAGCGCACATAGGATGCGAGCCCTGCTGGTCGCGATGCTGCTTCCGCCCGTCGCCGTGCGCGCCTCGACACTGGATGATCTGCTCGCCGACCTCGGCGGGGCGGACGAGGTGGCCCGGTCGCGGGCCCGGGTGTTGTTGCCGCGCGAGAACCTCGTCGAGGCGGCGCCGAAGCTGGTCGCGATGGCGCAGCAGGGCAACCCGGCCGTCGCCTATGCGGCCTTCAATGTGCTGATGGACTGTTCGGCGGATGCGTCCGTGCCGGGCCGCGAGGCCGAGCGGGCCGCCCTGGCCGGGCAGATCATGACGCTGCTGGCCCCCGACAAACCGCCGGCCGTCAAGGAGCGGGGCCTGCGGCTGCTGCCCTTCGTCGTGCCGGAGGGCATGAACCTCGGTCCGCTGGCCGACCTGCTGGCCGGGGCGGACGCCGTCCTGGCCGAGAAGGCCCGGGCCGCTCTCCAGGAGATCGGCACGAGCCAGGCCCGGGCGGTGCTGCGCGAACACCTGCCCAAGGCCGCCCCCGATTTTCAGTGCGCGATCCTGGACGCGCTGGCGGCGCTCAAGGATGCCGAAAGCCTCGCCCTGATCGAGGGTTTCACAAGCAGCGCGGATGCCCGGCTGCGGGCGGCGGCGGCGCGGGCCCTGGCCTGGACGGGCGATCCGTTCCGGCTCAAAACGGTCAAACGGGTGGTGGCCCAGGCCGATGACGCGACCCGCTCCGAGGCGACCGACGCCCTGGTGCGGCTGCTGAACGCGGTAGAGGAAAAAGGAGGCAACTGGGAGATCGTGACGGCCGGCTACCGGGAGCTGCTCCAGACCGGCCCGGACGCCGCCCGCGACGCGGCCCTGGCCGGCCTGGGGCGGATCGGCGACGAGACCTGCGTGCCGGCGGTGCTGGCCGCCGTCCGTGAATCCGCCGCGCCCACCCGGCTGGTGGGATTGGCCGCCCTGCGGCAGATGCAGGGCGTTGGCGTGACCAGGGCCCTGGCCGCCGAGTATCCGAAGCAGCCCGAGGACGTGCAGCTTGCGCTGCTGGAGGCCCTCGGCTCGAAGAAACACCCGCTGGTGCTGCCGGTGCTCACGGCGGCCGCCAGATCGAGCCGGCCGGACTTCCGGCTGGCGGGGCTGAACGCCCTGGGCGAGTCGGAACTGCCCGACGGCCTGCCCGTGCTCGTCGAAGCGGCTAAGGCCGGCGGCGACGCCGAGAAGGCCGCGGCCCGCGGCGGCATCCTGCGCCTGGCCGGTGGGCTGCGCGCCGCGGGCAGGGTCCAGGAGGCCGGACGGGCCTACGTGGCGGCCATGCAGGCTGCCGGCGAGGGCCCGCCCGATCGGATCGTGCTCGAGGGATTGGCCGCCTGTCCGACCGCCGAGGCCTGGCCGGGGCTCAGGAGCCTCTCCGGGAGCAAAGACCTGGCCGCTCCAGGCGCCCGGGCCCTGATCGCCACCGCCAAGGCCCTTACCGCCTCGAAGAGGCAAAAAGAGGCCATCGAGGCCCTGGAGCTGGCCCGGGCGCTGGATGCCTCGCCCGAGACCGCCAGGGTAATCCTGGCCGGTCTGCGCGACGCGGGCGCCGCCGGCGACTACGCGGCCATGCTCGGCCTCATCACCCACTGGTCGCTGGTCGGGCCGTTCGAGCTGGGCGACAACAACGCCGGCTGGAACAGGCCCTACGTCAGCGAGCCCGACGTGAGCCTGACCGGCAAATACATGTCCGGCAAGCGCCGCGTCGAGTGGACCCCCGCGCCGCCGCCCGACGACCGCGGCGTGATCGACCTGCACAAGGCCTTCGGCCCCGGGGACAAACTGGTGGGCTACGCCTGCACCGAGATCACCGTCGAGAAGGATACCCCCGCCGTCCTGCTGCTGGGCGTGGACGACAGCGCCCGCGCCTGGGTCAACGGCAGGCTGGTCCATGACCAGTTCGTGGCCCGGCCCCTGACGCCGGACCAGGACGTGATCCCCATTCAGCTCAAGGCGGGTCGAAACGTCATCCTGCTCAAGATCTGGCAGAACACCCTGGGCTGGGAATTCTGCGCCCGGCTGACCGCCCCGGACGGAAAGCCCCTCGCGTTCACGCAGGGAGGAAGATGAGGGGTGGTTTGGGGTTCAGAATTCGGGAACGGCTTGAGGAAAAAGCCGAAAAGAACGGAACGACGCACCGCGGATGGAACGGCGCGGCCCCGATGACGCGGCTTGCCGTACCCGGCTCGCGGGCGCGGACATGGCCACCGAAACGTCGCAGGTCAACATGAGAACCATCCGCCACAATCCAAGGTCCCGAATCATATTCATTTCCGCCGCCCTGTCGGTTCAGGCCTCGAGCGTCGTTGCGGTTCATGCCGCCGACGGCCCGCTGGTCTTCGAGCGCAGCCGGATCGGCGACGTGACGTTCGAATCCTGCTCCGTCTTCGACGTCAACAACGACGGCAAGCCCGACGTCGTTTCCGGCGGATACTGGTTCGAGGGCCCGGCCTTCACCGCCGGGCACAGGATCTGCGACTACCGGCGCGAGGAGGACTACTACGACGCCTTCTCCGACTACCCCATGGACGTGAACGGCGACGGCTTCCTCGACGTCGTCACCGGCGGCTGGTGGGGGGCGACGCTCCGCTGGGTCGAGAACCCCAAGGGCCAGGATCGCCCCTGGGCGGTGCACGACATCGACAGGTGCGGCAACGTCGAGACCACCCGCTTCTGGGACGTGGACGGCGACGGTCGGGTCGAGGCCTGCCCCAACGCCGGCGGCAACATCGTCGCCTATCGGCTCGACGTGGACGCCGGCGGCAAAGGCCAGGGCACCTTCACCAGACACGTGCTCAAAAAAGGCGGCAACGGCCACGGGCTGGGCTTCGGCGACCTCAACGGCGACGGCCGGGGCGACTTCATCGGCTCCGACGGCTGGCTGGAGGCCCCCAAGGACCCCTGGAACGAGCCCTGGACCTGGCACCCCGAGTTCAAACTCGGGGCGGCCAGCGTGCCCATCCTGGTCCACGACGTCAACGGCGACGGCCGGGCCGACTTCATCGTCGGGATGGGTCACGACTACGGCCTGTTCTGGTACGAGCAGGGCGCCGACCCCGCCGGAAAGCGCACCTGGACCAGGCGCGAGATCGAGACCGACCGCTCTCAATATCATGACATGACCCTGGCCGACCTGGACAACGACGGAAAGCCCGAACTCGTCACCGGCAAGCGCTTCCGCGCCCATCAATGGGCCGACCCCGGCTCGCGCGACCCGCTGGGCGTGTATTACTACAAGAT
>JABRVU010000482.1:0-10677 GCA_039961895.1 Phycisphaerae bacterium | reverse complement strand
GTGACCGATGATCCAGTCGCTGGTGCCCAGCAGGATGCGCGTGGGCAAAGGCAGCGTCGCCGACTTGCCCGCGTAGATGCCCGCGAACTTGGGGATCACGAAGGCCAGGAGGAAAACGGTCGCGCCCAGGGCGAAGGTCAGCAGGCAGCAGGGATAGATCAGGGCCCCCTTGACCTTCTTGCGGATGTCGCGCTGGTTGGTGAGGTAATCGGCCACCCGCCGGAGCATCTGTCCGAGCAGGCCGGTGGACTCGGAGGCCCGGATCATGTGCACGAACAGCGGCGAGAACGCGCGCGGGTGAGCGGCCAGGGCCGCCGAGAAGTCCATGCCTCCCTGCACGCGCTCGATCAGGTCCTCGACCGTCGAGCGGAAGGCCGAGGGCGGGGTGCCGTCGATGCTGGCCTCGAGAGCCTCGGCGATGGGCACGCCGGTGTCGATCATGCCCGCCAGCTGGCCGGCGAAGTAGATCACTTCATCGGCTTTGACGCGCTGGCCGCGTCGGGCGGGCGGGGCCTGCTCCAGGGGGCTGGCCGCCGCGGCCTCCTGAAGCCGGACGAGGAACTTGCCCTCGGAGCGCAACAGCCGGGCGGCGTCCACCGGCGAGCCGGCGGTCAGCTCGCCGGTCATGGCCGTCCCGCTCCCGTCGCGGGCCAGATAACTGAAGCGTGGCATAGGTGTCGACTCCCTTTTGCGCGGGACCTTCCTGCGGCGGGCCCCACGCCGGCATGAGCAGCCGGCTGAGCGTGATTCCTGAACCCGGTATCGGACCGGCTTCCCGCCGGTCGGTTTTCAGGATTTCACGACGCACTCTCAGTGCCAGGCCTTGGCCTTGGCCGGCGCCGTTCCGACCGGAACGGGCGGCTCGGGCTGCTCGACCACCGCCGAGCGCGTGCTCAGCACGTTGCCGACCGGCGTTCCGGCGTTGAGCATCTTCTCGAGCCGATCGTAATCGGCGGCCTTGGCCAGGGCGTCCGCCGCCCCGATCACGCCGGCGGCCACCAGATCGGCCAGGGACCGGTCCAGCGTGACCATGCCGAACTTCTGCCCGGTCTCGATCATCCCGGGGATCAGATGCGTCTCGCCGTCGCGGATGGCCCGCCGGACCGCCGAGGTCATCACCAGGATTTCCAGGGCCGGCACCATGCCGGGGCGGTCCTGGCGATTGACCAGCACCTGGCAGACGACGGCCTTGAGCGAGTTGGCGAGTTGCACGCGGATCTGCGGCTGGTGGACGGCCTCGAAGACGTCGATGATCCGCTCGATGGTCTGGGCGGCGCTGCTGGTGTGCAGCGTACCCAGCACCAGGTGGCCGGTCTCCGCGGCGGTCAGCGCCGTGGCGATGGTCTCGCGGTCGCGCATCTCGCCGACCAGGATCACGTCGGGTTTCTGGCGGACCACGTAGCGCAGGGCCTCGACGAAGCCCGGAGAATCCCCGCCGATCTCGCGCTGCTCGATGATGCACCGGCGGTGGCTGAACAGGAACTCGATGGGGTCCTCCAGCGTGATGACGTGGCGCTCGAAGTGGTCGTTCATGTACTCGATCATGGCCGCCAGAGTGGTGCTCTTGCCCGAGCCGGTCGCACCGGTGACCAGTACCAGCCCGCGCGGAAGCTGGGCCAGCTCGGCCAGCTTGCCGGGCAGGCCCAGTTCGTCGAACGTGGGGATGCGGGTGTTGACGAACCGGATGGCGGCGGCATAGGTGCCGCGCTGGCGGTGGACGTTCATGCGGGCCCGCCCCAGGCCGGGAATGCCGTAGCCCAGGTCCACGTCGCCGGTCCGTTCGAGGCGGTCGCGCTGTTCATCGGTCAGGGCGGCGGTGAGCAGGCGGTTGAGGTCCTCGGCGCCCAGGGATTCGTCGTCGATGGGGCCGAGCCGCCCGTGAACGTACGCGCAGGGCGGCCGGCCCGCGACCAGGATCAGGTCGGAGGCCCCGGCGGCCCGGGCCTTTCGCATCCAGTCTTCAAGCGTCATGACGACTCCCCTGTCCCGCGGCTCGTTTCCCGTGCACCGGTTTTCAACCGTGAACGTCTCGCGGAAAAGTGTTCTCGAACCTCAGCTCGGGTCACTGCTCCGTGCGCTCCGGGCCCGCGCGGGGTATCAACCCGCGGTGACGCAGAGCACCTCTTCGACGGTGGTCCGGCCGGCGCGGACCTTGGCGAACCCGTCCTCCAGCAGCGTCTTCATCCCCGCCTGGCGGGCCAGGTGGCGAAGCTGGTTGAGCGTGGCCCCGGCGGTGATGGCGTCGCGGATCTCGTCGTTGGGCAGCAGCATTTCATAGATGCCGGTCCGCCCGGAAAAGCCGCTGTTGCGGCACTTGGCGCAGCCTTTGCCGACGAAGATGGTGTCCAGCGACTGCCCGAGTTTCTCGGCGGCCTTGACGATGGCCGGGCTGGGGGCGGTCGGCGCCGCGCAATTCGAGCACAGCTTGCGCACCAGCCGCTGGGCCAGCACGCCCTCGAGGGACGCGCTGATCAGATAGGGCTCGACGCCCAGGTTGTACAGCCGCGTGATCGCCCCCGGCGCGTCGTTGGTGTGCAGCGTCGAGAAGACCATGTGCCCGGTCAGCGCCGCCTGGATGGCGATGCGGGCGGTCTCGTTGTCGCGGATCTCGCCCAGCATGATGACGTCCGGGTCCTGCCGCAGCAGCGAGCGGAGCGTGGCCGGGAAGGTGAAGCCGATCTTCTCGTTGACCTGGAACTGGTTGATGCCCACCAGGTTGAACTCGATGGGGTCCTCGACGGTGCAGATGTTGACGTCCGGCGTGTTGATGGCCGACAGGGCCGAGTAGAGCGTGGTGCTCTTGCCGCTGCCGGTCGGGCCGGTGACCAGCAGCAGGCCGTGAGGCCGCTGAATCGCCTGGCGGAACTTTTCGAGGGTTTCCGGGTCGAAGCCCAACTGCTCGGGACTGACCAGCACGTTCTGGTTGTCGATGATGCGCATCACCACCTTCTCGCCGAACTTGTTGGGCAGGGTCGAGACGCGCAGGTCCACCGGCCGGCCGTTGATCTTCACGTGGATGGCCCCGTCCTGGGGCAGGCGGCGCTCGGAGATGTCCAGCCCGGCCATGATCTTGATGCGCGAGACCAGGGCCGCGTTCATGTGGGCCGGCGGCTTGAGCTTCTCGATCAGCCGTCCGTCCACCCGGTAGCGGATGCGCAGGCTGCCCTCGTCGGGCTCGACGTGGATGTCGCTGGCCCCTTCCCTGACCGCCGACGAGATCACGTGGTTGGCCAGCTTGATGACCGTCGAGCCGTCGCCGGAGGATTCGAGGGCCGCCAGATCGAGGGCCTCGGCGTCGTCGCCCGGGCCGGCCCCGGCCGCCGATTCGTCGAGCACGAACACCTTGGCGGACTGGCCGCCGGCGGCGAGCATCTGCTGGATGTCGCGGCTGGTGGCGGCCACGGTCTGCACCGGCCCGGAGGCCAGCCGGCTGATCTCCTCCACCAGGAACACGTTGGCCGGTTCGGCGATGGCCACGGTCAGCACGCCGTCCACCTTGAACAGCGGCAGCACGTTCTGCTTTTCCATGAACTCGCGGGGCAGCTCGTCGAGCACCCGCGGGTCGGCCAGGCGGGGGGTCAGCTTGGCGTAGGGCATGTCGTAGCCGGCGGCCAGGGCCTCGACGATCTGATCCTCGGTGCACAGGCCCAGCTCGACGATGGTCTCGCCCAGCAGGCGGCGGTGCCCGCCTTTCTTCTGCTCGGCCAGGGCCCGGGCCAGGTCGGCCTGGCTGATGAGGCCGCGCTCGATGAGCACCTGGCCCATCGGTTTGGGAGCCGCGGTAGCGATTGCGGTCATGGTCGTCCCCCCGGTCACTTGAAGCTGGCCAGGGCCTCCTCGAGCTGGTCATACACCTCGAAGGTCCGGTCCAGGCGGGTCATCTCGAAAATCTTGCGCACCGCCGCGTCGGGCGAGCAGAACCGGACCATGCCCAGCTGCTCTTCGCACCGGCGCTGGGTCGCGGTGAAGGCCTCCAACCCGGCGCTGTCGATGCCGCCGAGCTGCTTGAGGTCGATGATGAAGTCGCGCCGGCCCTGGCTGAAAGCCTTATCGACGGCCTCGTGAAAGCGGCCGGCGCACTCGTGGGTCAGGTCGCCGGCGAGGCCGATGACGGTTACGTCGTTCTGCTCGCGCGTGGTCAGGTTCATGCGTCCACTCCCAGGGGATGGCGAAGCGCACCGAGCGGCTGGGCCCGCACCGGCTGTCGGCTCAGCTCGGTCAGGTGCTGGTGCAGGGCGTGCAGGTCCTCGGCCAGCAGCAGCTCGGACAGCTCGGGATCGAACTGCGTGCCGGCGCAGCGGCGGATCTCGGCGGCGGCGACCTCGACGAGCTGGGCCCGCCGATAGGTGCGGTTGGTGGTGATGGCGTCGAAGGCGTCGGCCAGCCCGATCACCCGGCCCAGGAAGGGCACCTCCGCGCCCTTGAGCCCGGCCGGGTACCCGCGCCCGTCCAGCCGCTCGTGATGATAGAGCACGCCGGGGATCAGGTCGGACACGTGCGGCACGCCCTCCAGGATGCGGGCCCCGATCTCGGGGTGGCGCTTCATCTCCTCGAACTCGCTGTTGGTCAGCCGGCCGGTCTTGCGCAGGACGGCCTCGGATATCCCGATCTTGCCGATGTCGTGCAGCAGCCCGCTGAGGTACACCCGCCGGCAGCTCTCCTCCTCGAACCCCGCCCGGGCGGACAGATGCCGGCTCAACCAGGCCACCCGCTGCGAGTGACCGCACGTGTACGGGTCCTTGGCGTCGATGCTGGCCACCAGGGCATGGAGCATTCCCAGGAACAGGTGCTCGAGGTCGTCGTAGAGGCTCAGCGTCTCCAGGAAGGCGGCGCTGCGCTCCGCCACCGTGGTGACGAGCTGGATCTCGTAGGAGCCCAGGTCTTCCGCGTCGGTGCGGTTGATGGCCACGATCGCGCCCACCGCCCGCCCCTTGCGCGAGAGGTCGTAGAACGCGAAGTGCCGCAGCCAGTCGCGGGCCCAGGCGAACTCCGGATGCTCGGACGCATGGTTGACCACGCGGACGACGCCTTGGCCGTCGCCCGATCGGCGCACCTGGCGATAGAGGCGAAGGACCTCCGAATCCGGGACGGCCAGCGACCCGCCGCGAACCACGCTTTCCTGTCCGGAGCCGTCGGTCGGTTCCAGAACGGCGACCATGCCGGCCAGGGGGGTGGCGGCGGCGACCTCGCGGCAGATGCGCTCCAGGTGCTGAATCGGCCGCACCAGCCCGGTCATCCCGGCGCTGATCCGGTAGATCAGGTTCAACTCCTCGTAAGCCTGTCCGAGGTGGGCGGTGAGGTCCTCCATCTCCTTCCTGGCCGCGCCGCCGGCCAGCAGCGACTGCATCTGGGTGGTCAGAATGTGGGCCCCGGCCTCGACCTGCGACGCCTCCACGATGGGCACGCCCGACACCAGCCGGCCCAGGGCCTCGCGGTCCATGAGATGCAGATCGCAGAAGCGGGCGAAGGTCTCCTGATCGAGGAACTCCCGGGTCAGGGCGCAGCCCAGCACGGCGCCGCGCGGCCGATGCCGGTAAGTCAGCGGTATGGTCGCCAGCCGCGTCCCGGTTCGCGGCTCCAGTTCGGTGGTCCGGCCCTCGTTCTGCCGGGCCCCGCGGGCCGCGTGATGCAGCCGCTCGCGCAAACGCGCGGAATGCAGATACAGCGTGTCCCAGAAGGGCACCGGTCCGCTCCGGGCCGCGGGGTTTCCGTGCTCGTCCCATAAGGTCAGCCAGAACCCCAGCCGCGACCACAGGGCGGCCCATTCTCCAAAGCCGGCGGCCAGCTCGTGGCGGACTGTCGGGTCGGCAGCGATAATCGTCCGTCCCTCCCGGCTCAGACCCCCACGCCCTCCGGTACGGACTCGCCGCACAGCAGGGCCTGGACCCGCGCGAGGATCTCGCGCGGACTGAAGGGCTTGCTCATCACGCATCGGATATTTGGGGAGATGGTTTGCGTTTCGGCGATCGAGAAACCCCGGGCGGTCAGCAGGATTATCGGTATGTCGCGCGTGGCCGGGTCCGCTTCCAGCAGGCTGCACAGCTCCAGCCCGCTCATCCGCGGCATCTGGTAGTCGGTGATGACCAGTTCGGGCCGCCCCGAGCGGGTCAGGGCCAGGGCCTCGGCCCCGTCCACCGCGGTCAGCACCTCGTAACCCCCGTTCTGGAGCTTCATGGACAGCACGTTGAGGATGTGCGTCTCGTCGTCGGCGATCAGGATTCTACGTCGGCTCATGGCCGTTCCTCCCCAAGGTCATTGCTCGGTCAGCGGAAACCGCAGGACCATGGTGGTTCCCGCGCCGTACTCGCTGGCGACGGCGATCTCGCCGTGATGGACGGTCTCGACGATGTGTTTGACCAGGTTCAGGCCCAGCCCGGTGCCCTTGGCCACCCGTTCGCTCTCGCGGGCCCGGAAGAACTTCTCGAACAGATGGGGCAGGTCCTCGGAGCGGATGCCCATGCCGTTGTCGACGACGGCGACGGCGACGTGGCGGCCCTCCGGCTCCAGGTAGGTGCGCAGCCGGACCCGCCCGCCCTCGGGCGTGTACTTGACCGCGTTGCTGGCCACGTTGAGCACCGCCTGGTATACCAGGTCGCGGTCCGCCCAGACGGGGGGCAGGTCCGCGGCCGGTTCGCAGGCCAGGTCGATCTTCTTGGCCGCCGCCTGCGGGAGCATCACGTCGTGGACCTCGCGGGCCACCGCGTTCAACTGGATCGAACTCCGCCGCACCTCCATGACCCCCGACTCGATCCGCGAGATGTCCAGAATCTTGGTGATGAGCCGCTGGAGCCGGTCGGTCTCCGACTCGATGATGCCGTAGAAGTCCCGGCGGGTGCTCTCGTCGTGGGCCTCGCCGTCCACCAGCATCTCCACGTAGGCCTTGATGCTCGACAGCGGTGTGCGCAGCTCGTGCGAGACCGCGGAGACGAAATCGGTCTTCATGCGGGCGATCTCGCGCTCGCGGGTGATGTCGTGGAACACAGCGACCACGCCGCGGGCCTGTTCGTGGGCGTCCAGGACGGCGGAGAGGGTGATGTTGAAGGTCTGGGCCACCCCGCCGCGCAGGGTTGAGTATTCGACCTGCCGGCGGGCGGCGTGCCCGTTGACGTGGCGGGCCTCGCGGATCAGCGCGGTCAGCGACGAGTCGTTGATGACCCGCTCGATGGGACGGTGCCGCCATTCGCCGAGCCGGAAGCCGAACAGCCGCTCGGCCGCCGTGTTGGCCAGCACCAGCTCGCCGAACGAGTCCACCACCAGCACGGCCTCCGAGATGCTGAAGATGACCGCTTCGGTGTGGCGGCGCTCGGCGTCGGCCACGCGCATCTGGATGTCCACTTCCTTCTTCTGGACGCGGAGCTGCTCGAGGCGGGCGTTCACGTGGTTGACGTAGTCGCCCAGGGCGTCCATGACCGCCTGCATCTCGTCGGGCACCTGCCCGCGGACGGGCTCGAGTTCCTCGCTGCGCAGCAGGCGGCGAATCTGGCCCTCGACGTGCCGCAGCAGCCGGGCGGTGGTGTGCCGGCCCAGCAGCAGGAACAGCGCGGCCAGACACACCAGCATGACGCACACGCGCCAGGCCGCGTACTGGTCCGCCAGCGAAGCATGGTGAACCGCGCCATGCAGGCCGTACACGGCGACGGCCGCGATCACGATCAGCAGCCCCAGGGTCAGAGTGGTCATCCGCCGCAGCGAGAGCGGGTGCGCGGACGGCGCGGCCGGCCGGGCCCGCGGTTTGAAACGCAGCAGGCTCAGGATGCCCCCCACGCTGCTCATGGCGGCGAAGACCCTCGAATCATGGTGGCCGCGGACGTATTCCGGACCCGCGCGGACCCTCCGCGGGCCCGGTTCAACAGCTCCAGCGCCAGGGGGTCCTCGGGGTGTCGGGCCAGGGCGGACTGAAGGGCCTGAATCGCCGCCCCGCGGTCGCCCTGGCGCAGGCATACGTAGCCCAGCAGGATCCGCGAGTCGCCGGTGTCGCGGTCCAGGTCGGCGGCGCGGGCGGCGGCCTGGCGGGCGGTCACCAGGTCGCCGGCGGTCAGCGCCGCCCGGGCCAGCCAGCTCCAGGCCCCGGGGCTGTCCGGCGAGGCCGCCGTCGCCTGGCGCAGCACGGCCACGGCCTCGAGCTCGCGGGCCAGCCCCAGGTACGACCGGCCCAGCGCGATCAGGACGTACGCCGGCAGGTCCTGCCGTTTGACGTTCAGCGGCGCCAGCACACCGACCGCCTCGGCGTACTTCTCGGACATCGACAACGCCAGGCCGAGCTGGTATTGCAGGGTCACGTCATCCGGGGCGATGCGGACGGCCTCGCGATAGGCGTCGGCGGCCCGCTCATAGCGGCCCATGAGCATGTGGATCTGCCCGGCGGTGGCCCGCAGCGTCGCGTTGTGTTCGAAGTCGGTCCAGCGCTCCTCGATGAGGGCCAGGGCCTCGGCCGGGCGGTCCAGGGCCACCAGCGTCTCGGCGACGGCGGCGGTGTAATGGGCCTGGCGCGGCTCGCGGTCGGCGGCCAGCCGATAGGCGTTCAAGGCCTCCTCGAACCGCCCGTAGCGCTGGGCGATGACCCCGGCCAGGTAGTCGGTCTGGGCCCCGCTGGCCCCGTTCGACACCGCCGTCTTGAGGGCCTCGGCCGCCGAGGCGATCTCGCCCTTCTCCAGCAGGATGCGCGTCCGCAGCAGGTAGCACTCCGAGAGCGTCGGATCGAGGGCCACGGCCTCGGCGAGCTGTTTGGCGGCCTCGTCCAGCCGGCCCTGGTTGAAGCTCTCGGTGGCCAGTTGCAGCTTGATCTTTCCGCGGACGCTGTCCCAGCGCTGCTCGGCCTGTTGCCTGGACTCCTCGTGCGTCCCGCCCAGGTTCGCGCAGGAACCCAGCGCCAGGGCCAGCGTCCAGGCCGGCGCGACGCGCAGCGCGGCCGCGAGGGCTCCGCCCTTCCCCACGGCTCGTGATCGGAAGAAGCCGGCGCGTAAAGCCCGGGACCCCCTCGGGTTTGGACGGTCGATCATGGCGAGCCTCCCTTCTCGGCGGGTTCGTTCGCCGGGTTCGCGGACGCGGACGGTTTCTCCGCCTTGGGACGATCGGACGGCGACTCATCGAAGCCATTGGGGCCTTTCAGTTCCGGCAGGATGAGCTGCGGCGCGGGCCGACCGTAAGGCGGAAGGTCGCGCCCCTGCTCCCGCTGGATCTGCCGCTCGAGGTAGCCGCGGATCGACGTGTTGTCCTCGTCCCACTCCCGACGGCACAGCAGGCTCTCCTTGAGCTTGACGGCGGCCAGGAACTTGGGATTGTTGTTGATGGCCAGGTCCAGGTCCCACAGGGCCTTGCTGACCCGCCCGTGCTCGAGGTGTTCGAGGGCCCAGCGGTAGTGGGCCTGGGCCAGCCGCTCGCGCCCGAACCATTGCAGCCCCTGGCGCATGCCCACCCGGTAGCGCTCCACGTCCTGGATCACCTCGGCGCTGGCCTCGTGCATGGCCTGGTCGTCCTTGATGACGTGCACGGTGAGCAGGATGATGATCTCCTCGCGCTGCGTGGTGTCCCTGGAATTGCGGAACAGGGCCCCGGCCAGCGGGATGTTGCCGGCCACCGGAACCTGCCCGCGGGCCGACGTGGTCAGCTCGCGGAACAGCCCCCCGATCAGAATGGTGTGCCCGTCGCGCACCAGGATGTTGGTGGTCACCTCGGTGGTCTGCTCGAAGGGCAGGTTGGCCGCGGTCACGCCGCCGGTGCTGTCCTCGGGGTGGACCTCCATGCGGACGTAGCCGTCGTCGCCGATGTACGGACGGAAGACCAGCCGCGTTCCGGTTTCGAGGAACTCGACGGTCTGCACCGCGGCGGTCTGGGTCACGGTGGTGGTCAGGTACCCGTCGCGCCGCCCGACGATCACTTCGCCGCGCTGCTTGTTGAGGGCCAGCACCTTGGGGTTGGCCAGCACGGTGGTGTCCGTGACCTGCTCCAGGGCCCGGATGAACATGGCAATGTTGTTCTTGATCAGCCCGAAAGTGAATCCCCCGTTGGGCACCTGGCCGCGGAAGTCGGTGTTGCCGGCGAAGGTGGTGTTCTCCAGCCGGCGGGTGGGCAACTGGCCCAGGGTCAGGTTGGTGTCGGCGTTGGACTGCCCGCCTAAGTTGGTGAAGTCCACCCCGCCGACCACGTTGAAGTCGATGCCCAGGGCGTTGTCCTCGTTGAGCAGGGCCCGCAGGATGGTGGCCTCGACCAGGATCTGCTTGGGGCGGACGTCGATGTCGGCGATCAGCCGGGCGATCTGCTCCATGCGCTCGGGATGGTCGGTGATGATGACGTAGTCTTCCTGGCTGGCCGAGTCGCCTCCGGCGTTGTCCTTGCTGGAGGCCAGCCCGATGGTAGCCGGCGGCGGGACCGCGATCTTCCCGTCCTTGCTCAGCAGGGGGGTAATCATGGTCTGCACGTCGGCGGAGCGCACGTAGTGCAGCCGGAACAGCCGGGTCACCGGCGGGGGGGCGTTGGCCGAGTCCATCGCCGCCAGCTCGTCTGAACTGTACACGTAGATGAAGTTGTCCTTCTCGCGCCAGCCGGCTCCGTTGCTTTGCAGGATCGCGGTCAGGGCCTCGGCGAAGGTGACGTTGTACAGGTTGGCGGTGACCGTGCCGGTGACTTTCTTGCTGGCCACGATGTTGCGGCGGCCCTGCATCGAGAGCATCTGCAGGA
>JABRVU010000481.1:0-4504 GCA_039961895.1 Phycisphaerae bacterium | reverse complement strand
CTCGAGCTGACCCGATTCGAGCCGCTGATCAGCCGCGTGGACTTCAGCCAGGCTGACGGCGTCCCGGGCCGGGCGAGCAGCAACATCGGTCAGCGACTCGTCGGAGCCCCAGAAATGGACACGCACCGCCGGTTGCTGGTTGGTCCCCAGATAGAAACAGAACTTCGGGCTGGCCAATGGCTCGTGGAACCGGAAGAGCAGCTCCTGCACGCCCTCGGCGTTGGCCCGGGTCACGTGTACGTCGAACCACTCTCGGTGACAGGTATCGCCGGCCCGCAACCGGCCCGAGGGACGCATCGCCTCGATCAGGAAGCGGCCCAGGGCCCCGGAAAAGTATCCCCGCCCGGCGATCGAAAGACGGAAGCTGTAAGCGTCGAGTTGCTCCAGCCGGCAGTCTTCTTCCATGCGCAGCACGTTGGGCGCGTACGTCAGCACGTGGCAACGCAGGCCGCGCGTTTTGCCGCTCGTCGCGGAGAGCTCTTCCGCCAGGTGCAGGCCCGCGTAGACGTTGACGAAGGGGACATTGATGAGGAAGACCTCTCCGGCCGACGGCGCCGGCGGATCGGCGGCCATCTGGGCGACGGTCAGGTGCTCGGCCGAGCGGACCGCCTGCCAGAACATCTGGTAGAGCGGCATGTACACGCTGGTCGATACCAGGAAATAGAGGGCGACGCCGGGGCACCACCGCCCGATGCCTCGGGGGCGAATCTCGTGGCGCAGGGCCGGCCCCAGCACCATGGCCACCGCCCAGCCCGCCGCCGGCATGTACGCCGACTGCGGCCCGGCGAAGACCGGCACCACCGGCAGCAGCGCGAGGAAGACCCAGGCCGGCCAGAGCCACCAGCCGCGCGCTTTCCGGCAGGCCAGATAATACCCCGCGCTCATGACGGCGACGATGGCGATCATCAGCAGGCAGTCGCCGGGCACCTCGCGGAAGGGGTTGAAGCGGGCGCTGGGACCGATCATCAGCGGCGAGAGCCAGATCACTCCGGTGATCCAATGCAGCAGCTTGGCCAGCCACCACCAGGGATAGTCGGGCCCATCGTAGGAGCGGACGTAGAACGCCGGCATGGGCTCGTAATAGACCTTCAAACGCCAGAAGGCGAAGGCGGCCGCGATGACCGCCATGACCAGGAAGCCGCCGACCCGCCGGCGCGCGTGCCGCCATCCGCCGAAGACCAGGTCGAACGCGGCCGCGAACACCGGAAAGACCAGGGCGTTCTCGCGCGAAAACAGCGCCGCCAGCCAGCAGAGCAGGGTCAGAACGAACCACGGGAGGCTCAAGGCCGGTACCGGGCGGTCCGGCTCCGCGTAATACAGCCGATGGCGGACGGCGGACGGCGGAGCAGGTCCGTCGAGGCCGGTCTCCCGTTTCCGCCCCGCATAGACCTCTAAACCGGAGGCCCGGACGTAACCGAGCAGGGCCGCCAGCGTCAGCACCGTCTGCAAGACGCTGTTCTGGGCGGCCAGCCAGCCGACCGAATAGACGCTGTGCGAGTGGATCACGAACAGCACGCCGCCGATCAGCGACCATCCCGGCCGATGCGTCAACTTCAGGCAAAGCCGATACACCAGCACCGCGCCGATCAGGTGCAGGGCCAGGCTCAGGCCGTGGAGAGCCTTGACGCTGCCGCCCGACAACTGGTATACGACCTTCGCCAACAGCATGGAGACGGGGCGGGCATATCGCCAGCGGATCGGCTGCTCCTGCCACCAGGCGTCCATGAACTCCGCGGGGGTGATGGTGGTGGCGTCGAGCAGGTGCTTCACCGACCAGTCGGGGCTTCGTAATCGGCTGACGTGCAGGTGGTCGTCCAGGAACAGGAAGGGCCCTTCCCACAGGGCCTGCCCGTGGGCCATCAGGGTCACGAGCGCCAGGATCAGCCCGGCCACGAAGTCCCGACGCGGCGCGGGCCGGAATCCGTCGGCGACGCGGGGCGAACCGGCGGCAGGCTCGGTGATCTCGACAGAAGGCTGGTTCATGAGCGGTCGTGTCAACGAAGGTTCACCTTCCAGTGTATCCGTCCTGACCGACGGTGTCATGCGGAGCGCGGTCGCCGGACGGGCGCGGGCCGGCGTGGTGGCCGTCCGGTGTTGGGCGCTGCTGTTCGGAATGGCGCTGTCCCTTCCGGCCGGCGGATGTTTCGATGAGCGTGCCTTTCCCTGTCGCCCCGGCGACGTGGTGCCGGTGGACGACCCCGATCGGCCCCTGACCCCTCGCCAATGGCTGGAGCGGACGGCCGTTCAGCTCAAGCCCTTGCTGCCCCGCCGGGACCGCCCCATCCTGCTCACCGACCAGATGCGCCGACCCGACGGAAGCCCCATTGACGTGTACGCCTATTTCCGCCGGGATCCGGCCAGGCTCCAGGGGCTGGTCACCAACTGGTACGCCCTGCAACACACCGGCCAGTCGATCGAGCGCGGCTACGCGATCGAGAATGCCCCCGCGCTCTGGCCGGGGTTCGAGTCGGTGTGGATTCCGGTCGCGCCCGGCGTGCGCGTTCACGGCTTTCTGGGCTTGGCCGAGTCTGGCGGCCGACCGGTCCAGGCTCCTTGCATCGTGGTGCTGCCCGGGCTCTTCGGCGACAACGGGGCCAAGCGCAGCAAGGACGTCTCCGAAGCCCTGCGGGCCGGCGGCTTCCACGTGCTCTCGCTGGAACCGCGCGGCCACGGCCAGACCGAGGCCCGCTTTCCGAACGTATATTACAACTACGGCGTCACCGAGACCCAGGACCTCATGAAGGTTTCGGAATGGCTGGAGGATACCTACCCGCCGATCCGCGGGACCGGGCTGGTGGGCTTCTGCTGGGGCGCGAACCAGGCCCTGCTGGCCGCCTGGTACGACGGGCGGCGGGCCGACGACCCGAGCATCTCGCCGCTGCTGGCCCGTGTGCTGGGGCCGCCCTCGCCGCGGAAACACTTCACCGCCGGGGTCATCGCCTTCTCGCCGGTCCTGCGCTGGGAGCATTTCCTCGACCGCATGGATACGCCCAAGTGCGTGTGGGCGGATCCCTCGCCGGCCATGTTCCAGGACTCGATCAGGGACCACATGCGGCGGAAGGACTATCCCGAGATCAGCGGCAACCTGCGCCTCTCCATCGCGTACGACTTCGCGTACTCGGGCCTGACGCGGCACTTCCCGCTGGCCGACGGCTATGCGTTTCTGCGGTTGCTGCCCTATCGGGGGCAGTCGGCCGGCGACAAGCTCGAGTCGGCCCGGGTGCCCACGCTGATCGTGCACGCGGTGAACGATCCGCTCCAGACCGCCCAGGAGGTGGCGGACCTGATCGCCGACACCTCGAACCCGAACGTGGCGGCGCTGATCCTGCCCGGCGGCGGACACATCGGCTTTCAGGCTTATGCCCGCCGCCATTTCTACAGCCTGATCCTGGGTTTCTTCGATCCCCGCCGCGGGGCCGCCGCCACACCCGACTCCTGACCGAAGGGCGTCCGACTCAGGCACCGTCCGTTGCGGCCGGCTCCGCCGCGGCGGCGTCGTATTTCATGATCAGCACGGTGGCCAGCAACACCACCAGCCCGCCGACGATCTTGTTCACCGTCAACCGGTCGTGGAAGAGCATCCGGCCCAGGAAGACCCCGAAAACCGGGATCAGGTACGTCGAGGCCAGCACGATGGTCACGGGCAGGAATTGCAGGACGTAGAAGAGCATCAGCATCGAGATGCCGTAGACCAGCAGCACGTTGAAGGCGAAGGCCGTCCAGGGCACCCAGCCGGTCATGTGGGCCAGCCGGCTGAAGGCGTCGGGCTCCATCCAGAGCAGAACCGGCAGGCTGGCCGGCGTGGCCGTGATGTAGCTGTAGATCAGGATGTCGCGCTCGTTGAACTTCCGCATCAGCCCCTTGCAATAGACGTTGTAAAAGGCCGCCCCCGCGCAGCCGGCGATCATCAGCATGTTGCCGAGAAAATATTCCGACTTGAGGTAGGACTCGGCGTGGAAGTCCTGCATGGAGATGTACAGGGCCCCGCCCAGCCCGATGGCCAGGCAGCCCACGCGCAGCAGGGTGATCCGCTCGGCCAGCAGCACCGACGCGAACACCGCGGTGAAGACCGGCACCAGCAGGTAGAGGATGCCGCAGCTCGAGGGATCGGCCTTGAGCGGGCCCCAGTTCATGCCCAACTGGCAGACCAGTTGGGCCAGCCCGGCCACGGTGAAGGCCGTCCAGTCGCCGGCCGTCGGCGCCGGGGCCGGCGGGTTCTTCCGGCGGCTCCAGGCCAGCAGCGGGATCATCAGCGGCGTCACGAAGAAGAACGGCAGAAACGCGATGGCGAACGGGCCCAGGTGCGCGTCCATGTATTTGACCGCCGAGAGCTGGCCGGCCCACACGAAGTTGGCCGTCACCAGAAGAACCACGAACAACCCCATGCGGGCGCGACGCGGACGGGGAGGGGCGTGAATCGGAAGGGAGGCGGACTCGAGGTCGGTTTCCATGCTCCGGCTCGCTGGAGGGGCGGCTGCGATACGCGACGCGGGGGATATTATGG
>JABRVU010000480.1:0-8456 GCA_039961895.1 Phycisphaerae bacterium | reverse complement strand
GGGCTCATCGCCGGCGCCGGGCCCCCTCGGCCACCAGGAACGGAAACCGCCCGGCGCCGGCGATGAGCCCCAGCGGATCGCGGATTTCGGATTGCGGATTTCGGATGGCCATGCGGGCGGCACCTGGGTTGACTCGGCGGTACGGTCTGCCGGACGCGATCTCCCTGAGGACCAGAACCGAACCGGCGTTCAAGCTGCCATCCGCAATCCGCCGTCCGAAATCATCGCTTCTCTTCCATCTCGCGTTTGATCCGGTCCACCTCGCGTCGGAGGTGGCGGACTTCGTTCTTGAGTTCCGGCAGTTTCTGGACGATGGCCACCTGGCGCTTGCACTCGTTGATGGGGACGGCGGGCTGGCCCAGCACGGTGGCCCCGGGCTCGACGTTGTTGGTCACGCCGGCCTTGGCCCCGATGACGGCGTTGTCGCCGATGACGATGTGCCCGACCACGCCGGCCTGACCGGCCAGGGTCACGTGGTTGCCGACGTGCACCGAGCCGGCCACCCCCACCTGGGCCACGAACATGCAGTTCTCGCCGATCTTGGTGCCGTGCCCGATGGCGATCAGGTCGCTGAACTTGGTGCCCGCGCCCACCACCGTGCTGCCCAGCGTGGCCCGGTCGATGGTGCAGGCGGCGCCGATCTCCACGTCGTCGCCCAGGACCGCGTTGCCGATCTGCGGGATCTTGATCCACTTCTCGCCGACCGGGGCATAGCCCAGCCCGTCCTCGCCGATCACGCTGTTGGCGTGGACGGTGACGCGATCGCCCAGCACGCACCCGTCGTAGATCACCACGTTGGGGTAGAGAATCACGTCGTCGCCGATCCTGCAGCCGCGGGCCAGGTAGACGCCGGGGTAGATGGTCGCGTTGTCGCCGATGACCACGCCTTCGTCGATGTAGACGCCGGGAGCGATGTTGGCGTTCTGCCCGATTCGAGCGGACGGGTCGATGTAGGCCAGCGGAGACCGGCCCCAGCGCGGATGGCGCCGATAGCCGTGCAGCCTGACGATGGCGAACGTCACCGCCGCGTAAGGATCGGCCGTCCGAAGCAGGTTCATCCGTCGGGGAACGTTCACGTCGGGCCTGACCAGCACGGCCGAGGCCCGCGTGGTGAGCAGGTCTTTCTCATACTTGGGGTTGGAAAGAAAGCTGATCTGGCCTTCGTCGGCGTCCTCCAGCGTGGCCACGGATGAGACCGCCACCGAGCCGTCACCGTCCAGTTCGCACGGCATCCCTTTCGACGAGAGAAAGGCGGCCAGTTCCTGCAAGTTCAGCGTCATTCCGTCTCACCGGATCCTGACCCCGCCTGCGAATCGGGTCGGCCGTTATAATAGGCCCCCGGCGGCGGGGGTGTCAACGCGAACGGGAACGACCCATGTCCAACCGCGAGATTGCCGCGGCCTTTACGCAGATCGCCGACCTGCTGGAGGTCAAGGGCGAGGACCGCTTCCGGGTCAACGCCTATCGCTCGGCCGGACGGGCGGTCGCGGACCTGTCCGAAGACCTGGCCGTCATCGCCGGGCGCGGCGACCTGGCCAAAATCCCCGGCATCGGCAAGACCACCGCGGCCAAGATCGAGGAATACCTGGCCACGGGCCGCATCGCCCTGCACCAGGAGCTGCTGGCCGAGTTCCCTCCGGGTCTGCCCCGGCTGCTGGAGGTCCGCGGGCTGGGACCCAAGAAGGTGGCCGCTCTCTACCGCGAGCTGAAGATCGGGAGCCTCGAGGAGCTGCGCGCCGCCATCGCCGACGGGCGCGTCGCGGGATTGAAAGGCTTCGGGGCCAAGACCGCCGCGAACATCCTGGAGGGGATCGCGTTCCTGGAGCGGGCCGGCGAGCGCATGCCCCTGGGTCTGGCCGTCGAGCTGGCCGGACTGCTGCGCGAGGCCGTCGGCGGCTTTCCGCACGTGCGGCGGGTGGAAATCGCCGGTTCGCTCCGCCGCGGACGCGAGACGGTCGGCGACCTGGACCTGCTCTGCGAGGCCGACGCCGGTCACGGCCAGTCGATCATCGAGCGGTTCACGAAGCTGCCGCAGGTGGCCTCCGTGCTGGCCGCCGGAGAGACCAGGGGTTCGGTGCTCATCGACCGCCGCGACGGCGGGCAGATCCAGTGTGACCTGCGCGTGGTGCCCCGCGAGTCGTTCGGGGCGGCGTGGAACTACTTCACCGGCTCGAAGGAGCACAACGTCCGCCTGCGCGAGCTGGCCGTCAAACGCGGCTGGTCGCTCAACGAGTACGCCCTCCATGAGGGCGAGCGGCGCATCGCCGGCGAGGACGAAGCGGGGCTCTACAAGGCCCTGGGGCTGGCCTTCATTCCGCCGGAATTGCGCGAGAACCGCGGAGAAATCGAGGCCGGTGGAGTCGTGCCGGATTTGATCGAGCAGGCCGACGTCCGCGGCGAACTCCACAGCCACACCACGGCCAGCGACGGGCATCTCTCCATCGAGCAGATGGTCGAGGCCGCCCGGGCCCGCGGCTATTCCTACCTGGCGATCACCGACCACTCGCGCAGCTCGGTCATCGCCAACGGGCTGAGCGTCGAACGACTGCTCCGGCACGCCGCCGAGATCCGCAGAATCAACGCCGGACTCAAAAACTTCACGCTGCTGGCCGGAGTGGAATGCGACATCCTGCCCGACGGCTCTCTGGACTATCCCGACGAGGTGCTGGCTCAACTCGACTGGGTGGTGGCCAGCGTCCATTCCAGCCAGCGGCTGGACCGCGCCGCCCAGACCCGCCGGACGCTCGCGGCGCTGTCGAACCGTTACGTCTGCGTGCTGGGGCATCCGTCCGGGCGGCTGATCGGCAAGCGCGACGCGATGGACCTGGACTGGGACGCGGTCTTCAAGACCGCCGCCAAAACCGGCACGGCCCTGGAGATCAACGCGAACTGGCTTCGGCTGGATCTCAAGGACGTGCACGTACGCCAGGCGCTCCAGGCCGGCTGCCGGCTGAGCATCAACACCGACGCCCACTCGGCCGAGGACCTGGACCAGATGGTCTTCGGCGTCCAGACCGCCCGCCGGGGCTGGGCCACCCGTTCGCGCGTCCTCAACACCCTCACCGCCGATGAACTGACCGCCTGGGTCGCACAACGCCGCGGGCGCTAGCGGGCGGCTCACCAGCGACGGTACTTCTCGGCGAACTGCCGGCGGAGGGTCTCGTCGCGGATGTCCACCCGGGCCGAGCGGAAGAGTTCCTCCTCCAGTGCGTCCTGGCGCTGGCGGGTGAGCCGGTCCAGCAGCCGCTTGCGGAGGGCGTCGCGGTCCACGTTCTCGAAACGCACGCCGCTGGCCGGGAAGCGCCGCTCGAGCCTGATGAGGTGGTACCAGTTGTCCTGCTGGACGGCCGCCGAGACCTCGCCGGGCTTGAGGTCGAAGGCCGTCTCGCGGATCAGGGGCGGGACCGAGCCGTCGTTGCGGGTGAAGGGCGGCAGAAGGCCGCCGCCGGCTCCGGTGATCTGGTTTTCGCTCATCTGCCGGGCGACGGCGGCGAAATCCTCGCGGGCCAGCGCCGCCCGCACCCGCTCGACCGCCGCCAGGCTCGACACCTGGATGTGGCGGATCTGCACGCGCTCGCCGTAGGCCAGCGCGTATTCCTCGCGCAGCATCGCGTCGGTGACGGTCATCTTCTCGACTTCGGCGGCGGCGACCCTGCGGAGGAACGCCCGCTGCTTCATGCGCAGCTCCCACTCGACGGGCGAGAGGTTCTTGGCCGACAGGAATTCGCGCAGCAGTTTCTCGGCCGCGGGCCGGTCCAGGGGCAGCCCCTCGCCGCCGATGGGCTGGGCGATCTGCTTGAGGGCCTCTTCGTGAGCGGCCTGGACGTCGTCGGCGGTGACCTCCAAGCCCATCTCTTCGGCCCTTCGTTGGGCGGCGGCCAGCAGGATCATCTGTTCGAGCAGGGCCAGGCCGCGGGTCTCGATCAGCATGGTGATGAGCCGGTCGCGCAAAATGGGCCGCCCGTTGACCAGCGCGATGACCGCGTCGGGCGGCTCGCGGGGCGGATCGAAGGCCGGCTCGGTCGCCGTGACCGGCGCGACGGGTTCAGGCAAGACCGGGGCGGCCGTCGGTGAGACCGTCGCGGGGGTTTCCCACGCCTGTTCGAGGGGCGTACCGGCCGGCCCTCTGGGCTGGGCACAGCCGGTCGCCATCAGCCCCAGGGCCATCAGCATCGCTCGGCCGCCAAAGGCCGATCGGAAACGGCTTTGAGCCCGACCCACTCTACGCAGCCCACCTGGCTCTCTCATACCTTGACCATCACGTGCCGCCACGGCTGATGGCATCGGGGACGCAGGCGGGCACTCCATGATCCACGTCCGATGCACAGGCGCCAGGACTCCGCTCGTCCCGGGCGCTCAGACCTCCTGGAACAGCGGGGTGGACAGGTAGCGCTCCCCGGAACTGGGCAGGATGGCGATGATCATCTTACCCTCGTTCTCGGGCCGCGAGGCGACTTCATTGGCGGCGCACAGGGCCGCGCCCGAGGATATGCCACAGAGAATCCCCTCTTCCTTGGCGGCCCGGCGGGCCCACTTGAAGGCGTCGTCGTTGCTGACCCGGATCACGTCGTCGATCACGCTCAGGTTGAGGATGTCGGGAATGAACCCGGCGCCGATGCCCTGAATCTTGTGCGGGCCGGGCTTGAGCTCCTGCCCCTCGCGCTTCTGGGTGATGACCGGCGAGTCCACCGGCTCGACCGCCACGCACTTGAACGAGGGCTTGCGCTTCTTGATGACCTCGCCGACGCCGGTGATGGTCCCGCCGGTGCCGATACCGGAGACGAGGATATCGGCCTTGCCGTCGGTGTCGTTCCAGATTTCCTCGGCCGTGGTCTTGCGATGGATCTCCGGGTTGGCCGGGTTCTTGAACTGCTGGGGGATGAGGGCGTTGGGGTTCTCCCGGGCGATCTCCTCGGCCTTCCTGATGGCCCCCTTCATGCCCTCCGGAGCCGGGGTGAGCACCAGCTCGGCGCCCATGGCCTTGAGCAGGCTGCGCCGCTCGATGGACATGCTCTCCGGCATGGTCAGGATCAGCCGATAGCCCTTGGCCGCGCAGACGAAGGCCAGGGCGATGCCGGTGTTGCCCGAGGTCGGCTCGACCAGCACCGAGTCTTTCTTGAGCTGGCCGGACCGCTCGAGGGCCTCGATCATCGAGACGCCGATGCGGTCTTTCACGCTGGAAAGGGGGTTGAAGAACTCGAGCTTGGCGTAGACCGTCGCCGGCGCGGTGATGATGCGGTTGATGCGCACGAGCGGCGTGTTACCGATGGTTTTGGTGATATCATCAAAAAGGCGGGCCATAATGTCCTCCGGCTCGAAAAAGGAAAAGGCTGGGCGATCGACGGGTATCATCATAGAAATCCGACCGGCGGAGGTCAACGATGGGGTCCGGCCAGGCGGGCAAGGTTCTGGGGCGAACGGGGCTGAGGTTGTCGGCCTTCGGCGCGGGGCTGATCGAGGGCCGGCCGTCAGATCCGCCGGGCCTCGGCGTCCCCAGGCCGTGCAACTGGTGTGATCTACCGGCCCTGGTCACCGCCGGTCAATGGTCGCGGCTCGAGACCCTCCTTCGAGAGCGGCCGAAGAACCCCGACCCGGCAGCGCCCGCCGGAATGAACGGCGCGGCCGATTCGGCCGGGCTCTCCCTGGCGCCGTCTCATGACGCCAATGTTGTGGAAGTCGAACGGGCCGATGCCGAACTGCTGTTGCACGTGCGGGTGGGGCCGACGCATTGGGATCGTCGCATGATTCAGGTCGTCGAGCAGGTGCTGGAGCTGACCGGCCGGTCGGCGGTGGACGTGCTGCAACTGGCGCCGTTCGATCTCGAACGGATCAAGGCCGGCGAGCCCTTCCGGCGGTTGCAGGAGCTGCGCGAGGCCGGGAGAGCCCGGTACTTCAGCGTCTGGACGGATTCCGTCGCGGACGCCCGCTGGGTGGTCGAGAACACGCCGGCCCACGCGCTGACGCTCGACGCGCCCACGGCCGATGACGGCTGGAGTGAACTTCTGACCGCGGCCGGCGAGGAGGGTACGGGGATCATCGCCGGACCGGCGACGGCCGGCGGGGACGTGGAAACGGCGAAGCGCTTGCTGCTCGACACCCCGATCACCGCCTTCACCTGGCCGGTGGATGTCGCCTGATGACGATGCCCGCCGGTCTGGCCGGCCTTGATAAGACCTTGCCGACGCCATTGATGAGGTCTCAAGTCCCTTTCGCGGCTTGATTTTGACGTGACGGGCGCGAGATAATAGAGACGACTTGCGTACGCACTGGCAAGCCCGGGCCGCCAGACGCACCAGCCCCGCGCGATCGGATGCCTGAAGCGGAGCGGCGCCGTATGGTGTCGCTCGTTTTCCAGGTCCCGGGTGGATGGACGGTGGCGTCGTGGGCTCCTCCGGCCGGTGCTTGGACCGGGCGGTTCCCGCCTCGCCGGCCGGTTGTTGGGGGCTTGGACATGGGCCGAATCGAACCGACTCGCATTCGCGCGCGTGCGGCCTTCACGCTGATCGAACTGCTGGTGGTGGTGGCCATCATCGCCCTGCTGATCGCCCTCCTGCTTCCGAGTCTGGAACGGGCCCGCGTCCAGGCCCGGACGGCCGCCTGCCTCTCGAACCTCAAGCAGCTCGGCAGCGCCACGGCCATGTACAAGGGCCAGAACCAGAACTGGCTGCCGGTGGGCCCGGCCGACCGCATCCTGTACTACGATCCCTGGGACGGCAAGTATCACACCGAGCCGGCCACCGGGCGGCGACCCTATCCGGTGCTCAACTGCGGCTGGGGCGGCAAGCGGGCGGCGTTCAATCACGACTACGTGGACCCGCCCCGCGAGGAAACCCTGAAGCGCCCCATGACCGATTTCCTCTACCGCCGGTCGGGGCTGGACGCGCCCACGCCGCTGTTCGAGTGCCCGTCGGACTCGGGCTTCGACACCAAGAGCTGGCCGATCGCGGCGGATGAGGCCGACGCCTTCAAGACCGGCCGTCTTCCGCCGGCGCTTCAGGGTGAAAAGTCGTACAAGATCTGCGGCAACAGCTACTGGATCAACCCGTGGAATTCCCGGACCCAGAACGTCGCCAAGCGCAGCCGGGACACCGCCCGGATCATCCTGGCCGAGGACGCCCCGCTGCATTTCAGCGTGACGCGAGGGGTTCAACTCCCCGGGTGGCACGGGCGGTTTTCGCGGCACAACGTGCTGTTTCTGGATTTTCACGCGGCCAATCTCTACGTCGATCCGCGACCATATAATGCCGTTACCAATACGTGGAGCGCCCGGCGGCAGTACCAGGGCGCCGACTGGCTGTTTATCAATTATTTTGAGATCATGGACTACTACCGGTAACGAGGATGAGACCCATGACTCATGAGCGGCCGGCCCGTTCGGTACCCTCGGCGGGCGGCCTCGCCCGGTTCGGCGGGCGGGGCTTCACGCTGATCGAAGTCCTGGTGGTGGTGGCCATCATCGCCCTGCTGGTGGCGATCCTGATTCCCTCGCTGACCGCCGCCAAGCGCCTGGCCCGCACCGCGGCGTGCCTCTCGAACCTCAAGCAGATCGGCGCCTCGATGAGCGCGTACACCACGGCCCACAGGGGCTGGCTGCCGGTGGGGCCGGCCAACCGCCTGGCCGTCCAGGACCTGGCCACCGGCCTGATCTATCGCGACCCCCGTCCCGGTGAACCGCTGGAACCTGGTTTTCGCCGGGTGCCGGTGGCCTCCTGCGGATGGGGCGGGAAGCGCGGCACGGTTCCCCATGACTTCGACGACCGACCCGAGGACATGAAACGCCCGCTCACCGATTACATCTACCACAAGGCCGGGCTCGACGACGACATGCCGCTCTTCCACTGCCCCGACGACGTGGGCATGAGGCCCATCGACCCGAAGTATGAAAGCTGGATCTCGGACCCCGCCAAGCGCGGCGCGACCATCTACGAGATCTGCGGCAACAGCTACTACATCAACCCGTGGGACTTCAGCAAGCCGGTCTCGAGCGCCAGGCGCTTCAAGATTCCCGCGGCCATGATCGTGGCCGAGGAGGCTCCCATGCTGTTCAGCATGGGCGATGAAGGCGCGAGGTGGCTGCCCAAGCAGATCATGGGCTGGCACGGGCGGTTCTCCCGGCACAACCTGCTGTTCCTCGATTTCCACGCCGCCAACCTCTACGTGCACCCGCGCGGCAACTACACCGACCCGCATCGCTGGAACGGCCCGGGCTGGTTCGCCCCCAATTACTTCGAGATCATGGACTTTTACCGCTGACGCGAACGAACCCGCTCTTTCGGAACGATCCAGCCTCTGTCACGGGCGCGACAAGAACCCCGACCAGCGGCCGGGAACCCCCGGGGCGAGGGGGGTCTGGCCGACCGGGCCCGGCCGCGGGTGAGGGTGGTGAGCGCCCGGCCGCAGACGCGCGTGGGGCTTTTCGGCGCGGAAACGCCGCAACGCGCGGGGCTGGCCGGGCG
>JABRVU010000479.1:0-4839 GCA_039961895.1 Phycisphaerae bacterium | reverse complement strand
CTCGATCTCCGCGTCGCCGGAGCCCCCGAACCGGTAGTTGAGGTGGAACGCCGATTCGACCGCCGGAAGCGCGAGCCTGGCCCGGATATCGACCCGCCCCGTGGACTCGCTGACCTCGAGGTTTTCCAGACGCGAGTCCAGCCCGGCGTAGCGCCAGACGCCCAGGTGCCCGGCCATGTTGTTGCCGCGGTCGTTGTCGGTGGGGGCGCGCCAGAAATCCGGCCGGAGCGGCTCGCGGATCAGCTCCTGGCCGCTGAACCGGCAGGAAGCCAGCAGGCCCGACTTCCGGTCGACGGCCCAGGCGACATCGCCGGCGAAAACGGACAGCCGCCCCTGCGTCTGCTCCACGCGCACGGGCGGAACGGCGGCACCTTCCAGGCCGGGGTCCGCCTTGGACCACGGGAGCTTGAACTGTTCCCAGGCCAGCTCGTGGCCCTTGGGCGCCCAGGGCTGCTCGGACCTGGTCTGGAACGACAGATCCAGGAAGTATTCGACGCCCGGCTCGGGCTCGACCGTCTCAAAGGGAATGCGGACTTCCCTGGCCTCGCCCGGGCCCAGCCGCAGGTTGGTCAGCGCGCCGCTCTGCACGACGCGATCGTCGGCCAGGAGTCGCCAGGTGCAAGCGCAAATCTCTTCCAGGTTCAGGAAGTGATGGCCGTTCTTGATCTCGATCCGGCCTTGGGCGAGATCGAGCGGCCTGGAATGAACGGGTTGGTAGACCTTCTTGACCTGGGCCAGGCCGGGGTGTGGGACACGGTCGGGAGAAACCAGGCCGTTGCAGCAGAAATTGTCGTCGCTGGGGGTTCCCGGCGGACCGAAACATCCGCCGTAGGCCCAATAGAAGCCCTCACCCGGCGTAAAGCCCGACCACGAGCCGGCGGGTGCGGCATCCTGCATGTTGACCCACAGCACCAGACCTTCGGCCCCGCGCGTGGCGGGGTCCCGGACTTCGGCCTCGGTCAGCGGACGATCGTAGACGCGGGCCTCCCGGATGGCGGCGTTTGAGAAACGGGTGGTGTTCTCGAGGTCCCGGCCGATGGTCAGCGGATACCGGTTGGGCGCGATCGTACCGGCGAAATCGGTCTTGGCGGCCTGCCGTCCATCGATGTACAGGCGCAGCTCCCGGCCGTCGAACACGCCGGTCAGCCGGTGCCACCGTCCGTACCAGTCGTCCGGAACCCGGGCGGTGGCGGTGATCCATCCCGGCCTTCGGCCGGCGACCCCGCCGTACACAAAGAACTGCACCGAATCGCCGGTCTGCTTCAGCGCGTACTGCGTGTCGCCTTTGGTCAGATAGGGGCCATGATCGACCCGGACCACCGGCCGGACCTCGACCTCCAGCGAAAGCGGACCGGTCAGATCGAGGGCCCCGGAAGGCGGGAAGTCCACGTATCCGCGCTCGAGAACGCCATTCCGAAACTCGCCCGCGGAAACGCCCTCGAGCCGGCCGGGGCCTCGGTCCTTCACGACGTAACGCGGCGGAACGGGGGCGCGGAGGCCCTGGTCCACCCAATCCCACACAAACGCGCCCTGCAAGTGTTTCCGCGAGTAGATCAGTTCCCAGTATTTCCACAGGTTGCCGTTGGAGTTGCCCATCGCGTGCGAGTATTCGCAGAGGATCATGGGGCGATCGCGGGTCTGGGCGGCGTAGCGGGCCAGCCGCGAGGGCGGCGGATACATGGGGCAGACGATGTCCGTGGCCGGGTTCTCGCCGGCCTGCTCATAATGCACCGGCCGGCCGGGGTCGCGCTGCCTGATCCACTTCGAGGTGGCCTCGAAATTCGGGCCGAAGCCGGCCTCGTTGCCCAGCGACCAGATGATCACCGACGGGTGGTTCTTGTCGCGCTCGACCATCCGCACGGTGCGGTCCACGTGAGCCGCCAGCCAGTCCGGATGCCTCGCCAGCGTCCGCTCGCCGTAACCCATCCCGTGCGATTCGATGTTGGCCTCGTCGATCAGGTAGAGCCCGTAGCGGTCGCACAGATCGTACCACGCCGGCTGGTTCGGATAGTGGCTGGTGCGGACGGCGTTGATGTTGTGCCGCTTCATCAGGGTGATGTCGCGGATCATGGATTCGATCGTGATGGCGTGTCCGCGGTCCGGGTCGTGCTCGTGGCGGTTGACGCCTTTGAGGAGCACCGCCCGGCCGTTGACCAGCAGCTCGCCGCCCTGGATCTCGACCTTGCGGAAGCCGACGTGGACGGGAATGACCTCGATGACTGCCCCGCCCGGGCCTCGGAGCGTCAGCAGCAGGGGGTAGAGGTGGGGCGTTTCCGCCGACCATTTCGCCGGGTTGGCGATGCGGGCGCTGAGCCGGACGGTCTCTTCCTGGCCCGCCTCGACGCGAATGCCCTCGGCCTGGAGCGCGGCGACCTCCTTGCCGCTGGAATCCGCGAGGACGGCCTTCAGGCCGGCGGACTGCGGTTGCCGGGAGTAGTTGTGAACCTGGGCCTTGATTTTCAGATCGGCGTCCTGGTACCGGTCGTCCAGCTCGGTCCGGATCTGAAAGTCGCGGACGTGCAGATCGCCGACGGACAGGAGGTACACGTGCCGATAGATGCCGCTGAGCCGCCAGAAATCCTGGTCCTCCAGGTACGAGCCGTCGTTCCAGCGGTAGACCTCGACGGCCAGCAGGTTTTCGCCGGGCTTGAGATCGTCGGTGACGTCGAACTCCGCGTCGGTGCGGCTGTCCTTGCTCATTCCGACCTGCCGGCCGTTGATCCAGAGATAAAAGGCCGACTCCACGCCTTCGAATCGCAGGAACACGCGGCGGCTCAGCCACTCCGGCGGCACGGTGAAGGTCCGCCGGTACGAGCCTACGGGGTTGTTGTCGGCGGGGATGTGCGGCGGATCGGCCCGGCCCCAGGGATAGGGAATGTTCACGTAGATCGGTACCCCGTAACCCTGAAGCTCCCAGTTCGAGGGCACCGGGATGGTCTTCCAGGCACGGTCGTCGAAATCGCTCTTGAAGAAATCGGTTGGCCGGTCGGCGGGCCGGGCTGACCAGTGGAACTTCCACTCGCCGTCCAGGGAGCGATAGTACGGCGAGTCGGCGGGCGCGCCCCTGGCCGCCGTGGCCTCGTCCGCGTAGATGCAACGGACAGCCCGAGGCGCCTCGCGGCGGATGCCGAGCACCTGCGGATTCTCCAGGTCGGCGGGCATCCGGGCCGCCTGGAGCGATGAGGTTGACAGTGCCTGTGCCAGCAAGGTGAGCATCGTGGAGGTCATGCGCATGACCCTGTGCCGGAATACGCGACATGGAGAAGCCGGACCGACTACCGGCGCGGCCCGGCCATCTGGGAGCCCATTTCAAGCCCAAGCGGAACCGGCCTTCAGCCGGTCGCTGGTCCGTGGTTCGGGCCGGGCGCTAGGCCCGCACCGACATGGACAGACTAAACGAGACGGCGGGAGAATGCGACCCCGCCCCATGCGTCACGGACCCCATCCGTGGGCCCTTCCTACTCATCCCCTTGGCGAGCCGGGAACCTCCCGATAAGATCAGGCGTAACAAGAGGGATCCCCGCTCCGGCCGGCGGCGGCCGGGCAAGGATGTAACCTTATTTTTCATATTTACTTACGTCCAACCGGGCAGTTTGATCACGCTCAAGCGAGAACACGTCTTATGGCCCACGATCATTTGAAGGAATCCATCGAGGCCCAGACCGGGCGATCCAGCCTGCTGCTGATTGCGACGTTCATGGGCGGCATCCTGGTGCTCAACTCGTACTTGGCCGACTGGTTCTTTGAGGCGGCCGAGGTCAAGGACATCTTCGCGCTGGCCGCCGCCATTCTGCTGGGCGCGCCGCTGGTGGTTCACGCCCTCAAGCATCTCTTCCACGGCCACATGCACATGGACGAGCTGGTGGCCCTGGCCGTCGTGGCCGCCATCGCCACCCGGCAGTATCAGGAGGCCGGCGTCATCGCCTTCTTCATGATCATCTCGACGCTGATCGAGACGCGGACCGCCCTGGGCGCCCGGGCCTCGATCGAGTCGCTCATCCGCCTGACGCCGACGCGGGCCCGGCGGGTCAAGCCCGATGGCACCGAGGAAGAGGTCGAGGCCCGTCTGGTCGCCCCCGGCGACGTGATCCGGGTCCGTCCCGGCGACAACATCGCCGCCGACGGCGTGGTGGTGAGCGGCGAATCGACCGTCAATCAGGCCAACATCACCGGCGAATCGCTTCCAGTGGACAAGAATCCCGGCGACGAAGTGTTCAACGGAACGGTCAACCTCACCGGTTCGCTGGACATCCGCGTGACCAAGGCCGGCGCCGAGACCACGCTGGGCCGGGTCCGCAAGCTGATTCTCGACGCCGAGCGGACGCGCATCCCGCTGATGCGGCTGATCGACCGTTACAGCGCCTGGTATACGCCCACGATCCTGATGCTGGCCGGACTGGTACTGTTCTTCAAGCAGAACGACAACGGCATGGAGCGGGCCATCACCATGCTGGTGGTGGCCTGTCCGTGCGCCCTGGTGCTGGCCACGCCGACGGCGATGGTCGCGGCCCTGTCCTGCGCCGCCCGGCTGGGCATCCTGGTCAAGAACGTCGTGACCCTGGAAGGGGCCCGGAACCTGACGGCCATCATGTTCGACAAGACCGGCACGCTGACCACCGGGGAGTTGTCGGTGACGCAGATGCGGCCTGCGCCGGGCGTGGAGGGTTCCGACCTGCTGATGGCCGCCGCCTCGGCCGATCAGCTCTCGCGCCACCCCAACGCCCAGGCCCTGGTGGCGGTGGCGCATCGGGCCAAGCTCAAGCTGGCCCGCCCGGACCAGTTCGTGGAAGTGCCCGGCAAGGGCGTCGAGGCCACGGTGAACGGCCGGAAGATCCTCGT
>JABRVU010000478.1:0-8412 GCA_039961895.1 Phycisphaerae bacterium | reverse complement strand
AATCCGTCCAGGGCATGCGGCACCTGGTCCCGCCGAAACGCCAGGCTCATCGTGGCCGACGAGGCGTAGCGGATCCCGGCCAGCTCGGCGGCCAGCTCCGCGTCCAGGCCCGCCAGCAGTTCCGCGCTCACGTACGCCGGACACGCCAGGATCACGCCGTCGGCGGACTCGTACGCCCCGTCGGCCAGGGCCACGCGCCAGCGGTCGCCGATCCGCTGAAGGCCCCTGACCGGCGTCGCCCGCCGTATCGAACCGTCCGGGAGCCGTGCCGCCAGCGCATCAATCAGCGTGGACATCCCCTCCGCGAACGACACGAAGAGGCTGTATCGTGCCCCGCTGTCACCCCGGCCACCCGTGGGATCGGGATGAGATGCGGGACCGGCATCCCGCCGATCCTTTCTTCCGGCCTTGGCCGCTGTGCCCGGCGCCGCCCGGCGCTCCGCGCGCATGGCCCTGATGATGCTGCCATAGCGGGCCTCCATCTCCAGGAACCGCGGCATGGTCGCCCGCAGGCTCAGGTCGGTCGGGTCGGCCGTGTAGATGCCGCTCACCAGCGGCTGGGCCACCCGCTCCAGGGCCTCGCGGCCGAACCGCCGGATCACGAACGAGCTGAGGCTCTCGTCTCCCTCGCTGCCGTGGTCCCTGGCTGGAATGACCAGGTCCAGCGCCATGCGCAGCTTGGCCGGCCAGGAGAACAGCCGGCTGGTCACGAACGGCCAGATTCGCGTCGGCGCCAGCAGCAGGAAACCCTCCGGCACGGCGTGCATGCGTCCGTCGCGGACCACGAACGTCCGCCGGCACGCGGGGTTGGTCTGAATCAGCCGCCCTTCCAGCCCCAGCCGCTTGACCAGCGACAGGCCCCAGGGCTTCTGCGTGATGAACGAGTCCGGCCCGCCTTCAATGAGAAAACCGTCGCGCCGCGTGGTGTGAATCGTGCCCCCCAGCCGGTCGCGGGCCTCGAATAACACGACGTCGATCGGCAGCCGTCGGGTCGTGGCCAGTTCCACGACCCGGTGCGCCGCGGCCAGGCCGGTGATCCCGGCCCCCACGACGACGATGCGCCTGCTTGACGATGATGGATCCGCGGACTGTACCACGCTGGGGTTCCTCGCGGGAGCATCAGCAGCCGACGACGTCCCTGACCCGGCTCAGAGGGCCCGCCGCCCGCTCCAGTCTACCCCCAAGCGCAGCAGTTCCAAGTTGGGCCGAGATTCACTCACGAACGCAAGGGCGTTGGATCATGGAGATCGGGTGACGAACCTTGACCGGGCGACCAGGGCCGTGCGTTCAAGGACGAACGATACCATCAGGTCTCCACGGCGGCCGTCCCCACGTGGGCCGGCCCGCGCGCCGCCATCCCGGCCATGCACTCCGACAAGGTCGGGAGTGGGAGAGCTCGCCCCCTGTTCGTATAATGACGGCCAGGCCGGCCTGAAGGCGAAGGCCGGCCGTTGAGGACGACGGGATGGATGCTCCTGATCTGTGGTCGCGGCGCAGCCTGTTCTCCGCGCGCGGGTTGAGCGCGTCGGCGGGGGGGTTCTTCTCGCTGCTGCTGGCGGACGAACCCACCGGCCGGTCGGAGCCCACCCGCGGCTACTGGACCATCGCCCGCCGGGCCATGGCCTGCGAGTTCAGCATCCTGATCCCGCCGGAATACCCCGAGGCCTGGTCCGCCGGCGAGTCCGCCCTGACCGTCATCGACGAGATGGAGGACCTGCTCACCGTCTACCGCGACGACTCCCCGACGTCTTACCTCAACCAGAACGCCCATGCGCGGCCGGTGCGCGTGGACGAACGGCTCTACCGGCTGCTGAAGCGGTCCGCCGAACTCTCCGAACAGACCGACGGCGCGTTCGACGTGACGGCCGGGGCGCTCATCAGGGCCTGGGGCTTCCTGAAGGGTCCGCGCCGGGTGCCGACCGAGGTCGAGCGGCTCGACGCCCTGGCCCGTACGGGCATCAGGCACGTTGAATTCGACGACGCCCAGCGCAGCGTCCGCTTCCGCGTGCCCGGGCTGGAGATCAATTTCGGCAGCATCGGCAAGGGCTATGCCATCGACCGGGCCGTGGCCCGCGTGCGCGAGCAATACGGCATCGACTGCCTGCTGATGCAGGGCGGCTTGAGCAGCCTGTATGCCATCGGTTCGCCGTCGGACGGTGAAAGCGGCTGGCTGGTGGGGCTCCAGAACCCGTTCGATCTGACCCGGCGGGTGGCCACCATCCGGCTGCGCAACCGGGCCATGGCCACGTCGGGAACGGCTAATCAGTATTTCGTGCACGCCGGGCGGCGCTACGGGCACGTGCTCGATCCCCGCCGGGGCGAACCCGCCGACGAACTCGGCTCGGTCACCGTCCTGGCCCCCGATGCCGCCACCGCCGACGCCCTCTCCACGGCCCTGTTCGTTTCCGGGCTCGACAAAACCGCCGCCTTCTGTCAGAATCACCCCGAGGTGGCCGCCCTGGTCGTGCTCAAGCCGCGGGCCGGCCCGCACAGCAGCAGGCGACCTGCCGTGGCGACCTTCAACCTCCCGCGCGAGGACGTGAATCTCCACCCCGCCGGTCGATCGTCGGCCAGGGTCCTGCACAGACAGGCGTAACCGGCCAGCAGGGACCTCCAGCGACGGAATGCCGCGGCCCGGTGCCGCCGGATTGACGAGGTAACATCATGGCTGAACCATCATCGACTTCCACGCGGCGCTATCCCGGGCTGGGCACCGTGACCGGGTGGACCATCCTGTTCATGGTTCTCCTGCGGGTGGCCATCGGCTGGCATTTCTTCTATGAAGGCCAGCACAAGATACGCTCCGACGGGGCTTTTTCGGCCACGCCCTACCTGATGGCCTCGGTCGGGCCGCTCAAACAGTTCTTCCACGCCCTGGTCGATGACATGGACGGCACGGCCAGGCGCATGACCGCGGAATACCTCTACCAGCGGCTGGACGAGAAGCTGGAGGTCATCAAGCGTCATTACGGCATCGAGGGCGACAGCGGCTATCAGCGCAAGGAGCGGGTCGAGGAGCTCCAGAAGAAGGCCAACGGCGGGCTGACTGACTTGCAGCTCAACTGGCTGGTGACCAAGCGCGAGCGGAACGCGCTGACCCCCGAGGACAAGGCCGAACTCGAGGCCGCCGAACAGAAGCGTTACGGCGGAGTGGCCAAGGCCCGGGTCGATGAGCTGCTCAGGAAGCGCGACGCCGGCACCCTCACGCCATCCGAGAAGAACACCCTCGAGGCCGTCTTCGCCGACCGGCTCACCCCCAACGAACGCGAGGAGCTGGAACGCGAATCGAAGAAGCTGACCCGCGAGCAGGTCCGGTCCCTGGAGGCCTTCGTCGAGCGCAAGAAGCACGGCGTGCCCGACCCGCTCACCGTGGCCAACCTGTTCGACAACGAGGAGCTGTTCACGAAGCAGTACCGTTACGCCGGCGAGTTCGTCAAGGCCGACGGCAAGAACCCCGCCGCCGCCAACCAGACCGACTTCATCTCCGAGGTCGTTTACGTGCCCAAGCCCGACAAACAGGACCAGATCGTCAGGGAGATCGAGAAGATCATCAACGATCTGGATGAGGCCGTCCGCAAGGCCGTCAACGACCCGACCCTGACCGAGGACCTCACCGAGCGGGCCAAGCTGGCCCAGAAAGCCCGGCTGGACGGGAAGCTTCCGCCGGTCAAGATCGTCCCCGACGGCGCTGCCGATGCGAGCTGGATCACGAAGCCCTACGTCGAGTCGCTGGTGCACAAACGCTACGACGAGGTGCTCAAGCCGGCCTACGATCTGACCGATCGGCAGCATCAGTCCCGCTACGGATGGCGCTACCGCGACCAGAAGAAGGTCGGACATCACGACAGGAAGAACGTCGATTACATCCTGGCCAGCCCGGCCTTCAAGGACGCGCTGAACGATTACAAGCAGTTGCTCGACCAGATCGAGGAGGAGGAGAAGCAGCTCCAGACCGCTTACGACGATCAGCGGCTGGCCTTCAACCTCAAGAAGCGCGACGCCCTGCGCACCAAGCTGCTGAGCCGGGCGGAGGTCCCCGGCGGGATCGAGGCCTCGCTGGGCGTCGAGGCTCCGCTGGGCGACGTGGATTTGCAGAAGATCCAGGGGTTCAGCGAGTACATCGGCCCGATCAAGGACATGACCCCGGCCCAGTTCTCCGTCGGGCCGGTGCCGACCAACCGCTATCCGCAGGTTTTCCCCGGCAACCTGCTGACCAGGCTGGGCATTCCCACGCCCAAGCAGACGCTGACGTACTATCCCGACATGGCCATGATGGTCGGGCTGACGGTCATCGGGGCGTGCCTGATCCTGGGGTTGTTCACGCGGCTGGCGTCGCTGGGCGGGGCGGTGATGCTGCTGATGTTCTACCTGGCCATGCCGCCGTTCCCCGGTGCCCACGTGCCCGAATCGGCGGCCGAGGGCCACTACCTCTTCGTCAACAAGAACCTGATCGAGATGCTGGCCCTGCTCATGATCGCCACCTCGCGGGTCGGGCGGTGGTTCGGGCTGGATGCGCTGATTCACGCCCTCTTCGGCCGGAACGTAGCGGTCCCGGCCGAGGCTCCCGTCGCGGCGGCTTCGGTGCCGACGGTCCCGGCGGCGCCCGCCCAGGGTCGCGTGTATATACCCGAAACCCGCGCCGGGTCCCGCGACGGCGGCCGCGGGTAGAGCGCGCGCCGCTTCCAGCGGTCCGAGGGGCCGCCCGGAGCGCTGCGGGGATGCAATGGAAACGGTAGCGCCGGTTGCAACCGGTACCGCATCAAAGGAGCCAACGGACATGGTACTCAACAGTGCTCAGCGCAAGGTCGGCTCGGACAACTACAGGGACGCGGTGAAGATCACCCGGCGGCAGGTGCTGACCGGGGCCCTGGCCGTTCCCGGCGCGGCCGGCATGTACTGGGGCTACGGCAGGATCGAGAACGGCAACCCCGTCAAGGTGGCCATCCTGGGCACCGGCAACCAGGGCCGGGCCCACATCGGCTCGATCAACCCCGATTACCTCCAGGTGGTGGCCTACTCCGACATCCGCCCGTCCAACCAGAAGGCGGCCCGCCTGCTGCTCAACGACAAGTTCGGCGAGAAGGCCGAGGGCATCAAGCTCTACGAAGACTATGAGGCCCTCCTGCGCGACCAGAGCCTGGGCGTGGAGATGGTCATCATCGCCCTGCCCCTGCACCTGCACAAGCCCGCGACCCTCGCCGCCCTGGAGGCCGGCAAGCACGTCCTGTGCGAAAAGCTCATGGCCAAGACGGTCAGGGAATGCAAGGACATGGTCAGGAAGGCCGACGAGAAGAAACTCATGCTCGCCATCGGCCATCAGCGCCATTACAGCTATCTCTACGCCAACTGCCGCTCGATCATCGAGGAGGGCGCCGTTCTGGGCGACATCCGCCACATCCGGGCCTACTGGCACCGCAACCAGACCAACGCCGGGGCCCCGGACGCGAAGACCGGCAGGCACGACGGCTGGTTCCCGCCCATCCCGCCTGAGGACCTGAAGGTCGATTTCAGCAAATACCAGTACAACGACCTCAAGGAGCTGGTCCGCTGGCGGGTCTACAACCGCACCGGCGGCGGGCTGATGGCCGAGCTGGGCAGCCACCAGCTCGACGCGTGCAGCATCTTCCTGGGCAAGAAGCACCCCGTGGCCGTCCACGGCACCGGTCTGACCTCGTTCTTCACCGATGGCCGGGAGGTCGAGGACCACATCTTCCTGACCTTCGAGTTCGGACCGGACGCCAACAACGCCGTCGTGACATACTCTTCGATCAACACCAACGTCTTCGACGGCTACGGCGAGCAGGTCATGGGCACCAGGGGCACCATGATCGTGCAGGAGGAGCGCGAGGCCTACATCTTCCGCGAGCCCAAGACCGGCGAAGGCGGGAGCATGCGCGACACGCGGGTCTCCTGGGCCGAGGAGCGCACCAGCCGCCCGGTGGCCGAAGGCGGCTCGACCGCCCGCTGGGTCTCCGGGGCCGAGACTCCCGACACCCTCACCAGCCGCGGCTACCGCGAGGAGCAGGAGCACATGGCCTGGTTGATCCGCAATCCCGACGCGATGGTGCTCCCCAGCCGGGACAACCCGCATCCCGAGAACGACAAGGACCCGGCCAGGGCCCGCGGCGTGCCGCGCTGCCACGGGCGGGTGGCTCTGGCCGACGCGGTCATCGCCCTGACCGCCAATTTGTCCATGAAGCACAAGACGCGGATCGAGTTCAAGGACGAATGGTTCGACCCCTACCACGACGACGTGCCGGAGGACCGGTTCGCCAAGAAGGCCTGATGCCCCGGCACCGGCTCGCGGTGGCGCGATCACCCGGGGTGGCTGGCCACAAGGTGCTCCGGCTGGCCATGTGGCGGACGCATGGCAGCCCGGAAGCGTCTCGAACCCGGCTGGTTTGGAAGTGCTCATGACCAACCCATTCGACGTATCCGGCAAGTCGGCCGTCATCACCGGCGGCGGAGGCGTGCTCTGCGGCGGGATCGCCCGCTTCCTCGCCGAACGCGGGGTGCGGGTGGCGGTTCTGGATCTCAAGCTCGAGGCCGCCGAGGCCTGCGCCAGGAGCATCGCCGATACCGGCGGACGGGCCGTGGCGGTCAGCGCGAACGTCCTGGAACGCGAGAGCCTTCAGGCGGCCCTGGCCCGTTGCCAGGAGGCCTTCGGCGAGATCGACATCCTCATCAACGGCGCCGGCGGCAACCACCCCTCGGCCACGACCAGCGCCGACATGAAGTTCTTCGACATCCCGCTGGATGCGTTCAACAAGGTCATGGGCCTCAACGTCATCGGTACGGTGTTGCCCTCGATGGTCTTCGGCAAGGTGCTCGCCGAGCGCGGCGAGGGCGTCATCCTGAACATCGCCAGCATGAACGCCTTCCGCCCGCTGACCCGCATTCCGGCCTACTCGGCGGCCAAGGCCGCGGTGAAGAACTTCACCGAATGGCTGGCCGTCCACATGGCCCAGGAGTATTCGCCGAAGATCCGCGTCAATGCCATCGCCCCCGGGTTCATGCTCACCGAGCAGAACCGCTTCCTGCTGACCGATCCGGCCAGCGGCGAACTGACCGCCCGCGGCAGGACCATCATCGCCCATACGCCCATGAACCGGTTCGGGACCGATGAAGACCTCTTCGGCACGGTGCTCTGGCTGGTCTCGCCGGCCGCGGCCTTCGTCACCGGCGTCACCGTGCCCATCGACGGGGGGTTCAGCGCCTTCGGCGGAGTCTGACCAGTGCTGCGCAGGTGCATCCTCAGGCCCGTGTGGGAGCGGCTTCCAGCCGCTCGGCTTTCGGGCTCCTCGGACGCACCAGAACGGGAAGGCAGGGTGAAACCGTTCGTTCGCGGAACCGTCGCAGACCGGTGCCGCATGGGTTTCGGGACGCACGTTTGGCAGGACCCGGCCCCCGCCGGGGAGGGATGGTTGAAGATCGCGCGGCCGGCGCGGGGGCCGGTCATCAAGGAGCGGATGCCGCAACGATGAGCAATCCCAGAGACGTCTTCGATTCGTTCGTTCCCGCCCACCCCTTCTTCGTCGGGATCGACTCCGACGGGTGCGTCTTCGACACCATGGAGATCAAGCACAAGGAATGCTTCATCCCCAACATCATCAGGCACTGGGGACTGCAATCGGTGTCGAAATACGCCCGCGAGGCCGCCGAGTTCGTCAACCTCTATTCCAAGGACCGCGGGGTGAACCGCTGGCCGGCCCTGATCAAGACGTTCGACCTGCTGCGCGAACGGCCGGAGGTCCAGGCCCGCAACGCGGCCGTCCCGCAGGCCCGCCCGGTGCGCGACTTCATCGCCTCCGGCGTGCCGCTGGACAACCGCAACCTCAAGCTGCTCATCGACAGGAACCCCGACCCGGTCCTCCAGCAGGCCCTGGCCTGGAGCGAGGACGTCAACCGCTCGATCGCCGAGATGGTGCACGACGTGCCGCCGTTCCCCTTCGTGCGCGAGTGCTTGCAGCGCCTGGCCCGGACGGCCGACGTTCTGGTGGTCAGCCAGACGCCCACCGAGGCCCTGGCCCGCGAGTGGCGGGAGCACGCCATCGACGCCTACGTCAAACTGATCTGCGGCCAGGAGCTGGGCACCAAGGCCGAGCACATCCAGTTCGCCACCCGCGGCCGGTACGACCCCGACAAGGTGCTCATGATCGGCGACGCGCCCGGCGACTTGAAGGCCGCCCGGGCCAACCACGCGAAGTTTTTCCCCATCAACCCCGGCCACGAGGAGGCCAGTTGGAGGCGCTTCCACGACGAGGCCCTGGACCGCTTCCTCGGCGGCACTTACACCGCCGACTACGAAAAGGCCCTCATCGACGAGTTCCAGTCGTTCCTGCCCGAAACGCCGCCGTGGAAACGATGATACGATGGCGGATCGGGAGCGCGATATCCGGACTGGTCGACCGG
>JABRVU010000477.1:0-6773 GCA_039961895.1 Phycisphaerae bacterium | reverse complement strand
GCCCTCATCCCCGCAACGCCTGAAGGAATGCTTCCGGGGCGACTCCACCCTGTCTTAGTACCCCCGGAGCGTGCCGGGCTTCAGTTCACGGTGCAGAGGCACGACGCAACCGCGATCCTCCAGACGCATGACCACGTGGCTGCCACGCTGACGAACCCGGATGAAGCCAAGCACCTCCAGCGCGCGAATGCAATCCTCCCCGCTGATGCGCGGCAGTCTAGGCACGGGCGACCTCGAACGTGGTCAGAAGCGGCGGCGCGCCGGCGGACATGGGAAACTCTTCGAGGTAGAGCTCGGTTGCTTCCTTCAGATTGGCCAACGCCTCGTCCACCGTTTCACCCTGCGTGGTGGTACCGGTCTCAGGGTTCGAGGCCACGTAGCCGCCTTCGGGATCCGGTGTCAGAACAGCGCTTAATATCATTGATTCATTATAGCGCGCGCCACCGGCCGGGGCAATGTTCCCGAGCGAGCACCCCCCGCTTCCCCAAGGATTATGGCAGTCGCGATTCGTATTCGATCGCTGACCGCGCTCAATAGCGGTAATGCTCCGGCTTGTACGGCCCTTCGATCGGCACGCCGATGTAGCGGGCCTGCTTCTCGGTCAGGGTGGTGAGCTGGGCGCCGAGCTTCTTGAGGTGCAGCCGGGCCACGCGCTCGTCGAGGTGCTTGGGCAGCACGTAGACTTTCTTCTGGTATTTGCCGGTGTTGCGGTTCTCCCACAGTTCGAGCTGGGCGATGGTCTGGTTGGTGAAGCTGGCGCTCATCACGAAGCTGGGGTGGCCGGTGGCGCAGCCCAGGTTCACCAGCCGGCCCTCGGCCAGCACGATGATCCGCTTGCCGTCCGGCCAGATGACGTGGTGCACCTGCGGCTTGATCTCCACCCATTCCAGGCTCCGCAGCGCGTCGATCTGGATCTCGCTGTCGAAGTGGCCGATGTTGCAGACGATGGCCTCGTTCTTCATCTGGTCCATGTGCCGGCGGGTGATGACGTCCACGTTGCCGGTGGTGGTGACGAAGATGTCGCCCCACTTGCAGGCCTCGTCCATGGTCACCACCTGATAGCCCTCCATCGCGGCCTGGAGGGCGCAGATGGGGTCGATCTCGGTGACGAAGACGGTCGCCCCCAGCCCCTTGAAGGCCTGCACGCAGCCCTTGCCCACGTCGCCGTAGCCGGCGACCACGCACTTCTTGCCCGCGATCATCACGTCGGTGGCCCGCTTGATGCCGTCCACCAGGCTCTCGCGGCAGCCGTAGAGGTTGTCGAACTTGCTCTTGGTCACGCTGTCGTTGACGTTGATCGCCGGGAACAGCAGCTCGCCGGCCTTCTCCATCAGATACAGCCGGTGCACGCCGGTGGTGGTCTCCTCGCTGACGCCGTGCACCCCCCGGGCCAGCTTGTGCCAGTGCTGCGGGTCGCGCTGGAGCACCTTGCGCAGCAGCGTATCGACGATCTCGATCTCGTGGTTGTCCTTGCAGACCGGCGGGACTTTGCCGGTCTTGGCGAACTCGGCCTCCAGGGCGTGGCCGCGGTGAATGAGCAGCGTGGCGTCGCCGCCGTCGTCCACGATCGTCGTCGGGCCGTCGGCATCCGGCCAGGTGAGCATCTTCAGCGTGCAGTCCCAGTACTCCTCCAGCGTCTCGCCCTTCCAGGCGAACACCGGGACGCCGGCGGCGGCGATGGCGGCGGCGGCGTGGTCCTGGGTCGAGAAGATGTTGCAACTCGCCCAGCGGACCTCGGCGCCCAGCTCAACCAGCGTCTCGATCAGCACGGCCGTCTGGATGGTCATGTGCAGCGAGCCGGAGATCTTCGCCCCGGCCAGGGGCTTGCGCCCGGCGTACTCCTCGCGCACCGCCATCAGGCCGGGCATCTCCGACTCGGCGATCTCGATCTCCTTGCGGCCCCAGTCGGCCAGCTTCATGTCCTTGACCCGGTAATCGCTCACGGCCGTCGCCATCGTGTGGGCTCCTTGTGTTCCTTGTCCTTGATCCTTTGTTTTTGTCCGTAGTCAGCGGTCCGTAGTCAGCGGTCCGTTGCAGGGTCCGCGGTTCGTGGGTCCCTTGATCGTGGATCGTCGCTCGTTGTTGGTCGGGGGTTGGAGACCGCGGACGGGTCATTCGCGGACCCTGAACCCTCTCGCCCCGACCTCAACTCCCCCATTCCAATACCGCAATCCGCGATCTTCTCATCCCCTCGCGACCAGCGCGAACAGCCCCGGCACGGTTCCCTCCTGCCTGGCGGCCGGGCGGGCACTGGCCAGGGGGCAGACCTGAATATCGACAAAACCGGCCGACCGGACCCACTCCTGAAGCTGCCGGGGCTCGAAGCCGCGGAACACGTCGCCCATGCGCTCATGAAAGGCGTCGTTGTCGTGCTCGCGCTGTTCGACGATCAGCAGCCGGCCGGGGGTACGCACGACCCTTCGGAGTTCAGCCAGCCCGTCGGTCGGTCGGGCCAGATGATGCAGCACCAGCGAAGCGATGGCCAGGTCCAGCTCGCCATCGGCCAGCGGGAGCTTCTCCAGCGAACCCTCGCGGAACTCGACGTTGGCCGCCGCCCGCAGCTCCGGGCGGTTGCGGGCCGCCTCCAGCATGGCCGAGGCCGGGTCCACCGCGATGACCCTTCTGAACCGCCCGGCCAGGACCGGGAGCAGATAGCCCGTCCCCGCCCCGAGGTCCGCGACCGTCCACTCTGAAGGCAGCAACGCCGACAGGGCCTCGAAATGGAAGCATTCGCCGAAGGCCTCCACGCGAAGCTGGTCCCAGCGCGTGCCGATGCGCTCGAAGAAGCCGCCCTGTCCGTTTCGGCGGCGAAGCACGCGGTCCAGCCGTTCGGCGATGCGGGCATCCATCGGCTCCTGCCCGGCCCAGTTCAGCAGGTGCTCGCGCAGATCGGCGGCGGCGTGGCCGTTGCCGCCGGGCCGGGCGTGATCCGGCTCGCGGGTCGTGTACAACACCGCCGTCCCCACCCGGCGATCCACCAGCAGGCCCGCCTCGCGCAGCACCTTCAGGTGGCGCGAAACGGTGGATTGCGGCAGCCGCAGCACGGCGACCAGCTCCGAGACGCTCAGTTCCCGCCCCGCCAGCACCTGTAAAAGCCTCTGGCGAGTGGTTTCGGCGACGGCCTTGAACAGTTGACCGATCGGGGCCATTGGTTCCATCCAATTATTCGGATGATAGGATGATTCAACGGGTTGTCAAGTCTCGCGTCCTTCTGTCTACGCCCTGAACCTGCCTCCTGCGTGATCGCCCATTTCGTGCTCCGAATCCCGATGAGGTGCACCACAAAATGTTGGGGTCGATTTGGTGGCTCATCACGAGTTCTTGAGTAAATCACAGGCCGTCAGGGCATGTTGGCAGAAAAACATGACCCCCCTAACCTATTCTGACAGCAACGGTTACAAATGGCATTGATTTTCCATGAGCAAACCATCGAAAATGCGTTGACAAGCCCCAGATATTGGTGTATTAAATCCCATGTCGCCCAAGATATAGGGGCAAGCAAGCAGGTCGAGCAGGATCGTCCCGCGAATTGGCAAGCGAGCAGGTTATGAAGGCCCCCAGGGTCCTCAGCGGTTGTTGACGCGCCTGATCGCCTGAATCCGGGCACGGACAGGCAGGACGTCACCCCGGCAGGGGTTTTTATCGGAGTGTAGCAAGTCATGGCCACCGCCGTCACGGATCGACACAGCAGCACCGGAATGGAAACCACCGGCCCTGCCCGGCCCCCGCGGCGCGAGGCCCCGGCCTTGTGCGAGAACGCCCTGCGCGTCCTGCGGGCCCGCTATCTCAAGAAAGACGAGTCCGGCAAGGTCATCGAGACGCCCGAGGAGCTGTTCACCCGCGTGGCCCGGACCATGGCCGACGTGGAGCTGCTCTACGGCACCCAGCGGCAGCGCGACGAATGGGAGGAGCGCTTCTACAACCTGATGGTCAGCGGGCGGTTCATGCCCAACAGCCCGACGCTGATGAACGCGGGGCGCGAGATGGGCATGCTCAGCGCCTGCTTCGTGCTTCCGGTGCGTGACAGCATCAACGACATCTTCGACAGCATCAAGCACACGGCCATCATCCAGAAGGCCGGCGGGGGCACGGGCTTCGCCTTCGACGAGCTGCGCCCGACCGGCGACTACATCAAGAGCTCCGGCGGGACCACCTCGGGCCCCATCACCTTCTGGCGGGCCTTCAGCGAGGCCACCAACGCCATCCAGCAGGGGGCCTTCCGCCGCGGGGCCAACATGGGCATGATGAACATCCATCATCCCGACATCCTCAAGTTCCTGCACGCCAAGCAGGACCTGTCCCAGTTCACCAACTACAACATCTCGGTCAAGATCACCGACGAGTGGATGCACGAGTTCCTGCGCGATCCGCTCTCGCC
Source organism: Phycisphaerae bacterium (assembly GCA_039961895.1). Lineage (GTDB taxonomy): Bacteria > Planctomycetota > Phycisphaerae > UBA1845 > PWPN01 > JAAXZI01. The sequence goes on along the minus strand of JABRVU010000477.1, from coordinate 2,395 downwards.
CCACGTGGTGCGCAACCCGCGGACCGGCCGGGAGTACGTCCTGCCCCGCGACCTGGGCATCTGGGAATACGACATTCGTTCGCTCATCCCGGTCCGGCGCGGCCCGGACGGCGTGCTGCGCGCGGCGATCGGTGACGATCCGGACGCGGGCGAGCGGATCGTCGCGCGCGGCTCGTCGTCGAACCCGCCGCTTTACACCAAGAAGGACATCTGGGACTTTATCGTCCGGAACGCCCACGCCACCGGCGAACCCGGCGTGGTCTTCATCGACCGGATCAACCAGTACAACCCCACGCCGCACCTGGGCCGCATGGAGGCCACCAACCCCTGCGGGGAACAGCCCCTGCTGCCCTACGAGGCCTGCAACCTGGGCAGCGTCAACCTCTCCAAGTTCGTGCTCCATCCGCTCACCCCGCGGGCGGAGATGGACTGGGACGCCCTGCGCGACACGGTCCGCGAGTCCACCCGCTTCCTCGACAACGTCATCGACGCCAACAACTACCAGCTCCCGCAGATCGATGAGATCTGCAAGGGCAACCGCAAGATCGGCCTGGGCATCATGGGCTTCGCCGAAACGCTGTACATGCTCGGCGTGCGCTACGCGTCGGAGGAGGGCGTGGCCTGGGGCGAACGGCTGATGCGCTTCGTCAACGACGAGTCGCACGCCTACAGCGAGCACCTGGCCCATGAGCGCGGCTGCTTCCCGAACTGGAAGGGCAGCATCTGGGACACGAAATACCACCGTCCGATGCGCAACGCCTGCTGCACGACGGTGGCTCCCACCGGCACGATCAGCATCATCGCCGGCTGCTCGGGCGGCATCGAGCCCATGTTCAGCCTGGTGTTCTACCGCAACGTGCTCAAGGGCCAGGACGAAGGCAAGACCCCCATGGTCCAGGTCGATCCGACCTTCGAGCGCGTGGCCCGGGAGCGCGGGTTCTACAGCGAGGGTCTGATGGATCAGATCGCCAGGGATGGCACCCTCGCCCATATTGAGTCCATCCCTGAAGACGTCCGGCACGTGTTCGTGTGCGCCCACGACGTGAGCCCGGAGTGGCACGTGCGCATGCAGGCCGCCTTCCAGCGGCATTGCGACTCGTCGATCTCCAAGACCATCAACTTCCCCCACGACGCCAGGGTCGAGGACGTCGAGACCATCTACCGCATGGCCTTCGAGCTGGGCTGCAAGGGCGTGACCGTCTACCGCGACGGTTGCCGGGCCGAGCAGCCCATGGCCCTGAAGGATTCCCAGAAAAAGCACGAGGCCGGCATGGCCGCCGCGGGGCCCGCGGACCACGCCGGGGGAACCCTGGAACGTTCCGACGAGCAGCCCGAGCTGGAGCCGCACGACATCCCCGAGATCGTCAGCGGCCTGCGCATCCGGCAGCTCACCCCCTTCGGCAACATGCACGTCAAGATCACGGTCGATCCCAAGACCGGGCGGGACCTCGAGGTCTTCGCCCAGCTCGGCAAGGGCGGCGACCTGGCCAACAGCGACCTGGAGGCCATCTGCCGGCTGATCTCGCTGTGGCTGCGGGCCGGCGGAACCCTCAAACACGTCATCCGCCAGCTCAAGGACATCGGCTCGAGCCTGCAAGTCCCTACCCGCGACGGCAAGATCATGAGCCTCGGCGACGGACTGAGCCGGGCCCTGATGCGCTACCAGCGGGCCAAGGAGCGCTTCGGGCTCAAGGCCCTTCTGTTGGGCGATTATTCCCTGGCCGATCTCGATCGCCCCGGAACCGGGCCCGCCAAGTCCAACGGCAACGGGCACAAGAACGGAAAAGGCCAACCTCCCGGTAACGGCAACGGCCACGGCCACGGCTCAAGCGACGGTCATGAGCGGGTCCCGGAAGTGCGCCACGCCGCCAGGACGGCTCATGCCGGGCTGTCTGGCGGAGCGCCCGGTGAAACGGAAGGCCCGGGCGCTCCCCAGCCGGCCCGCCTGGAGTTCAAGGTCGTCTGCCCCGAGTGCGGCGACGGACTCATCTTCGGCGAAGGCTGCAACAAGTGTCCCACCTGCGGCTGGGCCCAGTGCTGACCGAGAGACGCGGTCCGCGCTTCGGCGGCTCTTCCCTCACGGCCGCAGCTCGGGCTGTTCGAGCAGGAATGCGCGGCGCTTGACCAGGTGGGCGCGCAGGGATTCGAGGTGCTCGGCCAGCCGCCGGGCGCCGGTCTCGGGGTCGCGGCCGGCCAGGCGGGCCCGGATGCGGGCGTCCTCTTCCAGTCGCCGGCCGAGTTCCTCGATCAGCGGAATGTAGTTCCCTTCGGTATAGACCGTCTCGAGCAGTTCGCGGGTGCGGGCCAGGAAGCGCCGCCGGAAATGGGGATTGGCCAGCAGCGGCTGAGAGAAAGGCCCCCCGGGGCGCCACCAGATCGGGCCACCGACGCCGCC
>JABRVU010000476.1:0-24898 GCA_039961895.1 Phycisphaerae bacterium | reverse complement strand
ACGTTCTGCGGCCCGATCTCGTGGGTCACGTCCACCAGCGTGACCTTGGGGTTGATCTGGAGGATGACCCCCTTCATGCAGGCGACGTAGGCGTCGCGGGTGCCGAAGTCGGTCAGCAGGGCGATGATGGGCACACGGATTCCTCCACGGGCCGGCCACCAGGTGGGAAGTGAACACCGGATGCCGCCGGATTGCAAGGCCGCGGTCGGGAACGCGGACGCCGGGCCGGCTTGACGATGCCGGAGCGCGATCTAAGATGAGGAATACAAGGGCCTTACCGGAGTGGACCGGAGGGACGCCGTGTTCGATTGGGTCCGCCAGTTGCCGATCAGCGTGTGGGTGTTGTTTCTGGCGGGCGGTTTTTTCGTCGGCGACTATGTTTATCTGCGGGTCCGGCTGGCGCGATCGGCGGGAACCGCCCGGGCCGCGGAGCAGCGGCTGGCCCGATTCGCGGCCGCCCTTCGCCACTATGCGAACGACCACGGCCAGCGGCTGCCGGACACGCTCGATGAACTGGGGCTGCCCGAGGCCGAGGCGGTGGTCTATCGCCCGATCCCGCGGCTCAACCTCGACGGCAAGCTGCTGCTGGTGCATGACCGCGCCGCGGCGCACAAGGTGCTCGAGTTCCCGGCCCTGCGCGACGGGCGGGCAGTGGTATTCTGTAGCGGGCGGATGCGGGTCGTGTCGGAAGAGGTGTTCGAGAAGCTGATGGCGGCCGACGACGCTCTCCGCGAGCGGCTGGGGCTGCCGTTCGCGGGCGACGCCACCGGCGGGCCGGCGGAAGGGAAAGACCGCCGCGGAGGAGTGCCATCGTGACCCAGGCCGGTGATGAGTTGCAGAAGCGGGTCTGCCGGGCGTGCGACCAGACGTATCCTTACCCGGTCGTCAAGAGCCTGGCGACGCGGTTCTATTGCGCCGAGTGCATGGAGCTCTCGCCGCAGGTGCGGGCGACGTTTGAACGGTTCAACAAACGGATCAGAGCGCTGGCCGCCGCGGTGGCCAGGCTCGAGGGCAAGCCGGCCGCGAAGACCGAGAAGTGACCGGCGGGCCGGCGCTGCCGTTTGCGTTTGCCGGTATGTCGTTTTCAGTTCATGTCCGCGTGCGGGGTGACGGGTTTGTCGGATGAGATGAACGATGTCCCGCGGGACCGGCGGGCGATGTTCCGGCTGGGGCTGAAGCGCCTGGTGGGCCCGGTGGCCGAGTTCCTCGAAGAACGGCTGCGCATCCCGCTGCCGATCGAGCGGACGCTGCTGCGCCCGCCGGGGGCCTTGCCCGAGCGCGAGTTCCTGGCTACCTGTTACCGCTGCGGGAACTGCATGGAAGTGTGCCCGGCCAAGGCCATCCGTCCGCTGTCCACCGATGACGTCGAGCAGCGCGGCACGCCCTACATCGACCCCGACCTGGCGGCCTGCGTGGTGTGCGACGAGCTGTCCTGCATGAGGTCCTGTCCCAGCGGGGCCCTCAAGCTGGTCGAGCAGCCCGCCGCCATCCGCATGGGGCTGGCCCGGGTCCGGCACGAGCTGTGCGTCCGCTCGAACGGCGAGGATTGCCGGATCTGCGTGCAGAAATGCCCGCTCGGCGAGCAGGCCATCGCCATCGGTCCGGCCGGGGGGGTCGAGGTTCGTGCCGGAGGCTGCGTGGGTTGCGGCGTGTGCCAGTTCTACTGCCCGACCCAGCCGCGCGCCGTCACCGTGGCGCCGATTTGATTGCGGAGCGGTTCGTTTCGCGCCGTCGTGAGTGGCTGGACCGCGCCGGGGGTGGCGTTCGGGAGAGGAATGAAGGGGGTCGCCGAACGGGACGATGAAAAGCGGCCAAAGGGGGCCGACGAAAGCGTTGCATCCTTGTCCGCCCACCTGGCGAATCCTAGAATCAACATCAAACCCTGTTCCTGGGCCCGGTCAGGGACCGATCTATTCGTGGGCCGACCGCCGCGCGAAGAAGGAGCTTCCCATGTCGCTCATGCGTCTGCCGTTTCGCTTCAACGGCAAGTGCGTCACCGCCGTCACGCTGGCGGCCTTTCTCCGGCTCACCATCGGCTGCGGCGACCTGAACCTCGTCCTTCCCGACGGCGGTTCCGGCGACTCCTTCGGGGTGATCGTCAACACGGACATCACCAAGGACCTGATCGGCGGCGTCCGGCTGCGTTCCGGCGAGGCCGTCTATGCTTTCGGCACCTTCAACCCCGACGGCACGGTTGGCGAGGTGACCGCCTGCGTCTATCAGAACGCCGACGGTCAGCAGGCCGAGCTCTTTTTCGAGTCCGGGCGCGTGTCCCGCTGCGTGGGGTTCGACGGTTCGGAGATCGTCATCACCTACACCGAAGTGACTTCCACGCGGCTCAAGGGCTCGGCCACCTACACGCCCGCGGGCGGCACGCCGGCCACGCTCGAATTCGACATCGATCTTCAGCAGACCGCCGCCCAGATCGCCCAGCTCGTCAGGGACCTCACCGGCATCCAGATCAGCACGGACGAGCCCCCCGAGCCGACCGCCGGCAGCCTCGGCGAGAAGGCCCTGGCCGGCGCTCCCGCCGCCAAGACCACGCTGTTCGTGTTCCTGCTGCCGGGGTTCATCTCCTTTACCGGTTTCGTCATCACCCTCACGCTCAGCCAGTTGATGAACGTCTTCATCCAGGCGGGCAACACGCTGGTGCTGGTGTTTCTGACGCCGTTCATCCTGATGGGCAACCTGATGCGGGCGGCCACGGGACAGCCCCTGGTCACCATCGAATACGACCAGGGCAATCCCGTCCTCATCATCCCCCGGCCACGGTATTACAATTGAGCCGGGAGCCGCTGGGCGCGGCCCGGGGGGTTCATTCCCGGTCCCTGCGCCAGGCCGGCATCTGTTCGGGGCGGACATCGGCCCACAGGCCGACCTTTCGCCGGCGGGCCTGCTGCTCGAGTTGCGTGAACTTTTCGCGCCAGGGATGCTTGAAGCGCGGGTCGGCGTAGCCGTAGCCCTCGGCGATCAGCCGTTCGTTGAGCATCTCCTCGGGTTGTCCGTAATAGACGTACGCCAGGACCCGCTGATACCGGTCGCGCGTGTCATGGGGCACCAGGACCAGCCGGACCGGTTTGCCCAGCACGGCCGACTTCACGAAATCCGTCGCTTCGGCCCCGAAGTGCATGGCTGGTTTGTCGGGATGAACGGTCTCCGGCGTGTCCACGCCCCGGAGCCGGACGGCCGTTTCCCGCCGCGGGCCGTCGGGAATGTCCACGTGAAGCGTGTCGCCGTCCACCACCCGCGTGCACAGGGCCGTGCGGTTGTGATAGCGGTCGTAATCCGGGCCGCCGGCGGGGGGTTCGGTCCGCGACTGCCGCCCGCGCGACAGTGCGACGGCCAGCGCGACCAGCAGGACGATCAGCGCCCCCGCCGGCCCGTGCCGATACCGCCGCGGCCAGATGTTCCTGCGCCGACCGCGCCTGCTCATGACCGCGCCCGCCTCATCCCTGACCGCGTTCCCGCCGGGCCGGCGTCAGCCTTCCGTTCACAGGTTGTGCCGATACCAGTCGATGGCCCGGCGGAGCCCCTCGTCGAAGCCGACCACCGGCTCGAACCCGATCAGCTCGCGGGCCGCGGTGATGTCGGCCAGCGAATGCTTCACGTCGCCGGGCCGCTCGGGGGCGTACACCGGCTTGATCTTCTTGCCCAGCAGCTCGTTGATCTGCCGGATGATCGCGTTGACCGACACGCGCTCGCCGCAGGCCACGTTGAGCACCTCGCCGCGGGCCCGCGGCGCCTTGGCCGCCAGCAGGTTGGCGTGAACCACGTTGTCGATGTAGGTGAAATCGCGGGTCTGCTCGCCGTCGCCGTAGACGGTCGGCGGCTGGTCGCGCAGGATGGCGGTCACGAACGCCGGTATCGCCGCCGCGTACTGGCTGCGCGGGTCCTGGCGCGGGCCGAACACGTTGAAATAACGCAGCGAAAGCGTCTCCAGCCCGTAGCAGGCCGAAAACACCCGGCAGTAATACTCGCCGACCAGCTTGTTGACGGCGTAGGGGCTCAACGGCTCGGGCAGGGCCCGCTCGCGCTTGGGCAGTTCGGCGCTCTCGCCGTAGGCGCTGCTGCTGGCCGCGTAGATCACCCGGCGGCAGCCGGCCTCACGGGCCGCCATCAGCAGGTTGAACGTGCCGTCCACGTTGACCGCGTGGGTGGTGGCGGGGTCGGCCACCGACTTGGGCACCGAGGGGACCGCGCCCTGGTGGAAGACGACCTCGACGCCCCGACAGGCCCGGCGGCAGTCCTCCGGGCGGCGCAGGTCGCCCTCCACGACCTCGACCTTCGAGCCGAAGCCGGCCAGGTTCTCGCGCTTGCCCGAGCTGAAGTCGTCGAGCACGCGGACGGGCTGCCCGTCGCGGACCAGCCGCTCCACGATGTGCGAACCGATAAAGCCCGCGCCGCCGGTCACCAGATACGTCGCCATGCATCTTCGTCCTTGCGGTTGGAGTGCGTCCTAATCCGGCTCCGGTTCGGCCACGTATCGCGGCGCCCGGCCGGACAGGACCGCGATCACGTCGTCCACCACGTCGTTCATGGCCGTGATCCCCTCGCGCGTGCGCGAGGCCACGTGCGGTGTCAGGATGCAGTTCGGTGCCGACATCAGGGGATGATCCGGCGGCGGGGGCTCGGGCGAGAAGACGTCGATGGCCGCCCCCGCCAGATGCCCCGAACGCAGCGCATCAGCCAAGGCGGCCGCATCCACCACCGGCCCGCGCGAGGTGTTGATCAGGTACGAGCCCGGTTTGAACCTGGCCAGGGCCGCCGCGTCGATCATTCCGCGCGTCAGCCGCGTCAGCGGCACGTGCAGCGTGACCACGTCGGCCTGGGCGTAGACCGCGTCGGCGTTCGCGCAGGGGCGGGCCTCGAAGGGCAGGGCCCCGACGTCGAGAATGTCGTGGTAGATGATCCGCATGCCCAGTCCGACGCCCAGACGCCGCCCGACCGCCCGTCCGATCCGGCCCATGCCGATGACGCCGAGCGTCTGGTGTTGCAGCTCGGTGTTGGTCGGCATCCCCGCGCGCAGAGAGGCGAACTCGCCCCGGCGCATGCGGGCGTCCTTCCAGACGATTCCGCGTTGGACGGCCACCACCAGCCCCACGACCAGCTCGGCGACCGCGTCGGTGCAGGCCGCCGGCGTGTGGACCACGGTGATGCCCGCGGCCCGCGCCGCCTTCACGTCGATATTATCGACGCCCACGCCGGCCCGCCCGATGACTTTCAGCCGTCCGCCCGCCCGGGCCGCCGCGATGACCCGCTCGTTGACCTGGGCATAGGTCCGCACCAGGAGGGCGTCGGCGTCGGCCGCCGCCGCGACCAGGGCCGCTTCGTCGTGCCGCTGGAGGACGGTGACGTCGCCGGCCTGGCGCAACCGCTGCATCGCCGACTCGCTCAGCGTCTCGGCCACGACGATCCGCGGGCGTGATTGCGTTCCCATGCCCGACATTATCGGGCCGGTACCGGCCCGTGGCAAAAGGGCTCCCCGCCCCGGGCAGTCATGATCGAACGGGCGGCCGCGCCCCGCGCTGCCTTTCGCGCAATGACGGCTCGTTCCCGTTTTCACCGGTCAAAAAAGCACCCCCGGGCAATTCCGTTGGAATTGCCCGGGGGTTGGCGGCAGGAGGGCCGACGGCGGGACCTTGCGGCACGAGGCATTCACCGGCCGCACTGGCTCTTGTGCTTTTTTTCATGTCCCACGGTCAGGTGATAGGTGATGTCCAGGTTGAAGGTGTAATCGAAGCCGTCCTCCTCCTCGGTGAACACGTAAGCGCCGGAAAAGCGCAGCTCGTGCTTGCCGACAGAAAGCGGCGCGAGCATGAGATGGAACCCCTCGGCCACGGCCAGGGTGGTGTCGCCGGCCGGGAAGAAACCTTCCTGGCCATAGGCCGCATCCATGAGGTTGTCCTCGATGCCCACCAGGGTGAATCCCGGCGAGACGTGCCGATAGGCTTCCAGGTTCTGAATCGACCTGCCGTCCAGCTCGCAGGAGAGATTCTGGACGTGGTCGATGTAATAGGCCGTGCATTCGCTCAATTCCTGGACGTTCTGGCCGTTGCCTTCCAGCACCGAGCACTCGACGTTGATGATCGGGAAGAAGAGGGCCTTGCCCGGCGGAACGGTCACGTCGCGCTCGGCCACGCCAAAGAAGGAATTGGGGTCCCCGCCGGGATCGGGGAAAGCATCCATCATGCCGGCCAGGAACCAGACCGGACCGGACTGTCCGCGGGCGGCGTCCTCGCCGGTGTCGTCCCACAGGGGATGCTGATTGTTGCCCTCGTCATCGTGCACGGGCACGGACAGGGCCCACTGCCACCAGGCGCCGGCCCACTGGCCGTAGGTCTTGCCGTAAGGCTTGGACTGCGGCGGCAGCACGCCGGGATTGCCGGGAGCTTTGGCCATCGCCGCCACCGGCAGGCTCAGCGCCATGCCGGCCAGGGCCACCACCACGCTGCGCGACGTTGCCTTTCGCATGGGATCTCTCCTTTCTGGGACGCCCGTGCCGGCTCGCCGCGGTGGTTCACGGCCACCGATGGCCGTGATGGGGCACCCCGAGAGGAGCTTCGAGGCGTCGCCTCAAACATGCCTTGGAGGGGCATCTATGCATACGGGCGACGCAAACCACCGGGAGTTCACGCTTGAAAAGAAAAAAATGCGAAGTATGCTGAAGGTCGATTCAGCCTCCAGGGCCCGTCACGCGGAAAGGGAACATCCCATGAGCGATCCAGCGGATGAATGGGTATCGCGCGCCAGGGAGGGAGATGTCGAGGCTTTGAGCCGGCTGTTGGAAACCTGCGGCCCGCGTCTGGCCGACGCTCTGGCCGGGCGGATCGGCCAGACCTGGCGTTCGCTGCTGGACGTTGACGACGTCATCCAAGTCACCTTCCTGGAAGCCTTTCTGCGGATCGACTCCTGCACGGCCGCGGACGCGCGTTCTTTCCTGGCCTGGGTGACGCGCATCGCCGAGCACAATCTGACCGACGCGGTCCGTGAGCTGGGCCGGGCCAAGCGCCACCCGCCCGGCCGGCAGGAGCCCGCGGATGACGGAGAGGGACGGTGCGCACAGCTCGTCGATGCCCTCACCGGCGGCTCGACGCCCAGCCAGCGAGCCAGCCGAAATGAAGCCTGCGCGGCGATCGAAAAGGCCCTGACCCATCTGCCTTCGGATTATCAGAGAGTGATCCGTTTGTGCGACCTCGAGGGGCGGACGGCCTGCGAGGTGAGCGAAGCCATGGGCCGGTCGCAGGGTGCCGTGCACATGCTGCGGGCCCGGGCCCACGACCGGCTGCGGCAGGTGCTGGGCTCTGAATCGCGGTATTTCAGCGACACGGCGTGAGTTCGAGGGGCTCGATCTCGCCTCCCTGAGAGGACCCATGAGCGAGGACCCCCGTCGGTCAGAACGTCAGCCGGACCGGTTTCGCGACTGGGTGGACGATGCGCGCCGCCAGGCGGAACAGGCCGGCGGCCCGTCTCGCGCACCCGCCGGCGGCGCGTCCTCCGATGTGCCGGAAGGCACCGGCGCGGAGGCCTTTCCCGGCTACACCCTCCTCGGCGAGATCCATCGCGGCGGGCAGGGCGTGGTCTACCAGGCCGTCCAGAAGGCCACCCGCCGGCGGGTGGCCATCAAGGTCATGCGCGAGGGACCCTTCGCCGGTCCGCGCGACAAGGCCCGCTTCGAGCGCGAGGTGCAGGTCCTCGCGGCCTTGAACCATTCCCACATCGTCACCATCCATGACAGCGGGATCGTGGAGGGCCGCTTCTACTTCGTGATGGATTACATTCCGGGCCGGCCGCTGGACGCGCACCTGGCCGACGGCGAAGCCCGCGGCGTCGAGGAGCTGCTGGCTCTGTTCGTGAAGGTCTGCGACGCGGTCAACGCGGCCCACCTGCGCGGCGTGATCCACCGCGACCTGAAGCCCGGCAACATCCGCGTGGACCCCGAGGGCGAGCCGCACGTGCTGGATTTCGGCCTGGCCAAGGTGGCCGGCGGCGAGGTCACCGACGGGCCCCGGCCGCAGGCCATGACCGTGACGGGGCAGTTCGTGGGCAGCCTGCCCTGGGCGGCGCCCGAGCAGGCCGAAGGCGCCCCCGCCAAGATCGATGTCCGCACCGACGTCTATTCGCTGGGGGTGATCCTCTATCAGATGCTCACCGGCCGATTCCCCTACGAAGTCATCGGCAACATGCGCGACGTGCTGGACCGCATCATGAAGGCCGAGCCGGCCCGGCCCAGCTCCTTCCGGCGGCAGATCAACGACGAGGTCGAAACCATCGTCCTCAAGTGCCTGGCCAAGGAGCGCGAGCGGCGCTACCAGTCCGCCGGCGAGCTGGCCCGCGACATCCGTCATTACCTGGCCGGCGAGCCCATCGAGGCCAAGCGCGACAGCGCTCTGTACGTGCTCAGGAAGACGCTGCGGCGATTCCGGCTGGCCATAGGTCTGGCCGCGGCGTTTGCCCTCCTCATCGCCGGCTCGACGGTGGGTCTGTCGGTCCTCTACTACCGGGCGGACCGGGCCCGCCAGGACGCGGAAGCTCAACGGAAGGCGGCGGTCAGCGCCGGCGAGGACGCGGAACGGGCCCGGATACACGCCGAGGAGCGGGCCGAGCTGGCCCGGCGGAACGCCTATGCCGCCTCCATGAACGTCGTCAAACAGGCCCTGCTGGACGGCGATACCGCCAACGCCCTGGAACTGATGACCAACCAGGTACCGCTTCCGGGGCAGAAGGACCCGCGCGGATTCGAATGGTACTACTTCTGGCACGCCAGTCACGCCAACGCGCGGATCGTGTTCGACCCGGGCGAACAGGTTCACTTCGTGGCCGCGCTGCCGGGCGGCGAATCCGTGCTGACGATGGGCATCTTCACCATCAGCATCCTGGACGCCCGGAACTGGAAGGAACGCTCCCGGCTGGCGGATTCCCCTTTCACGGGATTCATGGGCGCCGCTATGTCACCCGATTCCCGGCGCTTCGCCACCGTGGACCAACAGGGACTGGTGACCATCCGGGACGTCGAAAGCGGCCGGAAGCTCGCGGAATTGAAGGGCGACAGACCGGCCCACAGGTGCTATTCCACGTTGTCCTTTTCGCCGGACGGGACGTTGCTGGCCGTCGGAGTGGGCAGGGAAACCGTCAGCGTCTGGGATTGGCGGAAGGCGACCCGCCGGACCCTGTTGGCTTCACCTGGCTACGAGGCCTACGCGGTGGCCTTTTCTCCCGACGGGAGCGTGCTGGCGACCGGAACGTGGGAGCTGAGCAGACCCTGTGGCATCACCCTGTGGGACGCCGCCACCCTGGAAAAGCGGGGCGAACTGGAGGGGCATACCGCCGGGATCGGCGTGCTGGCGTTCAGCCCGGCCGGCGACGTGCTCGCCTCCGCGGGTTTCGACAAAACGATCAGATTGTGGGACCACGCCGCCCGCCTGGAGCGGGCCACGCTTCGCGGGCATCAGCGGGAGGTCGGCGCCGTGGTTTTCTCGCGCGACGGAAAGACCCTCGCCACGGCGGCCAATGATCAGACCGTCCGGCTGTGGGATGTCCAAAGCGGAAACCTGAAACAGGTCCTGGCCGGGCACCACGGCGACGTGCACAGCGTGGCCTTTCTCGACGACGGCGAGCGGGTCGTTTCCGCGTCGTCCGACGAGACGCTCCGCCTCTGGCAGCCTTCCAGCGATTCCCGTTGGGAACTCCGGCAGGCCCACAGCGCCGATGCCTACGCGGTGGCCTTTTCACCGGATGGCCGCACGTTGGCCAGCGCCGGCTTTGATGGCATGGTCAGGCTCTGGGAAGTGCCCGGATTCCGAAGGGTCGCGACGGTACCCGCCTTCACCTACTCCGCGAGGGCGGTGGCTTTTTCGCCGGATGGCCGGACCCTGGCCACGGCCGGTTACGATCACCCCGAAGCCGTCAATGCCGTCCGGCTCTGGGACGTGCGGACCCGGGCCAAGGTCGCGGAGTATCGCGACCACACCGGCGAGATCACTCATGTGGCCTTCTCGCCGGACGGGACGCGCCTGGCGTCGGCCGGCTATGACGCCATGGCCGTCGTTCGCCGTTTGGATACCGTGGCCGAGCCCGTCCGGCTGAAGGGTCATACCAACAAGGTCGAACGGGTCGTGTTCGCGGACACCCCACGCGGCCTGCTGGCGCTCACCGGAAGCCATGATGAAACCGTGGGCGTGTGGAACCCGGAGTCGGGCGAACTGCTCGGAGCGATGCACGTCCGGAGCGAAGTCAGGTCCATGGCCGTCTCCCCCGACGGGGCGAACGTCGCCTTGGGCCTGATCAACTGCTCGGCGATCTGGGACCTCCAGGGCCGTCGGCTTTACGTGTTCATGACGGGCCAAACCGGCACCGCCAACGGAGTGGCGTTTTCTCCCGACGGACGGACGGTCGCGACGGGCGCCTGGGACGGGACGGTCTGTTGGTGGGATCCGGTCACCGGTCATCTGCGCGCTTCGTTCAGGCTGGACGCGCAGCGGGTGAACGCGCTCGCCTTTTCACCCGACGGGCGATTCCTGGCCGATGCCGAGTCCGGTGGCGTTGTCCGGCTGTGGCAGGCCTCGAGCCCGGCGGAAGTGGCCGCGCATCGCGATCACGCCCTTGCGCTCCGGAGGCGCGCCATCCTTGCCCGTGACGCGGGACGGCAGGACCCGGAATGGGAGGCCCGGGCGCTGGAGGCGTCCCGCCTGGCGCTGGGACGGAGCCATCGGACCACCATCCAGTTTCAACTGGGCCTCGCGGAGTTCCTCTGCATGCAGGAGGATCCCGCATCGGATCCGCGGATCGAGACGCTGCTGCGCGAGGTCAAGGACCTGACCGGGGCGGAGCCTCGGGTCCTGGATTGCCGCATCGAGGCGCTGCGGGTCCTGTCCGATTTCTATGCCACCCGGTCCGGCGCCAAGCGGGCCGAGATCGATCGGGAGCTGAGCCAGGCCGCGCCGGCCCAGGTGCTCAATGACATCGCGTGGCGCTCCCTGGAGCCGGGCCGATCAGGGGAGCAGTATCAGCGCGCCCTCATGTTTGCGGAGGGCGCATGCCTCAAGGAGGGTGACGACGGCGCCCTGTTGAACACGCTGGGCGTGGCCCAGTATCGGGTGGGGCAGTATGAGAAGGCCCTGGCCACGCTGACCCGTTCCGACGCCTTGAACGGCCACACCCAGCCCGCGGACGTTGCCTTCCTGGCCATGACGCTTTATCGGCTTGATCGGCGGGACGAGGCCGCCGCCGGATTGCAGGAGTTGCGCCGGATGGTCGGCGGGCCGGCGCCGCTGGACGCCGAGACGCGCATCATTCTGAATGAAGCCGAGGCCCTCATCGCCCCCGCCGCCCGGTCGCGGGGCGCCACCGGACCCTCGACCCGTCCCGCCGAGAGCCGGCCGGGCGGATGAACGGGCCCCGGACGCGATCGCCGGGAGGCGCGCTACGTCGCGTCGGAGGCCCCGGCGGCGGCGACTTCCGGGGCGGCGCCGGCGGCGACCGCCGGCTCGTCGGCCAGGCCCTCGAAAAACAGCCGCTTCTCGCCGTCCTCGTTCTCGCGGGCCGTCACCAGGATGCGGTGCTTGCCCTTGTATTCGCCGCGCAGGATGGCCTCCGAGAGCGGGTCCTCGAGCTTGTTCTCGATGGCCCTCCGCAGCGGACGGGCCCCGAACTTCTCGTCCGTGCCCTGCTCGATGAGGTAGTCCTTGGCCGACTGGTCCAGCTCCAGGGTGAGCCCGCGCTCGGCCAGGCGCTTGGCCACCTTGCCGGCCTCCAGGTCCACGATGTGCACCAGGTCGTCGTGGTTGAGCTTGCGGAAGACCACCAGCTCGTCCACGCGGTTGATGAACTCCGGCCGGAAGTAGCGCTCCACCTCGTTCTGAAGGACCGTCTTCATCTTCTCGTAGCTGATGTTCTCGTCGCGCTTGCCGAAGCCGAAGTCGGCCTGGTTGGTGATGCGGTCGGCGCCGATGTTGCTGGTCATGATCAGGATGGTGTTCTTGAAGTCCACGTGCCGGCCGAAGGAGTCGGTCAGACGGCCCTCCTCCATGATCTGGAGCAGCATGTTGAAGACGTCGGGGTGGGCCTTCTCGATCTCGTCCAGCAGCACCACGCTGTAAGGCCGGCGGCGGATGCGCTCGGTGAGCTGTCCGCCCTCCTCGTAGCCCACGTAGCCGGGCGGCGCGCCGATCAGCCGGCTGACGTTGTGCTTCTCCATGAACTCGCTCATGTCCAGGATGACCAGGGCCTCCTCGTTGCCGAACATGAACTCGGCCAGGCACTTGGCCAGGTAGGTCTTGCCCACGCCGGAGGGCCCGATGAAGATGAAGCTGCCCATCGGGCGGTTGGGGTCCTTCAGCCCGCTGCGCGAGCGGCGGACGGCCCGGGCCACCGCCCGGACGGCCTCGTCCTGGCTGACCACGCGCTTGTGCAGTTCGTCCTCCAGCCGCAGCAGCCGCTCGACCTCGTCCTTCTCCACCCGCGTCAGCGGCACGCCGGTCATGCGCGAGACCACCTCGGCCACGGTCTCGTCGTCGACCACCCCGTCGACCTCCTTGGCCCGGTCGCGCCACTCGCGCATCATCTCTTCCTTGCGGGCGCTGGCCACCTCGGCCTTGTCGCGCAGCTCGGCGGCGCGCTCGTAGTCGGCGTTCTTGACGGCCTCGTCCTTCTCCATGCGCAGCCGCTCGATCTCGCGCTCGATCTCGGTCAGGTTCGGCGGCTTGGTCATGCTCCGCAGGCGGATGCTGGCCCCGGCCTCGTCGATCACGTCGATGGCCTTGTCCGGCTGCACCCGCCCGGTGATGTAGCGGTTGGACAGCTCCACCGCCGTGGCGATGGCCTCGTCGGTGATCTGCACGCGGTGATGGGCCTCGTAACGGTCGCGCAGGCCCTGAAGGATCAGGGTGGTCTCCTCGCGGCTGGGCGGCTCGACGATGATCTGCTGGAAGCGCCGCTCCAGGGCCCCGTCCTTCTCGATGTACTTGCGGTACTCGTCGAGCGTGGTGGCCCCGATGCACTGGATCTCGCCGCGCGACAGGGCCGGCTTGAGCACGTTGGAGGCGTCGATGGCCCCCTCGGCCCCGCCGGCGCCCACCAGGGTGTGCAGCTCGTCGATGAACAGGATCACGTTCCGGGCCCGGCGGACCTCGTTCATCACCGCCTTGATGCGCTCCTCGAACTGACCGCGGTACTTGGTGCCCGCGACCATCATGGCCAGGTCCAGCACCACGATGCGCCGATCGGCCAGGATTTCGGGGATTTCGCCGGTGACGATCTTCTGGGCCAGCCCCTCGACGATGGCGGTCTTGCCCACGCCGGCCTCGCCCAGCAGCACGGGGTTGTTCTTCTGCCGGCGGCAGAGGATCTGGATCACGCGCTCGATCTCGCGCTGCCGCCCGATGACCGGGTCGAGCTTGCCCTCGCGGGCCATTTCGGTCAGGTCGCGCCCGAAGGAATCCAGCGCCGGGGTCTTGCTCTTGCCTTTCTTTCCGCCGCCGCCGCCGCCTTCACCGCCGCCGCCGCTGGGCTGTTCGGCGGCCTCTTCGTTCTCATTGGCCGCCCCCAGCAGGTTGAGCACCTCCTCGCGGACGTCCTCGAGCTTGAGCCCCAGGTTCATCAGCACCTGGGCGGCCACCCCGTCCTGCTCGCGGAGCAGGCCCAGCAGCAGATGCTCGGTGCCCACGTAGTTGTGATTGAGGTTGCGGGCCTCCTCGATGGCGTACTCGATGACCTTCTTGGCCCGCGGGGTCTGCGGCAGCTTGCCCATCGTGACCATGTCCGGGCCGCGCTTCACCAGCTTCTCGACTTCCAGCCGGACCTTGCGCAGGTCCACGTCGAGATTCTTGAGCACGTTGGCCCCCACCCCGGAGCCCTCTTTCACCAGGCCCAGCAGGATGTGCTCGGTCCCGATATACTCGTGATTGAAGCGCTGCGCTTCCTGGTTGGCCAGAGCCATGACCTTCCGCGCGCGATCCGTAAACCGTTCAAACATAAACCGCTCCTCAGGCGGACCGGGCAAAGCCAAGGTCCGAACCCGCATGGCGACCGGCAAGCCCGCTCCAGGCCGCGGGTGGCGCGGGTGGAAGGTCGGGCATCGCTGGGACCCGAACTTGCTCCGGCCGTTCGACCCGAAAACCGGGCCGGGTCTACCCCGTCTCGCGCCGTCCGGGAAAAACGCCCCGCGAAACCCGCTGACCGCCGGATTCTAGCACTGCCGCGACCCTGCTTCAACCCGCGCCGATTCTGCATGGGACCGCTAACACCAGAGTATCCACCGCCATTACAACCGCCGGTTTTATATCGGCTTAGGTTCGAGGGCAGTTGCGGTCCGGCCCGTCGATGGCTTACGCGCCGGCTTGGAGCCGGTCGAGGGCTTGACGGATCTCCGCCGAGAAGAGGTGCTCGGTGTCGAGTTGTTCGGCCTCCAGCCAGGCGCGCCGGGCTTGCGTGGAACGGCCTTGCATCGAGATCAGCCTGGCCCAAAGTATGCGCGTGGCCAGATCGGCATCGTCGATCATCAAGGCGGCCCGCAGCGCTGAGCGCGCCGCCCCCAGCCGGCCCTGGGCCATCTCCGTCTCCGCCAGCCGGCGAAGCGCGCCGATCTCCGCCGGGAGGTTCGGATCGAGCAGAAAGCGGATGCGACCGATCAGCAGCCCCTGCCCGACGAGCCAGCCCGAGGCGGCGATGACCGCCCCGGTCAGAACCAGCCACCTTGGGAAGCTCAAGGGCGCGATCAGCCAACCCAGGGCCGCCGACTCCGCGCCCAGCGCGAACCAGACCGCGACGGCCACCCCCAACCACACGCGCCCGAGCAGAACCAGCCCCGCGCCGGGCGCCAGCAGGTTCATGCCGATGGCCAACCAGAATCGCTTCACGATCGGCATTATAGCGCGGACTCACGACGGCGCGAATTCTTTCCGCTCAGGGCCTGATCCCCGGGGCGCATGCAAAAAGGCACCGGCCCGATTGCCCGCGCCGCCGCGCAGGGTTATGGTCATCATCCGCGAGCCGTTGAACCGCGCCGGCCGCGACCAGCCGAGAGGAGAATACCATCATGCGCCTGATCGGAAATGCGAAGCGTCGCTCTCCAGGCCACGAGAGGCTTCCGGCCGCGGGCCGATCCCGCGCCGCCGACGCCACACGCGCCATGACCGTGGTTCGCGGTGCGTCCGTGGTGATCGCGTGCGCGGCGCTGCTCGCCGCCGGCTGCTCGGAGCCGATCGGCGGCGGAGCGGGCCCCTCGGGGTCGGGAAGGTGGCGCATCGGCGACTACGCCAGCCGCCGCCTGCCCGGCGTGACCCTGTCCGCGGCCCAACCTGTGGCCGAGGACGTGTTCAGCACCCGCTTCCGCATCGACCCGGACCAATCGACCGGCGACGTCCTGGTGGCCCGCCCGGCCGACGCCCCCGACCTCGAACAGAGCGGGCAGAGCGGCGACCTGCTCAACATCACGCCGCGCCGGAAACGGCGGCTGGCCGAACTGCGCCTGGTGCCCGAGGGCGGCACGGTGGTGGTTCAGGTCCGGGTCATGGCCCAGCGGCTCAGCACGGCGGAACGCGCCGCCTTCGCCGGCACGCACGGCGAGGACCGCCCCACCGATACCGCCATCGACCGGCGCGGGGCCACCTCCACCAGCGCGCGCGAGGAATGGGTCGACTGGCGGCGCGACCGCAGGCTCGAAGAAGAGATCCTCCGCGAGATCCAAGGAGCCTTCACCGCCACGCAGCCGGCCGGCGGCACCCCGCCGTAACGCCGACCTCGGCTCTGGGCGCGCGGGGCGGGGCCACGGACCCGCTTCCTGACGGTCGCGGTTCCGATGGGGCCGTCTCCCGCCGATCTGCGAGCAGGGACGTTCACGCACCCGACGTGCAGACGTGCATCCTCAGGACGCCCCCGGCTTGACAAGATGCACCGCGGATAGGGAGAATACCTGCCCGCGGGGCCGGGAATCCCGGGGTCTGTAGGGTTCGGCGATCGGCGTCGAAGCAACCATCCCCCGCCTGAACGTTGATCCGTAAGACCGTGCGGAAGGAGCCACTCGTGACCTGGCGACGTACCCTGTTGACGACCGTATTGATCGGCGGCGGCATCTGGTGTCTGGGCATGGTTCAGAAGGTCCACAGCGAAGAGAAGCCCGCCGGGGCCGCCGAGGTCGCCTACAAGCCGGTCGCCCCGGTCGCGCCGCTGATGGAGGCCCAGGAAGAAGCCTTCAACGCCATCAAGAAACAACTGACGGCGACCGGCAAGGAGGACTTCAAGGTCCTTCAGCGGACCGCCTACCTGCTGGCCGAACTGTGCAACGTGAACCACTACCAGAGCGAAAAGGCCGACTACAAGAAGTGGGCGTTCGAGGCCCGCGACCTGGCCGTCGAGCTGGCCAAGGCCTCCAAGGCCAAGGAAGTCGATAAGGCCAAGGACCTCTTCAAGAAGATCCACACCAAGTGCGGCGAGTGCCACGACGTCTACAAATGACCCGGTCTGAAGGTCAAGTGGCGTGGGTTGCCACTCGAGCCCTCTGGTCTGCCGGAACCGGCCGCGCGGGCGTGCCGCTGTTGCCGATAACCAGGCATGGCGACTGGGTGGCGCCCTCGGCCCCTCCTGAGAGCGTGCGCCGCCAAGTGGGCGTATCACCCGCCCTGGATATCCCATAAACCGTGAGCCGGGCGATAGGCCGGTCTGCTGAAGTCCGCGCCATTCTGGCCCGTTCACCGCCCTCGATGCGATTCCGGCGACTGAAAAC
This sequence comes from Phycisphaerae bacterium, assembly GCA_039961895.1. Classification (GTDB taxonomy): domain Bacteria; phylum Planctomycetota; class Phycisphaerae; order UBA1845; family PWPN01; genus JAAXZI01. Next base: position 8,181 of record JABRVU010000476.1, on the reverse strand, counting down.
TCGCGGGGATTCGTGAGGCGTCGGGCGGGGAACACGCGCTTCCGCTTGGACCGCGGTCATGTGTGGTCGCAACCCCTTCCCGCGGCCCAGGCAACAAGTCGCCGCCGTCCCTGGTCCGCCGCATGACCCGACCCCGCCGGTCGTCATGCGTGAACTCATATTCCGCCAAAGACTTGGCCGACCCGACGTTGACAGGAATCTTGGTCGCCCTCAAGATACAGGTGCGAGCGCCGGCGGCCGGTCGCAGGAGCCATCGCCAAGCTTCGCCGGCGCATCCCCTGTCGTCAGGAACGGGGCGCAGGACGGCTTCACGCGGCTTCTAAACGTCTGTGGAGAATGACATTATGAGATTGACTGCCCGGTCTCGCCAAGGTTGGGCCTTGGTCGCCGGATTGGCCGTGTGCCTGCCTTGGCTCGTCGGTCAGGGTTGCCCCACCTTGGGAGGGGTGTCCACCACGGCGCCGCAAGTGACCGTTCAATCCCCCGCCCTCGACCTGACCATCGCCATCGGTGAGCGCGTCACCCTGGTCTACAGCGTGATCAGCGACGGCACCACCTCGGTCAGCGCCTTCTACGACTCCGACGGACAGGCCGGCACCGGTGATGAAGTCACTTTCGCCACCGGGCTGCCCACGGGCGAGGACAAGTTCACGCAGCTTCTGACCTCGACGCTCTCGGCCCAGACGATCTACATCGGCGTGACCGCGACCAACAGCCTGGGCACGCGGACGGCCTACGCCAGCGGGCGGGTCACGTTGACCTCGGCACCGCAGGTGGTCTTCAATTCTCCGGCCGGACCGATCCGCGTGGGCAGCGGCGTCTCCGTTCCGGTGCAGTTCAACGGCGGTTTGACCACCTTCGGCTGGCGGACCTTCTACGACACCGACGGGGCGTTCAACGGCAACGAAGTGACCATCCTGGAAGGGGCCAACACCAGCAGCTCGATCGTCAACACCAGCTTCAACACGGTGGGCCTGCAACCCGGCGTGTACTACCTGGGCGCGACCGTCACCACCCCCTCGGGGGGGACGGCCACGCGCTATGCCCCCGGGACCGTCACGGTGGTCTCGGGCGCGTTCGTTCAGGTGCTCTCGCCGACCGTGGGCCTGCTGGCCGCGCCGGGAGCGCTGATCCAGATCATCGTGGCGGCCAATGATCCCACCACCTCGGGCTCGACGATCCGGCTGTTTTACGATTCCGACAACACCTTCGGCAACGGCAACGAGTTCACCATCACGACCATCCCGGTGACGGCCAGCGGGGCCACCTGGGACACCACGGACGTGGTGCCCGGCACGTACTGGGTCGGCGCCGAACTGCTCAACGGGCTGACGCCGCCGCTGTTCTCCTACAGCGCCGGGCCGGTCCAGATCGGCAATCTGGGCACCGGCGGCACGCCGGGCGGAGGGGGCATCCCCGGCGGCGGGAACGCCTTCATCAGCCTCACCACCCCGTTGGTGGCTACCACCCTCCTCCAGAACCGCGTCTACCGCATCAACTGGGTCACCACCCTGGGGGCTGGAGAGGCCACCGTCCGGGTCTTCCGCGAGCCGGACTCCAATAACGACGGCTCGCCCGACGGCCCCCTGACTCGCATCACCATCGGCAACGCCGGCATCGATGCCACCCAGCAGTTCGTGGACTTCAACACCACCGGCGTGGTGGGCAAGTTTTTCATCGGCGCGACGCTCACGCCGGTCAGCGGGGTGCCGATCACGGTGTATGCACTGGGCACGATCACGGTCCGGCCGCTGATCTTCTGGGTCGGCGACCTCCAGACCAGGCGCGACGCCCAGGGGCGGGTCATCCCCCAGAGCGGTCCTTTCCAGGGCGCCGTCTTCCAGGGGCACAACTTCCAGGACAACCTGGGCAGTGCCATGACCGCCACCGACGACCACGACAACGACGGACGGAACGAAATCCTGATCGCGGCCCAATATGGCAAGCCGTTCTTCTTTTCCGGCACGGGTCGAGGGGCGGGAGAGGCCTATCTGATCTACGGGTCCGGGGCGCGGTTTTCCGGCTCCATCGGCGTCAATGCCGTCGGCCGAACCGTTCCGGGCGTGATCTTCAGCGGGATCGTGCCCAACCCCTTCCCGGGCGGCGCGACCACGCCGGCGGCCAAGGCCGGCAACTCCGTGCCGTATACGGTGGACGGCCAGACGACGGGAGCCTATGAGAGCGAGGGGCTCCGCTCGGTCCTGCTGCTGCCCGACCAGGACGGCGACGGGATCGGAGAGTTGGCCTTCTCTTTTCCATGGTGCAATTCATACAGCCTTGCCTTCCAGTTGGCTGACGGCTTCCTGCTGGACATCGTTCCTGGCATGGGCCGGCTCGAAAACAACGGGCATTTCCTCCGCGGCGGCGTGGTCATCGTTTCGAGCCGTAACTCTCTCCTGCGCATCCGCACGGCGGTGAGTCGGCGGCTGGACCGCGTCATCCAGTTGCACCAGGTCGGGCAGGTGTTCACCAACATGCCGGTTCCGGGCAACTGGCCGGGGCGCGAAGACCGCTGCGACAACTACAACGTCAGCGGGGCCAACGACACGTGGATCTTCCCCTGCGAGGGCTTCTGGCAGGATACGCTCACCCTGATCAGCCCGCCGCGGCTGGCGGACCCGCTGCCCACCGGATCCTGGATCATTCAGCCGGTCAACCCCGGCTACAACTGCAACGCGGCGCCGTGGAATACGATCTTCCTCTCGCAGATCGACCCGCCGCCGACGCCCACCGACCCGTTGACCGCCAACGGCCTGACCGAGCCCAGCGTGTTCAACAACGGGCGGGCCAATTGCGTCGCCGAGCCGGCCCCGTTCGGGCTGATGTACCTGGGCGGCACGGGGTTCTACAGCACGGGTACGAGCTGCGCCGACCGGGTGATGGGAACGCCGCTCGAGCCGTTCGGCTGCCGGATCCTCGGCCAGGAGACGACGCAGATTCTGACCGGCACCACCGCCAACCGCTTCGGGCACAGTATCTCGACGTCCGGCGATTTCATTCTGGTGGGCGCCCCGCGTCGATCGGCCAGCCGGGCGTTTATCCCCACGCTGCCCGACCTGGTTCGGGCCAACAGCGGCGAGGTTTACATGATGCAGCTTCGCCGGCCGGGCGCTCCCACTTTCGCATTCCCCTACGCCGTACCGGTGACGCCCGGCCTGCCCAACGTGGGCCTGGATCCCAACCTTCCCTATCCGCACAACTGGATCATCCAGGACGTGGGCTTCTACGTCTACGATACGGGCTGCGCGCCGATCAGCCCGTCCCTCAACCAGAATTCCGCGTATGACAACGTCGGGGCTCCGTTCCACATCGTCGGCGCCTCGCCCGGCGATCAGATCGGCGAGGTGACGGGCGTACACGACATCAACGGCGACGGGGTTTCGGACGTGCTGATCGGCGGGCCGGGGACCAACGGCGGCCGCGGGGCGGTCTACGTGATCTATCGCCGCCAGCCCGAGATCGAGGGCGACTACCTGCTGGATAAGCTCCAGCTCGATCCGACCCACATCGAACGGCTCAACGGCCTGATGATCGTGGGCGAGCCGGGCGAGAACCTGGGCACGTCGGTCGGCGGCGGGGGCGCCTTCAACGACGACTTCAACGACGACGGTTTCGCGGACGCCCTGATCGGCAGCCCGCGGGCCTTCACCGCCGCCGGGGCCGCCTCCGGGCAGGTGTTCATCCTGTTCGGCGGGCGCAACCTGCTCAACCCCGCCGGCGGCTCGACCATCGCCCAGCTCCGCGACGCCGGCGACGGTATGTTGCTGACCGGGGCCCACGCCGGGGACATGACCGGCATGACCGTGGCCAACGCCGGGGACGTCAACGGGGACACCATTCCCGACATCCTGATCGCCGCCCCCGATGCCAGCCCGCGGTTCGACAGCAACGGCGACGGTATCGCCGACACCATCGGGCTGGACCTCAACGGTGACGGTGTTCCCGATGATCTGGATGGCGACGGCACCCCAGACGACATGACACATGCGGGGTTGGTGTACGTGGTGTTCGGCGGTGCGCATCTGACCGGCACCATCGGTCTGAACCTGATCGGGACGCCGGACCTGCCCGGCCTGGTGATCGTCGGGCGAAAGGGCGGTGATTTCATGGGCGGGGGTTATACCCAGCCGAGCAACCCCAACGTGCCCGACAGCGGACTGCTGGCCCGCGGCGTGGCCAGCGCCGGCGACCTCGACCGCGACGGGCGGGCCGACCTGCTGATCGGCTCGATCCTGGCCGACCCGGAAGGCAAGGAAAACGCCGGCGAGGTCTATCTGATCTACGGCTTGACGCCGTGATATCCGCGGGCGGACAGGGGGCGCACCCGGCCGGCGGGCGGACTTCGCCGGTACGGCGCCTGGCGACACGAGTGTGGAACCAGTTGTATTGAGGGCACACGGTATGCTAGCTCTTCACGGATCCTGCGATGCCCTGTCCCCGGCCAGGAGGTTGAACCGTCCGGCCGTGGTCGGAGTTCTGCTCGCCGGGCTGCTGGCCGCGACGGCAACGGCAACCGCCGCGACGGGCCCGATCAGCGAGCCGGCCCGTCTCATCACCACCCAGTACCTGATCGTGCTGGACAACAGCCAGCCGCCCGAGCAGACGCTGCAATTCCTGGCCGCCGCCGGCTTCCCGACCACCGCCCAGGTCATGGGTCTGCCGCCCCGCTACACGAACTTCCGGATTGTTTTCGTGAACCAGGCCGACGCCGCCACCCTGACCAGGTTGCTCGAGGTTCCAGGCGTGCAGGCGGTCCGCCCGGTGTACCAGTTCTCCGACGGCCTGTCCTCCTACCCGATCCTGCTCACCGGGAAGGTGGTGGCCGGTTTTGATCCGGGCACGCCGGTGGCCAGCGTCCTGAGCGCGGCGGCCGCGGCCGGCTGCACCCTCTCGCGCGAGGTCCTGGGGCTGCCCCACACCTACGTGTTCGACGTGAATGAGCGCGAGTTCAGCCCGGTGGGCGCCGCTAAGAGACTCAACGCGACCGCCGGCGTGCGCTACGCTCACCCCGGCATGCTCATCAAGCTGCGGAAGCACGCGGTCGACGTGATCGAAGACCCGTTCTTTCCCTTCCAATGGCACCATCGCAACACCGGCCAGTTGGCCGGCGGCGTGGTGGGGGCCGACATCAGCACCCCGGCGGCCTGGGAGATCACCAAGGGCGAGAGCGCCATCGTGGCCGTCATCGACGACTGCCTTCAGCGCGACCATGAGGACCTGAAGGACAACTACCTCACCGGCTTCGATTTCATCCGCCAGACCGGAGACCCCAGCCCCTTCTACGGGCCGCATCATGACCTGACGTTTGTGGCGGGCGAGTTTCCGGAGGATCCGATCGCAGACGCGCACGGAACGGCGGTCGCGGGGATCGTCGCGGCCCGCGACAATCAGATCGGCGTGCGCGGGGTGGCCCCCCGGGCCCAACTGATCGGCTGCAAGATCGGGCTGGGGGCTAACTACACCGAGGACCTGGACGTGGCCGACGCCTTTCTCTTCGCCGAGCGCAACGGGGCCATGGTCATCAACAACAGTTGGGGCGGGCCGGGAAGCGCCATCCTGCCGCTGATCCCCAATACCGACCTCATCGCCGATACCAACGTCATCAAGGAGGCCATCATCCAGGTCTCGACCCGAGGTCGTGGCGGCCGGGGCTCGCTGGTGACTTTCTCTTCGGGTAATGAGTCGATGCTGCTGAGCTTCGGCAACCGCTGGGCCGGACTCGAGCACGTCATGGCGGTCAACGCCACCATGCGTAACGACCGATTGGCCTGCTACAGCAACTTCGGCCCCGAGACCTCGGTCTCGGCGCCCGGCGGCGGCGAATTGCAGACCGGGTGCTTCGATTCCGACATCACCACCACCGATAACATGCAGGTGGAGGGCAACTTCCCCTACGTGCTGATCGACAATCAGACCGGCGAGGTCTACCGGTTCAAGAGCTGGCCGATTCGCGGCTACAACACGCCGATGAAGTTCCTGAACATTGATACCGCCGCGTTCTGCCCGCCTCAGGACGACGCCTTCCTGGACTTCCTGTTTCAGTTCTACTTCGGCCCCTGCCCGGCGCTGGTGCCCGACCCGACCATCGATGACTTCCCCAACGAGAAGTACACGCATCACATGAACGGCACGTCGGCGGCCTGTCCCAACGCCTCGGGCGTGGCGGCCCTGGTCTTCAGCCTGAACAACAACCTGACGGCGGTCGAGGTGCGGAACATCGTCGAGCATACCGCTGACAAGATTCAGAGCCCCAACGAGACCTTCGACCGCGTGACCGGCCACAACCCGCATTTCGGCCACGGGCGGGTCAACGCCCTCAACGCCGTCCTGGCGGCCCAGGCCGGACGCACCTGGCCCAGCCCGGTCAAGGACGTCCAGCGGGTCAGCTCGCAGTCGCTGGTGCGTTTGACCTGGACCAACCCGGACTGGGACAACGACGGCGTGACCGATTCGGACGTGGCCGCCGTCCTGGTGGTCCGGGCCCCCGCCGGGCAATTGCACTGGGCCCCGGTGGACGGCGCCGCCTACCAGGTCGGCCAGATCGTGGCTCCCGGCGTGGTGGTCGTCGCCAACGACCTCATCGACTCGCTCGACCAGACCGGCCTCTCGCAGGGCAGCTACCAATACGCCCTGTTCGTCCGCAATGCGTCCAACTACTACTCGTGGGGCCGGCGGACCGGCTTCGATTCGACCGGGGCGGTCTCCGTCCCGCTGGCCTCGATCCAGGCCAGCGTCACCACCGGCGCCGCTCCTCTGGCCGTTCACTTCGCCGGCGGCGGCATCGACCAGAGCGGCATCGTGGGTTTCAACTGGAACTTCGGCGACGGCAACCAGGCCAGCGGACCGGCGGTCGATTACACCTACACCACCCCGGGCAACTACACGGTCTCGCTGACGGTGACCAACGCCCTCGGGCAGACCGCCGGAACCACCGCCCGCATCAACGTGCTGCCGGCCAACAATGCCCCGCCGGTGGTTCAGGCCACGGCCACGCCCAGGAGCGGCACCGCCCCGCTGGTGGTGCTCCTGCAGGCCTCGGCCACCGACGCCGATGGGACCATCGTCCGCTATGACTGGAACTTCGGCGACGGTTCTGATGCCACCGGCCAGGTCATCGAGCACATTTACCTCGATCCCGGCACCTATGGCGTGACGGTGACGGCCACCGACAACGCCGGCGGGCAGGGCATGACCTCGCTGCTGGTGACGGTCAACGCCGCGACCACCACGGCCGGCGAAGTCGTCTCCGACAACACCAGGCCGTTCCTGTCGCTGCCGTTCTGCGGGTCGGGGGCCGCCGGCGCGGTCATGATGGCCGCCTTCGGCCTGCTCGGCCTGATGGCTCTGCGGCGCAGGGTCTGATGCTTCACCCCGGCGTTGCCCCTACCGCAGTGCCGGGAGGTGAGAAGGTGCGAGGGCGGGAAGGCGGGGATGGAAACCGGCGGCGGAAAATGGGCAAAAGTCGAGTTCAGCGTTTATCCCGAAGCCCGTGTGGGATCGGTTTCCAGCCGGTCGTCGTTCAGGGCAGGGGGATGAGCACGAAGGCCATTATTCTTCCGGACTGAAAGATTCTTCCAGCCTGAATCGGCGCTCGCCTGGCAGCATTCCCGGCCGACATTTTATCGCTCCCGCCGATCACCCCTGGGCGCGGTTCGGCGGTTGGATTTTTACCGCATGTCGGCTCTTCGGCGGGCCGATTTGTGCCCATAGGCAGGGTTGCCGACTCGCCGGCGAGGTGAACACGGATGTTCGAATACGATCTCCAACTCACGGTCGAAATCACCCAGGTCGCCAATGCATTAGCCGTCCGCACGCCGGTGCCGCTCTCGCTTCATTACCGCGGGGGGCGTTGGCGCGCCGAATGCGACTGCCCGAGCATCTCCACGCCGCAGTACGATCGGCTCGAAGAGGCCATCACGGCGGGGGCCCGGGCCGTGGCCGCCGAACTGCAGGCCGGCATCAGTGAACGTCCGATCATTCTCGGCCGGATCACCCCCGCCGATGTGCCCCGCGGCAGGTTCTGACCGCCGCGAGCGCGCGCTTGTCATTCCGGTCCCCGGTCACTGCATCTGATCGTGTGGGCACTGAAACCCCGCGAAAAACCGAACGGCGGGGAGCCGGTGCCAGACGGGTTTTGCGACGCACCCTTCGAGGTCGTCCGGCGGCGGCCTGAGCCAGGCG
>JABRVU010000475.1:0-5337 GCA_039961895.1 Phycisphaerae bacterium | reverse complement strand
GACTGGCTGCGGCTGAACCTGCCGATCATCGGCCCGATGTACCGCAAGGCCTGCCTGGCCCGGGCCCTGCGCACGCTGGGGGCCATGATCACCGCCGGCGTGTCCGTGCTGGAGGCCGTGCTCATCACCCGCGACGTGGTCGGCAACCGCGTTTTCGGGCGCATCTTCGAACGGGCCCACGGGCGACTCGAACAGGGCGAGCAGCTCAGCGCCACCCTCCACGGGGCCGCCTACGTGCCCCGCCCGGTCTGGCAGATGCTCCACGCCGGCGAACGCAGCGGGCAGCTCGGGCCGGTCATGGACAAGGTCGCCGACCTGTGCGAGGCCGACCTTCAGCACGCCATCAAGACCATGACCCAGTTCATCGAGCCGGTCATGATCGTGGTCATGGGCACGGTCATCGGCGGGATCGCCCTGGCCGTCCTGCTCCCCATCTTCCAGATGTCCAAGGTGATGACGCAATAGGATTGCGGATTGTGGATGGAGGACGCCGCGTGCCGTGGCAAGGTCGATCCGCGGGCCGAAATCCGCAACCCCCCACGCTTCTTCAGAGGATCAACTGCATGAACACCACGTCCAGCCACTGGTCGAACTTGCGGCCGACCTCCTTGAGCCGGGCCGCGTGGACGAAGCCGTGGGCCTCGTGCAGGCGGATGCTGGCGGTCTGTTCGGCGGAGATTCCGGCCACCAGGACGTGATGCCCGGCGGCCCGGGCCCGGGCGATCTGATCGAGCAGCAGGGCCCGGCCCAGCCCGCGGCGATGCAGGTCGTGGCGGACGTAGATCGAGTTCTCGACGGTGTGCCGGTAGCCGCGGCGCGAGCGGAACGGCGACAGCGAACCCCAGCCGACCACCTGCCCGTCGCACTCGGCCACGGTGACCGGATGGGCGGGGCCGTGTTCCTCGAACCACGCCAGCCGTTCGGCCGGCGAGCACGGGTCGTAGTCATACGTGCACGTGGAGGTCTGCACGTAGTGGTTGTAGATCGCGTTGATGGCCTCGAGGTCGTCGACCGTCGCCGGCCGGATGACCGGAGTCGCCTGGGGAGTCATACGCTTCCTCTGCCTTCGAGAACGAAGGTCGGCCGGGCCGGTGATTCGGAGCCGAGGCCCTCATCCGGGCCGCGACCGCGACGGAACGGTTTGCGGCCCCGCCGCTTGCTCACGGGTGCGGACCGGACGGACTGCTTCGACGCCCATTTCGCCCCCCCCACGTTCGGTGCGTTCTCGACCCCTGAAATCGCGCCGACGAGACGCCGGTGCCACCGGGGGCTTCGAAAACGCGGTCAGCGGATGAATTGTACGATGGAGTCCAGGTAGCCGCGCTGGCCGGCGCCGCGGTTCCAGAAATGGACCGATTTGACGAGCCGCTTGAGGCACAGCAGGATCTCATCGACGGTTACGGCCTCGTCGGGGCCGATGGACGGCGCGTCGCGCACGGCGCCGCCAAGGGCGGCCCGACCCAGGCGCCACTCGCACATCCCGCGCACCGCGTCGTACATCTCCTGCTCGGCCGGCGACAGCGCGACCGGCCGGGGCGGGCGGCCGATCTTCTCGGCCTTGTAGCTGTCCATGACCACCTCCAGCGTTCGGGCCACGTCGTGATCCACCAGCGCCGGGTGGTTCCGGTAGGCGCTGACCACGCCGAACTCAATGTTCTGGAGCACGTCCTGATACTCCTCCTCGACTCTCATTGTGCACCTCCTCCATGATCATCGTGCGGCCCTGCGTCGTTCACCGGAGCGGCCGGCGAACCACGTTGGCATCGGATTATACCGGCCAGGAACACCGTCCCGAAAGAAGGAGTCGGAAAAGCACCTCGGGAGCGCGGCGGGTGGTGGGTGGCATGACCAGGGCGCAGCATGAATTCCCCTGCCGCCGGCCTGTTTTCACCGTCCGGGCCTCGATTCCCGCCCGAAGACAGGGGCGATCGGTATCCGAGACCCCGGCTGCCCGAATATTTGCCAGGCCCCACTGGGAACGTGTCCGTCACCCTGGCCGCGTCACGTCTCGACTCGATCCTCGTGCTTCCGTCGGCCGCGGCGGGTCCATTGACAATTCCGCGATCCCCCCCTTTAATATCACCCGTCCAAGCCGTTGCGGATGTGGCGGAATTGGCAGACGCGCAAGGTTCAGGTCCTTGTGTCCGTTAAGGACGTGGAGGTTCGACTCCTCTCATCCGCATTTCCCGAGGGGCCGCCCTTGTTTCCAGCGCGGGCGTAAGGGCTTTCCTCGAACCGACGGGCAAACCGGGCCTCTCCCAGCAGAATGACCAGCAGCGTCTTGGCCAGGATGCGCAGATCGAGCCACAGGCCCACGTGGTCCACGTAATACACGTCGTACTTGATGCGTTCGTCCCAGCTCATCCGGGCGTTGCCGTTGACCTGGGCCAGGCCGGTGATGCCGGGGCGGACCTCCAGCCGTCGGCGCTGAAAGGCGTCGTAGGCCCGGACCTGCTCGAGGATGGTCGGGCGGGGGCCTACCAGGGACATGTCCCCCTTGAGCACGTTGAAGAGCTGGGGCATCTCGTCGATCTTGAACCGCCGCAGCCACCGCCCCACGGGGGTGACGTGGGCGTGATTCAGCGGCACGATCTCGGCCGGGTCGTGGACGTGATCGGCCCGCAGGGTGCGGAACTTGTACGAGCGGAAGGGCACGCCGCCGCGCCCCCCACGTTCCTGCGAGAACAGCACCGGGCCAGGTGAGGTGAGCTTGACGGCCAAGGCGGCCAGCAGCCAGAGAGGCAGCAGCAGGACGATCAAGGCCAGGCTGATCGCAACGTCCCCAGTCCTCTTGAGAGCGGCATAGCTCACGATGGAATGCACGGCGTCACCCGCCGCGCCCCTGATGGATCATGGACCAGATCATACGCCAACCACCTTGAGACAATCCCGGTTGCAGCTCCCACCCGCGAAACGAATCCCTTCTCGAGGCGAAAAGTCGGTTCGCTCCGATGGCCGCGCAGCGGGCCTCGCGGGGCGCGTGCCACGACGCGCTCGAGGCTCGGATTGTGCCAGGCGGCAAAAGCCTTAAGATCTCTGACCAGCGTATCAGGAAGGTGGACGGTCAACCTCATGTCACCGAGGATATCGCCCACCCCGTGGACCTGACAAGGAGTCGCGCGTGATGTACAAGGGGAGTATCGCTTCAGCCGCGTGCCTGCTGGGGCTTGGCCTGGCCGCTCGAGCCGATGACTTCGCCATCCGGGACGCAGATACGGTGGTCTTCCTTGGGGACAGCATCACCGCCGCCCGGGCGTACGGCCAGGTGATCGAGAACTACACGCTGCTGCGCTATCCGGGGCGAAACGTGAGGTTCCACAACGCGGGCTGGGGCGGGGACACGGCCGCCGGCGGGCTGAAAAGGCTGGAGCGCGACGTGTTCGCCCGCGGGGCCACGCTGCTGACCGTGGCTTACGGGGTCAATGACATCGGCTGGGTCCTCAAGGCCGATGATGAGCACCGGCAGCTCTATCTCGACTCGATCCGCGGCATCGTCGAGGCCTGCAAGAAGAAGGGTGTTCGGGTATTCATCTGTTCGGCGGCCATCACCGCCGGCGACAAGGGCGAGGACGACTATCTCCAGAAGATGTGCAACGAGGGGATGGCCATCGCCCGGGCCGCCGGCGAGGGAGCCATCGACGTGATGGGCAGCATGCGCGAGATCCAGAAGCGCGTGCGCCAGTGGACCGCCGCCCACAAGGACGCCAAGGATACTCTGCACGCCGCCGACGGCGTCCACTTGAGCGACCTGGGGCAACTGGCGATGGCCTACGCGATCCTCAAGGGTCTGGGCGCACCGGCCGACGTGTCCTCGGCGACGCTCTCGGCCAGGGACGCGGGGGCCGTCGAAGCCAAGGGCTGCCGCATCAGCGACGTCCGCGTGTCGGACGACGGCCGTCGGATCGCTTTCACCCGGCTGGACGAGGGGCTGCCCCTGAACCTCGAACCGCTCTGGCAGCTTCAGTTCCGGTTCATTCCCTTCCCCGACCAGTTGAACCGCTATCTGCTGGCGGTGAAGGACCTGCCGGCCGGGAGGTATGAGATCACGGCCGACGGGCGGGCGGTGGGCACGTTCGATGCCGGACAGCTTTCGGCCGGCGTGAACCTCTCGTCGGCGACGGCCGACCCCTGGCAGCCCGGCGGGCCCTGGGACGCCCAGGCCCACCTGCTCAAGCGGTTGACCGAAGCCCGCAACCACGTGGCCGTCAACGCCATGTGGGCCCCGCGTTACTTGGAGGGCACGTCCAACCTGGCCGGCGTCACCGCGGACCTGGCGGAGCTTGACGCCGCCATCGTCAGGGCCCAGCGGAACGTCGCCCGGCCGGTGGCGTATCGCTTCGAGGTTCGGCCGGCCGACCCCCCGCCCGGACCAGAGGCGAAATGAACCGGCCCGACCGCCGGCGGTGCACTGTTTCTGGGACGTAGCCGGGTTGGAGAGCCCGGGAGCCGACGGAAGGCACTCGCGCTCGCTTCACTTGAACTTCCCCGCCTAATTGATGTATGATGAATACCACAATTCGAGGGGGGATTCGGTCATGCTCAAACGATGGTCCGCGCAATCCGTGATCCTGCTGTCGCTGGGGGCGTTGATCTCCGGCCAGATCGGCCCGTGCGGCGGTCTGGGCGGCAATCAGAATCAGCAGGCCGCCGGCGGCAACCTGGTCGGCGTCTGGCGGGCCAGCTACGTCGATCCGCTCGTGGGCCTGGCCACCGTCGAGCTGGTCCTCCAGGCCAATGGGCAGTTCTCCAAGCAGACCTCCTCGGCCTTCACGCTCACGATGATCAGCGGGCCGTACACGGTCGACTTCCCCGCCGCGGGGCTGCTCCGGCTGACGGTGTTCGACTGGTTCCCGAAGGAAACCTGCGGGCCGCTGGGCTGCAACCCGGTCATCCCCATCGCGGGCGAGACCTATAACTATTCGTTCGCCGACGCCAACACGCTTCAGTTGCGGGACACGGCCTGCGTCGAGGGCCAGGGCGTGTCCTGCACCGGGGTGTACACGCGCGTTCAATAGCCCCGCTGTCAAGGCCGCGGCCCCGACCTACACGACCCGGCCGGTCTTGGGGACGATATCCACCTGCAACTCCGGATCGGCGGCGGGAACGTCGGACGGTTCGCCCAGGCCCAGTTCCTTGCGGATGATATTGCACCCCTGGGCGATGCTGCTGGTCTTGTAGAAGGCGATCTCGCGGTTGCAGCCCTGCCGGCCGAAGCCGCAGTCGCTGGAGACGATGAGCTGCTCGGGGGCGATGTACTTGAGGGCCCGGCGGATCTCGGCGGCCACGTCCTCCGGCCGGTCGGCCTGGAGCGTCCGGTGGCTGACCGCCCCGATGCAG
>JABRVU010000474.1:0-4075 GCA_039961895.1 Phycisphaerae bacterium | reverse complement strand
ACCCAGGAGTGGACGCCGGTCGAGGCCTTCTTCAACTCGATGGGCTACGAGGAGGTCACGCTGCACGTCGGGCTCTGGCGGGCCCAGGGCGGGCGGGCCTGGCTCGACGACGCGGAGATCGCCGAGGCCGGCCTGCTCAACGTGCTGCGCCGGCCGGGCTGTCCCCTCACCGTGCGCGGCGAGGACGGAACGGCCGGCTTCGTCGAGGGACGGGACTTCGCGCGGATCGAGGACCGGCACCTGGGCGTGACCGGCGGCCAGGCCGGCGTGTTCAACACCGATCATGAACCGCCGGCCATCCGGCTGCTGCGGCCCCTGCCCGACGGCACGCGCCTGCGCGTGAGTTTCCATCACGCCCTGACCATCAACGGCCGGCAGGTGGACGTGTGCCTGACCGAGCCCGAAGCCGACCGGATTCTCGAAGACCAGGTCCGGCGGCTGGACCGGCTTCTGGGTTCTCCCAAGAGGTATCTGCTGGGCTACGACGAGCTGCGCCAGGCCGGAAGCTGCGCGGCCTGCAAGGCCGCCGCCAGAACCCCCGGCGAACTGCTGGCCGGGCACGTGCGGCGGACCACGGCCATGATGCGGCGGCTCCGGCCCGACGTCGAGCTGATGGTCTGGAACGACATGTTCGACCCCACCGCCAATGCCCGCAAGGACTACTACCTCGTGGACGGCACGCTCGAGGGAAGCTGGGCCGGCCTGCCCGGCGACGTGCTGGTGTGCAACTGGTCGGACGAGCGGCTGGAGGAGAGCCTGAAGTTCTTCGACGGGCTGGGTCTGGCCCAGATCGTGAGCGTGGATTACGACCGGGCTCCCGACGCGCCCGCCCGGACGCGGGCGGCGCTGGGATTGCTCGACCGCATCGGCAAGGCCAGGGGAACGATGTACACCACCTGGACGGGCGATTACCGGCACCTGGAAGAGGCGGGCCGGCTGGCCGCGGCCCACGCCGCCGCCCGGCCGATTCGACGGGATTGAGCCTTTATGTCGCGCATCCGCGAACTCGGCACGTCGATCGGCAGCACCCTGATGGCCCAGGTGCTCGGGCTGGTCATCTCGCTGGTGTTCATCGCCTATTTCGGGCGCGTGCTGCCCAAGGCGGACATGGCCGCCTACGCCTTTCTGTTCACGTTGACCGCGTGGGTGAACATGCTCTCGGGGATGGGGCTGGCCACGCTGGCGGTGCGCGACACCCCCGGCCTGATGATGCAGGGTCACCGCGAGCACGTGACCCGGCTCATCACCAGCACGTTCGTCTTTCGCACGGTCGGCGGCGCGGTGGTCACGGGCGGGCTGCTGCTGCTGGCCCCGTTCCTGAGCCGGCGGATCTTCGGCACGGACGACTATGCCCTCGAGTTCCGGCTGATCTCCATCGGGGCCCTGATCTTCAGCACGCTGAGCACGATCTCGCTGATGCAGTGGGCCCTCCAGCGCTTCCACTGGCGGGCCACCTGCGACCTGATCTCGAGTCTGCTGACGCGCCTGCTGGCGGTGGCCCTGTTCTTCGGGTGGGGTTTTCACGGCTTTCTGGTGGGCACGATCATCGGCGGGCTGATCGCGGTAGGGCTCCAGCTCTACTCGGTGCGCGACTATCTCTCGCCGCGCCTGCTGCCCTTCCGGCCGCTGTTCCGGCAGGGCGCGCCCTACATGGGTTCGGACATGCTCCGCAACCTGCTGGTCAACCTGGACCAGCCGCTGGTGGCTTTCATCCTCGGCGACGTGGCCCTGGCGGACTTTTTCGTCGCCAAGCGCTGCTACGGCTGCTTCAACATGGCCTTGCAGGCCATGACCGGCCCGCTGGGGGCCAAGTTGTCCGAGGCCCGCGTGCAGGGCACCGCCGCCCTGACCTCGTTTTTCCAGAACAGCCTCTATCTGATCGCCATCCTGTTCATCCCCGCGGGCTTCGCGTTGATCGGCACCAGCGGCGTCATCCTGCGGGTGCTGGTGGGAGCGAAATACGCGACGGCGGCGCCCATCCTGGCGATGTACGGGCTGGCCCTGGCGGCCAGTTGCACCTATGAACTCTGGTATGAGGCCGTGGTCCGGCTTCAGGCCGGATCGAAGGTGATCTTTCAGAACCTGCTCCTGTCGGTGGTCACGTACGGATCCTACTTCGCCTTTCTGCCCTTCCTGGGGCCGGTGGGGATACCGCTGTCGGCGGCCATCGCCTGGGCCGCGGCCTCGGTCGTGGCGGCGTATTCGCTGCGGCGCGAGGTGGGGCTGCGTTGCCGGGCGGGGCTCTATGTCCGGCCGATGCTGTGCGGCGTGCTGGTCCTGGCCGCCGTCTGGCCGCTGACCTGGCTGCGGCAGACGCCGGCGACGTTCACCTTGATGATGGCCGTCGCCGGGGGATGCTACGCGATCGGCTTCTGGCTGCTGGCGCCGGCGAACGTGCGCGAACTGGTGCGGCGGGTCTGGCGGAGGGCGGTTCGCTTTCGGGGCGGGCAGGGCGCTATGCCACAGGCCGAGGGTCGGGCCGATGCCGGTCCACGGCCGGATCAACTCGTCGGCCGCTCGCCAGAGGTGGACATTGTCGTCAAGGAGTGACGAGAGGCTGCGCGGCAAGGCGGATCGCCGAGGAGGCGACGTCCTGCGCCGCCGTCCGGCCGACGATTACGTCTTCGAGATCTTTACCGCCCGAGGCGTCCGGCGCGAGCAGCTCTGGGGAAGCGCCTATCGTTACTGGAGCAGCTTCGCCCTGGCCTACGTGCTGGGGCGGAGGTTGTCGGGCCGCATCGACTTCCTGGACGCCGGCGGGCGCGAGGGCGGGAACGTCGCGTTGCTTGAGAACCTGGGGCTCAGCGGCCATTATACCTGCCTGGACCTGAACCCCGTGGAGCTGGATCGGCCGCCCGGAGCCTTCGAGATGGAGTACGTGCGGTCGGCCTTCGCCGACTTTCGGCCCACCCGCCGGTACGACGCCATCGTCTTCCAGAGCAGCATGGAGTTCGTCCGCCTGGCCGAGGACATCGCCTGGACGGCCGGGGCCCTCAAACCCGGCGGCTTCGCCGTGGTGCTGTTGATCACCCGGAACGCCCGCCTGCTCTACCCGGGCTTCTGGTACAGCGGAGGCAACAACGGCCGCGACCGCGACGAACTGCCCGCGTTTTTCGACGCCATCGGGCTGCGGATCGTCGAGCGGATGGCCCTGGTCGGCGCCGTGGGCAGAGCCGTGCAGTATCTTGTGCAGCTCAAGGCCGGCCGGCTGTTGAACGGGGCGGTGAAGCGTGGCGTGGGCTGGGCCTTCCCCGCGATCTACCGCACCGACCTGATGCGGCCGTTCAACCGCGTGCTGAACCCGCTGACCGCCGCCCTGGACCGCTTGGCCCCCTTCGGGCGAGTCGGCCACTGCCTGGTCCTTGAGAGAAAGCAGGAAACCTGATGCCCTCATCCGGTCCGCCGGTCGTCAACGAGCCGCCCAAGGAATACTGGCAGGGCGTCCACGCCGCCGCCCGGGCCCAGTTGCCCATCTGCGCCTCCCCCGCGTATTCGCCCGACGAACATCGGCTGTTCACCCGTTTTCTGGACGCCCGCGGGGCGTCGTTCTTTGAGGTGGGTTGCGCTCCCGGCCGATGGATGGCTTATTTCGCCCGCTATTTCGACATGAAAGTGTCCGGGATCGATTACGTCGAGGACGCCGTCGCGCTGACCCGGCTGAACCTCCAGATGCAGGGCATCCAGGGCGAGGTGCGGGTCGCCGATTTCTACCAGGACGAGTTTCCGGCCGAGGCCTATGACGTGGTCTACTCGCGCGGCTTCATCGAGCACGTGCCGGACACGGCGGCGGTGGTCCGGCGGATCGTGAATCTGGCCCGCCGGCCGGGAGGCTACGTCGTCACCACCGTGCCGAACTTCCGGGGGCTCAACGGCTGGCTGCGCAAGCGGCTGCACCCGGAATCCTACGCCGCGCACGTGCACCTGACGCCCGGGCAGGTCCGCGAGGCCCACGAGCGGGCGGGAGTGCGGACGCTTTTCTGCGGATATTGCGGCGTTCCGGTGGTGATCGTCCGCCGGCCGGACGGCGTGTCTCCGCCGGCCTGGCGGGGGGGACTCGAACGACGGGCCCTGTGGC
>JABRVU010000473.1:0-6279 GCA_039961895.1 Phycisphaerae bacterium | reverse complement strand
CCCCGATTGCCGTCAGCGGCTCGACCTGCGCGTTGGCGGCTCGACTCGTGAGCCGCCAACGCGCAGGTCGAGCCGCTGACGGCAATCGGGGTTCAAGCAGTGGCAACGGATACGCATGTCGCAACGTTCGGGCACGACAACGTTTTCGGGTCAGCAAGTCGATTGGAAGGCGTTCATGCAGCGCGTCACCCGCCATCGTCGCATTCTATCCGGTGCAACCGGATCGGCAACGCGCCTTCCGAAGTCAGCTCTCATTGGGCGCGGCGACACTTACGTTCAACCGTGGTCTCGAATACGGATCGCCCTCGTTTTCGGGCTGGAATCGAGGCTCGGACGGTACGAGCCCAGTCCAAAGCCCGCGCGTCGTAAACCCGTGAGGGACCGGCTTCCAGCCGGTCGTCTTCAGGGGATTGGCGGGTGGCTTGGCCGCACGGTCCGCCGATTGGCCATGCGGAAGGCGATCATGGCCACGCAGAGCCGTGGCCATGCCCCACCACAGGGCAGGCCGGGGGGCGCGAGGACGCCGTTGAGCCGGAATTCCTGCCGCGCCCGATCGGCGATACCGGGGGGATCGCCTCATTGGACACGCCGGGCCGGCCGATTATAATGGAATCACACCCGGCAAACGTCGCCGCGTGGCGTGCCCGGGGTTCAGCGACCCCTGGGCCCGACAACCGAATAGCCTTTCGAGCCGCCCGTTGCCAGCCGCCGAGACGGCGGGGCGCGGCGGGGCCGGTGAATGCCGGTACGGCTCGGCCGTCGCTTCTCAAGCGGTGTGAAGCGGCGGAAACCCATGGCAACCTATTGGAAAGGAGAAAACCATGGCCGCTCAACCGCCAACCGTTCCCGCTGCGCCTTCTTCCTCGACGGCGATCCCCAAAGCGCCCCCGGCCGTGCCGGCCGCCAGGACTGGCGGCCAGGTGCTGATCGACGTGCTCCTCGAACAGGGCGTCGAGCACGTGTTCGGCTATCCGGGCGGGGCCATCCTGCCGACCTTCGACGTGCTCTACAAGGCCCCGCTCAAGTTCTTCCTGACCCGCCACGAGCAGGGCGCCGGGCACATGGCCGACGGCTATTCGCGGGCCACCGGCAAGGTCGGAACGACCATCGTGACCAGCGGGCCGGGCGCCACCAACCTGACCACCGCCCTGGCCACCGCCTACATGGACAGCATTCCGATGGTGGCCATCAGCGGGCAGGTGGCCACGGCGGCCATCGGCAACGACGCCTTCCAGGAGGCCGACGTGGTCGGCGTGACCCGCCCGGTCACCAAGCACAACGTGCTGGTCAAGAACGTCAACGACCTGCCGCGCGTGCTGCGCGAGGCCTATCACATCGCCCGCACCGGCCGGCCCGGACCGGTGCTGGTCGATCTGCCCAAGGACGTGCAGGTCAAGACCCTCGGGCAGGACGACGGGGAGTTGAACCTGCCCGGCTATCGCCCGCGGGTCAAGGGCAACCCGCGCCAGATCAAGCTGGCCGCCGAAGCCATCAACGCCGCCCAGCGCCCGGTGCTCTACGTGGGCGGGGGAGTGATCCTCTCCGGCGCCGCCGAAGAGCTGCGGGCCCTGGCCCGCAAGGGGAACATCCCGGTGACCACCACGCTGCTGGGGCTGGGGGCCTTCGACGAAGTCGGGGACGCCGACCTGGCCCTGCACATGCTGGGCATGCACGGCAGCGCGTACGCCAATTACGCCGTCCAGGGCTGCGACTGCCTCATCGCCGTCGGGGCCCGCTTCGACGACCGCGTGACCGGCAAGCTCGAGACCTTCGCCCCTCACGCCCGCATCATCCACGTCGACGTGGACCCCTCCAGCATCAGCAAAAACGTCGACGTCGACATCCCGGTGGTGGGCGACGCCAAGAGCGTTCTGACCGACCTGCTGCCGCTCATCGAGCGGCGCGAGCGGAGCGAGTGGTTCGAGCAGATCAGGGTCTGGAAGCAGCGCTACCCGTTCCAGTACCGGGAGCGCCCGGGACAGATCCTGCCCCAGCAGGTCATCGACCGGATCAGCGCGATCACGAAGGGCGAGGCCGTCATCTGTACCGGGGTGGGGCAGCACCAGATGTGGGCCGCCCAGTTCTATCGCTGGCGCCGTCCACGGCAGATGATCACTTCCGGCGGGCTGGGCACGATGGGGTACGGCTTCCCGGCGGCCATCGGCGCCGCCGTCGGCTGCCCCGACAGGCTGGTCATCGACATCGACGGCGACGGCAGCTTCCTCATGACCTGCAACGAGCTGGCCACCGCCGCCGAGTACCAGATCCCGGTGAAGGTGGTCATCCTCAACAACCACTACCAGGGAATGGTCCGGCAATGGCAGGAGCTCTTCTACCAGGGCCGCTACATGGCCGTGAAGATGAAGAACCCCAGCTTCGCCCGGGTCGCCGAGGCCTTCGGATGCACCGGGCTGGACGTGCGCGACGCGAAAGACCTCTCCGACGCGATCCATCAGATGATCCGGACGCCGGGGCCGGTGGTCATGGACGTGCACGTGGCCGCCGAGGAAAATGTCTATCCCATGGTGGCGGCCGGCAAGAGCCTCCACGAAATGGAAATGGGCGGCATGGCCTGAAACCCTTCGGGCCGCGCCGTCTGGCCGGGGGATTTCGAGGTGCCGGCGTCCGGCAAGGCTCGTGGTGACAGGGCCGGGCGCTCGCCGCGTTGCGCCCGAACGGCCGAGACGCCCCCTCCCGGAGCGATCACGCCGGGAAACGCCGAACGACGGGAAGTTGATGCACCGTGGACGAACAACGCCTGACATCCGGCCATGCACCGCCGTCGCCGCGAAGGCCGCGCCGTCGCTTCTGGGCGGCGATCCGGGCGGTGCTGCGGACGCGGATCGCGGCCGGACTGGTCACGGTGATCCCCATCTGGATCACCTACGAGATCGTCCGCTTCGTCTTCAACTTCGCGTTCGAGACCATGAAGTCGGCCACCGAGCCGCTGGCCCGCAAGCTGGCCCTGGTGCTCCAGCAGAGCCCCGATCCGCGCATCTCCTGGCTGCTTCAGAACCACGAAAAGCGGATCGTGCCCGTCCTGGCCATCCTGCTGACGCTGTTCCTGCTCTACCTGCTGGGGCTGCTGGGGGCCAACGTCGTCGGCAGCCGGATCATCGCCGCGGTGGAAAGCGTGTTCGAGCGGCTGCCGCTCATCAAGACCGTGTATCGCTCGATCAAGCAGATCGTCATCGCCATCGGCGGGCCGCAGTCCATGCATTTTCAGCGCGTGGTGCTGATCGACTTCCCGGCCCCGGGCATGAAGCGCGTCGCCTTCCTCACCTCGGTGATGACCGACCGCGACACCGGACGCAAGATCGCGAGCATCTTCATCCCCTACACGCCGTATCTGACCACCGGCTACATGCAGCTCGTTCCCCTGGACGACGTGTCCGAGACCAACTGGACGGTGGAAGAGGCCATCAAGTGGGTGGTCTCGGGCGGGCTGGCCCATCCCGAGACGCTGCCCTTCGACCGGGTGCATCCGGTCAACCCGGATCTGGTGGCGGGCCCGGCTTCCGCGGTAGGCCTCGCGGACCCGGGCCCGCGCGAACACGCGACCAAACCCTGACGATGCTCAGAGCGGACGGATGAAACCATGAAACACATACTCAGCGTACTGGTGCAGAACCAGCCGGGCGTGCTGGCCCACATCGCGGGCATGTTCGCCGCCCGCGGCTTCAACATCGACTCGCTGGTGGTCGGGCGGACCGAAGACCCCGCGTTCTCGCGCATGGTCATCGTCTCGACCGGCGACGACCAGACCATCGAGCAGATCCGCAAGCAGCTCGGCAAGATCGTGACCGTGGTCAAGATCCGCGATCTGTCCGACCAGCGTTGCGTGGAACGCGACCTGCTGCTGATCCAGGTGCATTGTCCGCCGGAGAAGCGCGCCGAACTGGGCCACCTCACCGACGTCTTCCGCGGCAGCATCGTGGACGTGGGCCCGCGGTCGGTGGTCATCCAGCTCACCGGGCCGGAGGAGAAGATCGAAGCCTTCGTCGAGCTGTGCCGGCCCTACGGGATCAAGGCCCTCTCGCGGACCGGCGTGATCGCGGTCCCGCGGGCCAGCCAGACCGAGGAGCCCGTCGCCGCCACCACCGCCGACGCCGGACGCAAGAAGCGCATTCGTTCGGTGACGGCCACCACTCCCTCGGGGAGCCTGGTCCTGCCGCCGAGCTGATCCGCCGGCGACATCAGCTTCGCCTGAATTTCGTTCTAGTCGATAGGGCCCGGGCGGGTCGGAGATGTCGTCTTCAGACCGTAAAGTCAAACCACGTCTATAGTTACATGCACATCCGGCCTTTGCGGCGGTTTTACAGGGGATTCAGGAATCGAGGCCGACGGGGATCGAACCCGCAACCTTCGGATCGACAGTCCGATGCTCTAACCAATTGAGCTACGGCCCCAAGCTATTTAACGACAACAAGTTAAGAATAATATCGGTTGTTGCATGCCGGTCATTGAGTTGCCTGCAACCAGTTCAACTCACCCCCATTCAAGCCCCAATACTATCCATCTGATCTCGGCATTGCCATGCTGGAACAAGCGAAAACCAGCTTCGACGAGACCGGCTATGTCACCTCGTGCTGGTACCTGAAGCTCACCTTGGACGGAATTGCGCCTCCTGCCAGGCGCTTCCTACCGGGAAAGCCCGTCGTCAGCGTATTACCGCCGCCTGCCCAGCGCCTCCCATTTTATACGTTCGCTGGACCGTGACAACATACGACCCGAACGTCGCCTTGGCCTCGCTCCCGGCGGACCACTCCAATGGGGCCGCCGACGCCCAGACCGGCACTAGGACCCAGGCCCTACCCTGGCCCGCATTGCCGACGCCTACATCGAGCGGCGACGCCAAGACGTTCAAGACCATGACGCCGAGCGGATGCCGAGCACCGCCGGTCTCGAGGAATTCCACGCCCTCGAGCCCCATCCCATGACCGGAACCAAGGTAGGCCAGCGGCCACTTCGAAGATCGTATCTCAGCCGTATGGTTTGTCAACTCAGCGGGCGGCCTCGTACCGAGGTCCATCCGCGTCAAGTATTCGCACGACGTCTCCATGGCAAGGAGCCGCCGCCGATTGACAGCGCTGCCAAATCAGGAGATCAGCAGGAACACCCCCACGCCCATTACCAGGACGCCCGCAATGCGCTTGGACCAGAGGTTGGCCTGCTGAAGGCCCTTTGAAGCCACCAGCGTCTCCACCAGCCCCATCGACATGCCGCCGACGAGGATCAGCACACAGTGCCCCAGGCTGTAGGCAACCAGCAGCGTGCCGCCAAACGCCGCGCCTTTCAGCGGGATGATCGAGAGCAGGACCAGCAGGATCGGCCCCGCGCACGGCAGCGAAACCAGGCCGAAGAGCATCCCCAGCAGCAGCGCCCCGATGAGGCCCTTCCGCGACGGCCGGACACCCGCCGGCACCGGTATCTTGATGTGCAGGATGTCCAGCAGGTGCAGGCCCATCAGCAGGCAGACGGCCGCGGCAATATAGAGCCACCAGTTCGCCCGCAGGATCGAGCTGGCCGCCCAGGTGGTCAGGAACATGATCGAGAACGTGATGGTCAGGCCCACCGCGAAGGTCAGCGAGAGCAGGAACGACCGGGCCACGCCGGGCCTGCCCTCCTGTCCGGCGACGTAGGCCATCATCAGCGGAATGCTGGCCAAGACGCAGGGATTCGCCGCCGTGAGCATCCCGCCGACCAGCGCGGCCAGCGGCGCCAGCCAGACGTTGCTCTGGATGATCTGAACCAGCGAGCTGGTGAGTGATTCGAGCATTCATATCCTTCCGGCGTCATGAAGAGTGCGTCCCAAACCCCCGAAAACCGACCGGCTGGAAGCCGGTCCCACACGGGTTTCAGGATGCACTCTCAGGACGACCCGCGTCTTCGGTCGGACGGTCGCTCCGAAGGAAGGGGCCTCAACCAGGTCTGGCCGGCCGGGGGAAGCTCTCACGCGCCGGCCCTGGCGATCATGGCGGCGACCTCGGCGACGCGCCGGCCGAGATTCCGGGCCGTGGCCAGCCCCGCCTCATCGCTGCTGATGTTGTCCTGGCTGTTGTTCCACAGGGCGGCTCCGCTGTGGGCGGTCGGCTTGCCGTCGCCGACCACGATCATGTCCTGGGACAGCAGCGCGGCCAGGACCGATTGAATGGTGAGTTCCTGGCCACCGTTCCGGCTGCCGCCGACCGCCAGCACCCCCGCGACCTTGTTGCGCAGCGCGAAATCGTTCTTGCGCAGGGCGATGCAGCGTTCAAGAAAGGCCTTGCACAGCGAGCT
>JABRVU010000472.1:0-6309 GCA_039961895.1 Phycisphaerae bacterium | reverse complement strand
CCGCCGGGCGCTTCGGTTCGCGCGGCGGGGGGCCGGGCCGGGCCGGCTGACGCGCCTCGCGGCTCTCCCGCGTCTGGCGATCGGCCGCGGGCGCTGCCTTGGCCGGACGGGTCGTCGAGCGGGTATCGGCCAGGATCGGCGGCTCCTCGCTGACGGCCAGGCCGTGGGCTTTTGCCGCCGAGCGGGCCTCGGCCAAGACCAGGCGGGCTTCGGCCCCGCCTGCGTCGGCGCGCGCCGCCTCCACCGCCAGGCGGTGCCCCTCCCGCCATTCGCGCGCCGCCAGCGCCGACGACGCCTGCCGGGCCAGCTCCTGGCCGCGGGCGATGCGCTCGTCGGCCTGGGCGGCAAGCTGAATGGCCTTCGGATGCCCCGGCACGTAGTCTTGAGCCGCCGCGATGTGCTCGCGGGCGGCCGTGGCCTGGTTCTCGGCCAGGAGCGCCTCGGCGGTCTGGAGGTGGCGTTCGGCTGCCAGCATCTCCGTCTCGGCCAGGTCGATGCGGTACTTCGAGTTGCCGGGGTCTTCCCGCACCGCCATCCGCAGCTCGACCACGGCCCGATCATAGTCGCCTTCCCGGGCCAGCCGCCGCCCGCGCTCGTACGGCTCATTCGTCGAGCAGCCTGCCGCCAACAGCAACGTTGCCGCCAGACCGGCCGCCGCGCGCGAACGACCACGCGGTATCGTTCGTGTGACGAACCATCCCCGCGCCGGCCGTTGCGGAGGCGGGGTGCTCCACGCCCACCACCCGGCCAGACCGCTGTCGGCTCCCGCCGCCTGCCTCAATCGAACAACCTTCTCGACCATGACTCCCCGTCTTTCCAGTACGCCGCGCCACCCGCGCCCAGGCGCGCATCTTAGCCCCGCCGCCGCCCGCTGCAACGCTGAGGCGTCTTCCGCGACCCCGCGCCAGGAGCGTGCCTGAATCCGCAGGCTGCGGATTACGGAGCGACCGGCCCCTGTGCCGGTCGTGGAATGGTTTGGGGCCTACTACGGCCTGCACTCACGGCAGGCAGTTACATTCATTTCCCCCGCCTGTTGCACACGCACCCGACACCCCGTGCTGCTGACAACAAGGGCCGGACGGGATATGCTCCACTGCGTTTACGGCATACCTCACCGCCTTCGGAGATCACCCATGAAACGCACAACCTCGCCGGGCCGTGTTCTTTTCCGCAGTTTGTTGACTCGCGGGTCCATCCTGGTCGTCCCCGCGGCCGCGGCCTTCGCCGCTCCGGCCGACGCGAACGCCGACCGCATTCAGCCCTGGGCCAAGAACCCGCGCTACTGGCAGTACAAGAATCAGCCCGTGCTGCTGCTGGGCGGCAGCAAGGACGACAACCTCTTCCAGATTCCCGACCTCAAGGAGCACCTCGACGCAATTCGCGCCGCCGGCGGCAACTACATCCGCAACACCATGAGCGACCGCAGGGACAAGGGCTTCGAGGTCTATCCCTTCAACCGGCGGCCCGACGGCAAGTATGACCTGGAGCAATGGAACGACGAATACTGGCAGCGGTTCGAGAACATGCTCAAGTGGACCGCCGAGCGCGACATCATCGTGCAGATCGAAGTCTGGGACCGCTTCGATTATTCGGGCGGCAACTGGGAGCCGCACCCCTACAACCCCGGGAACAACGTCAATTACACCTACGCGCAGTCCGGATTCGCCGAGAAATACCCCGCTCACCCGGGGGCCAACAAACAGCCGTTCTTCTTCACCACGCCCCGGCAGAGGAACAACACCGTCGTGTTCAAATACCAGCAGCGCTTCGTGGACAAAATGCTATCGCACGCCCTCAAGTACCCTCACGTGCTCTACTGCATGGACAACGAGACCTCGGCCGAGGAGGCCTGGGGCGCCTACTGGGCGGAGCACATCCGCCGCCGGGCGGCCGAGGCCGGCGTGAAGGTCTGCGTGACCGAGATGTGGGACGCCTGGGACCTCAAGGCCGACGAGCACAAGCGCACGCTCGACCACCCCGAGCGCTACGACTTCGCCGACGTGTCGCAGAACAACCAGAAGAAAGGGCAGGAGCACTGGGACAACTTCCAGTGGGCCCATGCCCGCGTCGCCGGCCACCCGCGTCCGCTCAACACCACCAAGACCTACGGCGCGGACGGCGGCCGATTCGGCAACACCCGCGACGGCATCGAGCGGTTCTGGCGCCACGTCATCGGCGGGGCGGCCTCGGCGCGGTTTCACCGCCCCGACTCCGGCCTGGGGCTATCGCCGCCGGCCGTCGCCTCGATCAAGGCGGCCCGCAAACTCGAATCGCTCATCAAGTTGTGGGACGTCCAGGCCGCCAACGGGCTGCTGGGCGACCGCGCCCCCAACGAGGCCTATCTGGCCGCCCGACCCGGCCGGGCTTATGCGCTCTACTTCACCGACGGCGGCTCGGTCAGCCTCGATCTCAAAAATGCCCCGGGTCGGTTCGAGGCCCGGTGGATCGACATCGCCACCGGCGATTGGGGCCGGCGCGAAACGCTTGACGGCGGCGGCATCGTGACCGTGAACGCCCCCGCCAAGGGCCACTGGGTGGCCGCCATCGTGAAGGCCGAGCCTTGAGGCTGCCGTCTCGCAGAAATCGGCCTGGGTCCGTTCCGCTTCATGCTCATCCCATAACCCTGAAAAAGACCGGCTGGCAGCCGGTCCCACGCTGGTTTTGGGAGAATCTCTTTGCCCCATGTCGAATGGCCTATTGTCCGCGGGAGCCCAAGGTCCACTCTTCGACGTGCACGACCGACCCTCCGGGCGGGATGCAGGCCTGCGGTCCGAGCGTTTCGATCTCCAGGTAGTCCTGACAGGTATAGACCTCGACGTTGCACCCGCCGTCGGGGTAGCAAAACTCGGCAGCGACCGGCGGAGCGGTCTTGATGAAGGTCTCTCCCGCGTAAGTGACGACGGCCCGGCCTCGGGCGCTGAACAACCCGATTTTCGCCCGTTCGCCGGTGGGTTCGACGGTCAGCGCGTCGTTATCGAACCGCCACTGCGGGCTGTCCAGGCGTGCGGCGTGATCGCCGACCCGGCTCCAGAAGCGGATCATGTTGGTGCGCCAGCCGGGAGTGCCCGAGCCCCAGTCCACGACGATCCGGCCGCTGGCCGGCACGCAGGTGATGGCCCAGGGCGCCGCCCCGATCGGCAGGGCCCCGGCGTTGTGCAGCCGATGGCGAATCTCGAAGCCGTGTCCGTCGCGCGAGGGACCGATGGTGATTTCACGTTGCAGCCCGCCGGCCGTGGGCGGCGCGAGGGCCGTGACGCGATCGTCCGAGGACGTCAGCTCGCAGGGCTGATTGTCCGCCTCGTAGGAGGCCGGGCTCTCCGGCGCCACGGTCAGTCGATGGCCGCCGTACATCCGCCATGACCCCACCGCGAAGTCGGTGGCGTCCCGATACAGCAGGTTGGGGCCGCCCGCGCGTCCGAACCAGAGGATGCGCGGACCCACGTCGGCGACCAGGATGAGCACGAGGCCGCCCTGTTCGCAACGGCACGCCCGCGCCCAGTTCTCCCAGTGGATGCGTTCCAGGTTCATGGCGGGTCACTCCTGTGGGCGCGGTCAGGGGCGCCGCGATGGCCGTCCACCAGCGTTTGTTCGATGTCGCAGGGACCGTCGCGCTCCAGCGGATACAACGGGCGGCGACGACGGCGATACGCGAAGGCGTCCAGTCCGCAGCGCGTCACGCCGGGCGTGTCCACCAAGAAGAGGCGCGGGCAGACCTCCTGGTAAGCGGCCACCGGCGCGTGCACGCCCTTGAGCACGATCACGTCGAAGCCGGCCGGATCAAGCCCGCAGCAGGTCAACTGGGCCAGGCTCACCGGCATGACCCGATGGGTGGTGAGCATGACCGTCAGCCCCGCGTCGGTGGTGACGACGGCGGTCGGGCCCATGTCAAACGCGCTCTGCCCGCCGTGACGGGCCTGGAGCTCGGCGAAGGTACCGGGGTGAAGGCGAACCACCGTGACCTCGCCCTCCAGCGGCGGGGCGGGCTGGAAACCGCTGCGGGCGCCCATGCGGATCGACAGCCGCGCCCCCGCGCCGGCGCGGCGGGCCTGGTCGGCGGCGGGCGGGTCCCACAAACAGACCAGGCCTCGAAAGCACTTGCGCTTCAGAATGGCATGGGCCAGCAGCGTTCCGTCTCCGGGGCTGCCGCCGCCGACGTTGTCGCCGATATCGAGCAGGCCGACCGGGCCCTCTCCCCGGCACGACTCCGCCGCGTCCAGCGCGGCCTCGACCGCGAGTGCCCCGGCGGCGAAGTCCTCGCGCCGTTGCCAGAGCAGCCCGGCCAGCTCGCTCACGGCCCGGCGGGCGAAGTCCGGGCGATCATCGGACACCGCGATGAAACCCGATCCCATTTCCACGACATCCGCATAGGGAAATCCGAGGATGACGCTGACCGAGAGGAGGCCCTCGCGGCGGCGGATGCGGTCGGCCAGGTCGTAGAGCTGCCTGGCCGGCTGCCGGCCGGTGTGTTGGGATTCGATGCCGATGGCCAGCGGCGGCAGGGCCGCGGCCTGCACCGGCCGCACGTCGCCGCTCAGGGTCCGGGCCATCAGCCCGGCGGCCTCCAGGCCGCGATCCCGCTGATCCAGGTGCGGGTTGGTGCGATAGGCGATGAGCGCATCGGTCATTCGCACCATCGCGGGCGAGACGTTGGCGTGGGCGTCGAGCGTGCAGACCATCGGCCGATCCGGCCCCAGCGCCGCGCGCAGACGGGTGAGACACGCGCCGTCCAGATCGGGATGGTTCTCGGCGACGGCGGCCCCGTGCAGCGCCACCAGCAGCCCGTCGATTGGCCCGGCGGAGCCCAGTTGGCCGAGCATCATGTCCAGGAGGCGGTCGGCGGTCGATGCCTCGATGGCGGCCGAGGGCATCGCCCGGGCCGCGAAGAGAGGCGCCACGCTCAGGCCCTCGGCGGCGAGACCCTCGAAAAAACCGCTCGCCTCATGGTGCCCGCCGATGAAGTAATCGGCGACGGCCTGGCCGGTCAGCAGGTGATCGCGCTGGAAGTCGGCCAGCGTCGTCAGGCCCGGCAGAAAGGTGTTGGATTCGTGGAGCAGGGAGATGATCCCGACGCGCATGTTGATGGCCTCACTGCCCGGTCCCGCCGCGCCTTACGGCAGAACCCGCCCGGCATGCATCCGCCCGAACGTCGTGTCGCAGACGAAACCCTCGGCCAGCTCCACCTGGGCCTGGTAGCCCCGGAAGCGGGCCACCGTCTCGATGTACTTGAGCGTATCCATTCCGCCGTAGCGGCTGAGCCACTCGAGCTGGCTGCGGTGGCACGCCATCATCCGCCGCTTGACCTCGAACGTCGCGGTGATGTCCACGTAGACCTGCGGCTGGAAGTTGAAACCCGCCAGCGGCTCCATCATGTAAAGGACAGGGATGCGTTCAATGTGCGGATGGCGCGTGCGGATGGTGGGAACGGTGGCGTACAACGAAGCGTCGCGGACCAGGATCAGCGTGTTGTTGTGGTCGCTGCCGTAATCGGCGTGATAGTGCGTGATGATCACGTCGGGCCGGGCCTGGCGGATGGCGTCGATGAACAGCCGGGTGTTGGCCTCGGTGGGGTAGACCTGCCCGTCGGAGAGGCCCAGGTGGATGCACTCGGCGCCGAGCACGCGGGCGGCGTCGCGGTTCTCCTGGGCCCGGATTTTCACCAGCTCCTCCGGGGGCATGGCTCCGCCGCCCATCTCGCCCCGGCAGACCACGGCCGTGACGACCGCGTCGCCGCGCCGCACGCATTGGGCCAGCGTGCCGGCGCAACTGATTTCAACGTCGTCGGGGTGGGCCCCGACCGCCAAGATGCGCATGGCTGCTACCTCCTCCCGGCCGCTTCCGGCGTCTCGACACCCTCTTAACCGGCCTGGAACTCGCCGCTCTCGTCCCAGGTCCAGGTCTCGCTGCGGTAGCGCGACTCCTCCAGTTGATGCAGCTTCGCCGGGTCGATGCTCACGCCCAGGCCCGGCCCGTCGGGCACCGGCAGGCAGCCCTGCTCATCGAGCGTCAGCGGCGTGTGCAACACGTCCTCGATCAGCGCGTTGCCCACGTTGAACTCGACGAACGAGGGGCCCGGCAGCGTGGATACGAAGTGGACGTCGGCGGCCACGCCCAGGGCGGTGTTCCACCCGTGGGGAACGATCTCGACGCCGTGGGCCTCGGCCAGCCAGGCGATCCGCCGGGCCTCCGAAAGACCGCCCACCTTGGTGATGTCCGGCTGGGCGATGTCCATCGCCTTCCGCTGGAAGTAGGGCAGGAACGACTGCCGGCGGGTGAGGACCTCGCCGTGGGCGATCTTCACCGGCGAAAGCT
>JABRVU010000471.1:0-8096 GCA_039961895.1 Phycisphaerae bacterium | reverse complement strand
TCGTTACGCCCACCCCGGCCTGTACAGCGTCCGGGCGGCGTTGTGGCTGGGCGGCAACCGGCGCGTGGTCCGGCAGGTGCAGCTCCAGGTGCCGCGGGTGCGATTGGGCGCCACGCCGCCGGCGACCGGACCGGGGCGATAACCGCGCCGGCGGCGGGTTGTCGGACGGCGCGCGGTGATCTCCGCCGCAAGACAGCTTCATCCCTGCCCGCTTCGAGGGGAATCATCCGGCCTGGCATCCTGGAATGGTGGGTATACCCCGCATTCTCGCGCCGTGTTTATTAAACTTCCTGCGTGAGGGAACACGAAGCTTACGTCCGAGTAGCGGGTCGGTTGGGCATACGCCCGGCCTTTGCGCTGGCCATGGCCATCATGGTGGCCTCGTCGGTGCTGGGCTCGGCCGCGGTGTTCTCGAAGCAGTTGCAGACCTGGCGGGAGGAGGCGGAGCTGCCGCGCGTCCTGGCCATGGCCGAGGTTTACGCCGCCCAGGCGGGCCGGCTGTCGGCGGAGGCTCCCACGGATTATGAATCGGCGGTGGCCTCCTGGGGCTGGCACCCGGCGGGGCGTCTGCTGGCCGTCCTCGATACCGACGACAGGGTCGTCGCGGCCCGCGGGGACCGGCGGCTGCTGGCCGATTATCTGCAAGCCGCTCACCGCCCCGGGGGACTGCCCGGCGCGTACAGCCGGCTACTGCCCGCCTCCGCCGATCCGCTGGTGCCCCGGACGGTCCTGGCGGCGGTCATGATCCATCCGCCCGGCGGGAACCTGCCGATGGGGCGACTGGTTTACGCGGCCCGGGCCTTGCGGCCCGGCGCGGGCCCGATCCTGTGGCCGTCCCTGGCCATGCCGCTGGCCGTGTCGGGGCTGGGTGCGTTTCTGGGACTCTGCCTGTTGTGGCACAACGTGCTCCGGCCGCTGCGGACCACATTGCGGGTCACGCGGCAGAACGCAGCCGGCGGCGATGACCCGGGGCCCGGCGGCGATGAAATCGAGGACCTGCTCCGGTCGATCGCGTGGCTCCAGACCAGTCTGGACGAATCGCGCCAGGCCGTCGCCCGGCTCGAACAGGACATCGAACGCCGCGTGCGGAGCGAAACCCAGCGGATGTCTCAGCAGCTCAAGCAGGTCGAGCGCAAGGCCTGGCTCGATCCGCTCACCCGCCTGGGCAACCGCCGGATGCTCGATGAGCACTTCGAGGAGCTGTTCAACCGCCATCGGCAATCCGGTCAGGGGCTGTCGCTGGTCATGATGGACCTGGATTACTTCAAGCAGCTCAATGACACGCTGGGCCACAAGGCCGGCGACGAACTGATCGCCTTCGTGGGCGAACTGCTGCGCCAGACCGTGCGCGAGGGCGACCTGGCCATCCGCTACGGCGGCGACGAGTTCCTGCTGATCCTGCCGAACACCTCGGTCAGCGAGGCCGCCACCGTGGCCGACCGCGTGGTCAAGCTGTTCGGGCAGCGCGCCCGGCTGTACGCCTTCGAGCCCAAGCCGGGCATGAGCGCCGGGGTGGCCTCGCTCACCGAGCATCGCCCGGCCAGTGCCGCCGCCTTCATCCAGATGGCCGATCAGGCCCTCTATCGAGCCAAGAGCGAGGGCAAGGCCCGGGTGTGTGCGTTCAAACCCGGCCGGGTGCCGGCGCGGGTGTGATCTCCAGCCGATGGGCGACACGGCGACCCGGCGACGAGGCGTCTACGCGGCAAGGCGACAGGGGCAATCGCACCGAGACATGCTCCCCCTTGTCCCGTTGCCGTAGCATCTCTCCTTCCGGCACCTCATCCCCACGGCTAGAATGCCTCCCGAAGATCAGACGTATCCCAGGCTGGAGAATCCTATGCCCACGGCCGCAACCGATCTGAAGCTGCCCTCCCGCATCCTGATGGGCCCCGGGCCCAGCGACGTGCCCGAGCGCGTGTTGCGAGCGATGTCCGCCGCCACCATCGGGCACCTGGACCCGGCGTACCTGGCGGTGATGGACGACACCCGCCGGATGCTCCGCGAGCTGTTCCGCACGGGCAATGAGCTGACCATGGCCGTGCCCGGCACGGGCAGCGCGGGCATGGAAGCGACGGTGGTCAACCTGATCGAGCCGGGCGACGAGATGATCGTGTGCGTCAACGGGGTATTCGGCACGCGCATGCGCGACGTGGCCGAACGCTGTGGCGCGACGGTGCATTCGATCGAGGCCCCGTGGGGGCGGATCATCGAGCCGGACGCCGTGGCCGCGGCCCTGAAGGACCATCCGCGCGCCAAGGTCCTGGGCATCGTCCACGCCGAAACCTCCACCGGCGCCCATCAGCCCATCGAGGAGATCTCCCGGCTGGTGCACGACGCCGGGACCCTGCTGCTGGTGGACACGGTCACGTCGCTGGGCGGCCACGAGGTGCGCGTGGACGATTGGCGGATCGACGCCTGCTACAGCGGGACGCAGAAGTGCCTCTCCTGCCCGCCGGGACTCTCGCCGGTCACGTTTTCGCCCGCGGCCGCCGCGGCCATGGACCGCCGCAAGACCCGATGCCAGAGCTGGTATCTGGACGTGGCCATGCTCCGCCAATACTGGGGCGAGCAGCGCGTGTATCACCACACCGCGCCGATCAACATGACCTACGGGCTCTATGAGGCCCTGCGGATCATCCTGGAAGAAGGGATCGAGGCTCGGATCGCCCGGCACGCGCTCAACCACCGGGCCTTGAGGGCGGGGCTGGCGGCACTGGGCATCGAATATATCCCCGAGCACAGCCTGGCCACGCTCAACGCGGTCCGCGTTCCGCCCGGGGTGGACGACGCCCGGGTCCGCGGGCGGCTGCTGAACGAGTTCGGCATCGAGATCGGCGCCGGCCTGGGGCCGTTCAAGGGCACCGCCTGGCGCATCGGCCTGATGGGCCATTCGAGCACCCGGCGCAACGTGACGCTGTGCCTGGGGGCCCTGGAGAGCCTCCTGGCCGACGAGGGGCTGAAACTCCAGCGCGGCCAAGCCCTGGCCGCGGCCAACGCGGTTTATTCGGGCGCGCCGCCCAAGGGCTGATACTCTTGAAGCGGCTCGGAGACGGGTGCGACCCGAGAGTCGAGGACGAGACAGACCAGCAAGGAGAGGCGGACATGTCGGTTCGAGTGTCCAGCAGGCGGCAGGTCTTGTGGCAGGCCGGCGCGGTCGCCGCCTGGGCGGGCGGCCGGTCGCGGGCCGCCGGTGCCGCGGAGCCGTCGGGGCGGCTTGCGACGGTGCCGGCGTCGGGCCCGGCTTCGGCGCCGGACGCCGCCTCCGCGGAACCGGCCTCGTACCTGTCCGAAATCATCCCCTCGCTCGAGGCCCCCTGGCCGCGAAACCGCACGGTCAACGTCGTCTGCCACGGGCACAGCGTGCCGGCCGGTTACTTCAACACGCCGGCCGTCGAGACCTTCAATGCCTATCCGCATCTGCTGCACCGCGGCCTGAAGGACCGCTTCCCGCACGCGGTCATCAACGTGATCGTGACGGCCATCGGCGGCGAGCACAGCGAGGCCGGCGCCGCCCGCTTCGAACGCGACGCGCTGACCCATCAACCGGCGGTCGTGACCATCGACTATGCCCTCAATGACCGGCGGATCGGGCTGGAAAAGGCCGCCGCCGCCTGGTCGCGCATGATCGAGCTGGCCACGGCCCGGGGTGTCAAGGTTATCCTGCTGACGCCCACGCCCGACACCACCGCCCGGCTGGATTCGCCGGCCGATCCGCTGCTGCGGCACGCCGGGCAGGTGCGCGAGCTGGCCCGCCGATACGGCGTCGGCCTGGCCGACAGCCTGGCCGCCTTCCAGAAACGGATCGCCGCCGGCACGGACCTGGCCGGCCTCATGTCGCAGTTCAACCATCCCAACCGCCGAGGCCACGAGCTGGTCGCGGCGGAGCTGCTCCGCTGGTTTCCCTCCTCCAGTGGGTGAGGCCGGGTGTTCGGGCCCTTCGATCCCGGCTATAGTAGTACTACCGGCATACGACCCGGCCGGCACCTTCTGCGGGAGACCCTCATGCCCGGCAAGTTCCAGATCGGCGAGCACCTGGCGGAACTCGTCGATAAGATCGTCACCAGCTACAACGCCGACGAGCGCACCCGCCACCTCGACCGGCAATACCTGCCCAGCCGGCGCGAGGTGGTCGAGATCATCCAGTTGCTGCTCGAGCTGGCGTATCCCGGCTATTACGGGCGGCAGAACCTCCACCAGCACAACGTCAGGTTCCACGTCGGCGAGCTGCTCCCCAAGCTGGGCGAGAAGCTCTTCGAACAGGTTCACCAGGCCCTGTGCCACGAGAGCGAATCGGCGGGCCAGACCGAGGTCCCGCCCTGCGACAAGAAGGCCCGCCGGATGGTGATGGAGTTCCTGGAGCGGATACCGGCCATCCGCGAGATGCTGGCCGGCGACGTGCAGGCCGCCTACGACGGCGATCCGGCCGCGGTCAATACCGACGAAGTCATCATGGCCTATCCCGGCGTGCTGGCGGTCACGGTTTACCGTTTCGCCCATGAACTCTACGTCATGGGTGTGCCGCTCATCCCGCGGATCATGACCGAATGGGCCCACACCATGACCGGGGCCGACATCCACCCCGGGGCGAAGATCGGACGGAACTTCTTCATCGACCACGCCACCGGCGTGGTCATCGGCGAGACCGGCGTCATCGGCGACAACGTGAAGATCTACCAGGGCGTGACCCTGGGGGCCCTGTCCTTCCCCAAGGACGAGCGCGGGCGGCTGATCCGCGGTTACAAGCGCCACCCCACCGTCGAGGACAACGTGACCATCTACGCCAACGCCATCATCCTGGGCGGCGAGACCGTCCTGGGCCGCGGCTCGGTGATCGGCGGGTCGGTTTTTCTCACCAGCGGCACGCCCGCCGACGCCACCGTCAGCATCAAGCCCCCGGAACTCAAGGTCCGCAAGCACCGCCGGCAGGGCGAGGCCGACGATCACGCAACCAACTTCCAGATCTGACCACGGCGCCGTATCCTGCATCGGCGGGGACCGTTGGCGATGAAAACGGGCGATCTTCCGCCGCCGAACGCCAGGCCGCGCTCATGGCCGGTGGAGCCCTTTGATGCGAGGACCCTCCCGATGAAGTCTACCTCATGCTCAACTCCCGGCAGCTCTGCCGACAACGCCACGACAACCC
The DNA here is from genome assembly GCA_039961895.1 of Phycisphaerae bacterium. Lineage (GTDB taxonomy): Bacteria > Planctomycetota > Phycisphaerae > UBA1845 > PWPN01 > JAAXZI01. The sequence goes on along the minus strand of JABRVU010000471.1, from coordinate 2,953 downwards.
GGCCGGCGGCGGTTCTCAGTTCTCGGTTCTCGATTCTCGGTTCGCTGTGGCGTTGTATCGCCCTGGCGATCAGCTTCCCGTGGGTCGCGGCGGCGATGGGCCAGGACCCCCCGGCGGCGATGAGCGTCACCTCGAATCTGACCCTTGAGAAAAACGCCGTGCTGCGTTCGCCCATCCTCATCGAGGCCGACAACGTGGTGCTCGACGGCAACGGCGCGACTTTGGAAGGCCCCGGCCGGGCGGGCGACCTCAAGAGCTTCGCCGGCGTCGGCGTCCGGGCCCGGGGCCGTTCCAACGTCACCATCCGCAACCTCAAGGTCAAAGGCTTCGAGATCGGCCTTTCCGCCTCCGACGGCCGGCGGTGGCTGATCGAGAACTGCGACTTCTCCGACAACTACCACGACCCCGACTTCGGCTGGGGCGAGCACGCGCCGGCCGGCGGAATGCTTCTGGAGGGCATGTCCCGCTTCGCGGTCCGCAACTGCAAGGCCAACCGGGTCTGGAACGGCCTGGAACTGCGGGCCTGCTCCCAGGGCGTGGTCAGCAGGTGCGACTTCTCGCGCTGCTCCAACGTCTGCCTCAAGATGTGGAACAGCTCCGGCAACACGGTGGACGACAACAACCTCTCCTACGGGCTGCGCATCAGGCCCGGCGAGGTCCACGCCCGCGACTCCGCCGGCGTGCTCATCGAGAGCGGCAGCGATTCCAACCGCTTCAACCGCAACGACGTCACCCACGGCGGCGACGGCATCTTCATCCGCGTGCTCAACGGCTGGTGCTCGCGCCGCAACGTCTTCATCGGCAACGACTGCTCCCATGCCAACAACAACGGCTTCGAGAGCTGGAGCCCGGACAACACCTTCATCTCCAACAAGGCCAATCATTGCAGCTTCGGCTTCTGGCTGGGCGGCTCGGACCACACCGTGCTGCTGGGCAACGAGGCCGCCTGGAACGGCCGGCCCGACGGCTTCCACAACGCGCCCGAGCCCGATTTCCGCCACGGCGGCATCGTCATCGTCCACGGTTCCGGGACGCACACCCTCATCGACGGCAACCACTGCCATCACAACAACGGCGCCGGCATCGTCTTCCGCGGAGACCTCGGCAGCCGCGGCGAAAAGTGGAAGATGTATCACCTGGTGGTGCAGAACAACCGGCTGGAGGACAACGAGTGGGGCCTGTTCGCACGCTTCGCGCACTGGCTGACGCTCTCCAACAATCAGTATCGCGGCAACGGCAGGGACGAGCACCTGGAGGAGGTCACCGGCCTGACCCGGTTGGAAGCGCCCACCGACGCCTACAAGCCGCCGCGGGTGAACGTCCTGGGCCCGGTCTTCCCGGAGGTGGGCCGGCCGGCGCAGTACCGGGCCTTCGCCGCAGAAGAGAGGAGCCCGCGCCCGCTGACCTGTCGCTGGGAGGTCGGCGGCACTCCTTACACCGGCACGCCCGTCCAGCACGCCTTCGATCGGCCCGGCTTCCACCGCGTGGGCGTCACCGTCGATGACGGGCGGCAGGCGGGGCTGGGCTTCCTCGACGTTTACGCGGTCCGACCCGGCGAGGAGCGGGCCACCGAATCCGGCGCTGACCTCTGGGACTTCACGATGGGCAACAACGCCGACGGGCGCGGGCGCGTCGAGTTCATCAACGAAGGGCCGCAACACGCGGTCGGCCTGGCTTCGCTCCACTGCGTCGTCAACCCTTATGCCGGGGCGGACGTCTCGTTCGTGTATCCGAAGTCCAGGCGGGCGGGGTGGGACTTGAGCGGCAGGAAGAGCCTCAGCTTCTGGATCAAGTTCCGAAACCCGAACCTGCCGGGCTTCCAGGACGCCGGCCCGATCGTTCGGCTTCACGGCCGGGCCGGCACCGTGTCTTTCACGCCGACGTACCAGGGCCGACCGCGGAACCTGCTCAACGAACCGCCCTACCCCGAGGCCCGCTACGGATGGCTCTACGTGGAGGTTCCGCTGGCCGGCGGCCGGGACTGGCAGCGCACCAGCGGCCCGGCCGCCCCGACCCCCGCGACAACCCGTCCGGCCGGTGCGACCGGCTCCGCCGCCGCGACCGGCCCGGCCGACGGCTCCACTCCGCCCACGCCCGCCGACCAGGCACCCTTCCCCCACGCCAGCGGCGGCGGCGCCGTGGATCTCAAAGAGGTGGATTACCTGAGCATCCAGCTCGATTCCTGGGGCTATGAACCCTTCGACGTCTACCTCGACGGGCTGGCGTTCGAGTAAGCTCGACTTCAGCCCTTGGCTGACAGGCCTTCCTGCTCGATTTCTGGGGCATTCTGAACCGCCGGGACTTTTGAAACACTCGGCATTTGCCGGGTTGTCAAACCCCGCGTCGGAACCCACGAAATCCCAAACCATCCGAACCGTTCGAGGCTGCCATCACGGCAACAGTCGTGCTTAGAGGAACGGCAGCCCGATGAAGAAGCTGAAGATGCGTTCGTTGTCCTCGTCTTCCTTGGCGACGGGGAAGGCGACGTCGAACTCCATCGGCACGGTTCCGAAGATGTCGAGGGTCAGCCGGACGCCGACGCCGACCGCGGCCCGCCAACTGGAGATGCCGAAGTCGCGCTCCACCGTGCCCATGTCCAGGAAGGCCACGCCGCGGACCGCCTTGGCCACCAGCGGGAAGGAGTATTCCCCGCCGGTCAGCAGCATGAAATCGCCGCCCACGCGGTTGTGGCGCAGGCCCTGCCGCGGGCTGATGCCGCGGAAGTCGAAGCCCCGGAACGAACCGATGCCCCCGGCGTAGAAGCGCTCGAAGACCGGGGTGTCGCCGAAGGCCTGGCCGGCGTTGGCGTGCAGGCTCAGCACGCTGCTGCGGCCCTCGTCGTCGGTGGTGATGGTGAAGTGGCGGGTGTAGTCGCCGGTGAACTTCGAGAAGCTGTAGTCGCCGCCCATGGCCCCGGCCTGCTCCCAGGAGACGCGGAAGCGATGGCCCTGCG
>JABRVU010000470.1:0-4086 GCA_039961895.1 Phycisphaerae bacterium | reverse complement strand
GGCCAGGACCGGTTCGACTGATCAGGTTCCAAGGGTCAGGGAGCGGATCGCGCCACCCTCTCAGGCCGGCCGCCCGCCGGCCACCCCCAGCGATGACCTCACTCTAGGTCCGGGACACGGAAAGATCAAGCCGCACCGGCCGTATCTGAAGCTGCGAACGGCGTCCTCGGGCGGCGCTCAGGCCCGGTCGCCGCGGAATCAGCGGGCCGGCGATTCGGGCACGCACCTTCTCCGGGTCGAGCCAAGCGCGCCGCTACCTCGGCGGCGGGCGGGGCCCTATGATGGGGGGATGGTTTCGAGCCGAGCGCGCTTTCGGGAATACCTTCAGCGGCTGCGGGAATGGCGGACGCGCACGCCCGACGGCCGGCCCAAGCCGCCCCGGCACCGCCCGTTCTGGCGGCTCTTCCTCGCGTTCCTGGGGCTGCTGAAGGGCCATCGCCGCACGCTCGTTCTGGCCCTGGGGGCGCTGAGCGTATCCACGCTGCTGGGTCTGCTTCCGCTCTATGCGACCAAGATCGTGATGGACAACGTGCTGGCCGGGCATTCGCTGCCGGGCCCGGTCTATGCCTGGTGGCCGGGCCTGGCCGATCGCCGGTCGCTGCTGCTGGCGGTGACGGCCGGCTCGGTACTGATCTCGGCGGTCAGCATCACGGTCAGCACCTGGGGCCGCTGGCAGACCACCCGCGTCACCAAGCGCGTGCAGATGGCCGTCCGCCGCCGCGTCTTCGAGCACACCGCCCGCCTGCCGCTGCACCGGGTCTATGAACTCAAGTCCGGGGGCGTGGCCAGCATCCTCCGCGAGGACGCCGGGGGCGTGGCCGACCTGATCTTCTCGATGCTCTACAACCCCTGCCGGGCGATCATCCAGCTCGCCGGAAGCCTGGCCATCCTGGCCTGGGTAGACTGGCGGCTGCTGCTGGGTTCGCTCCTGCTGCTGCCCACCGTCTATTTCTCGCACCGCACCTGGATCAGCCGCATCCGCCCGCAGTTCCGCGGCGTGCGCAAGAGCCGCGAGCGCATCGACAGCCACGCCACTGAAGTCTTCGGCGGGATGCGCATCGTCCGCGGGTTCTCGCGCCAGCGCACCGAGACCACCCAGTTCACGCGCAACAATCACCTCATGGCCCGCCAGGAGCTGTTGGCCTGGTGGTGGATGCGCGGGATCGAGGTGGTGTGGGCGATTCTGATCCCGCTGGCCTCGGCGTTGCTGCTGTGGTACGGCGGGACGCGCATCCTGTCGGACATGGCCGCGGTCGAGGCCGGCCGGAAGACCCTTCAGGGCGCCCTCACCGTCGGCGACCTGGTGATGTTCCTGAGCTACCTGGTGGCCCTGCTCTCGCCGCTGGAGACGCTGGCCAACAGCGCCACCACGCTTCAGAACAACCTGGCCGGCCTGGATCGCACGCTGGACCTGCTGGAAGAGCCGCAGGAAGCCCCGCCGCGGCCGGGGGCCGTCCAGCTCCGCCGCAAGGACGTTCGCGGCCGGATCACCCTCCACGACGTCGGCTTCGCCTATCCCGGCTCGACGGCCCGCGTGATTCAGAACGTCAGCCTGGACGTGGCCCCCGGCGAGGTCGTCGCCCTGGTCGGTCGCAGCGGCGCGGGCAAGACCACGCTGTGCAACCTGGTGGCCCGGTTCTTCGACCCCACCGAGGGACGGATCGAACTCGACGGCCGCGACCTGCGCGACATCGAGATCGGCAGCTATCGCCGCCTGCTGGGCATCGTCGAGCAGGACACTTTCCTGTTCGACGGCACCATCGCGGAGAACATCGGCTACGGGCGGCGTTCGGCGGGGCGCGAGGAGATCCGGCAGGCCGCCATCCTGGCCAACGCCGACAAGTTCATCGCCGCCACCCGGGACGGCTACGACACCCTGATCGGCGAGCGCGGCGTCAAGCTCAGCGGCGGGCAGCGCCAGCGCATCGCCATCGCCCGGGCCATCCTGGCCGATCCCTCCATCCTGATCCTCGACGAGGCCACCAGCAACCTGGACACCGAGAGCGAACGGCTGATCCAGACCAGTCTGCGCACGCTGATGACCGGCCGGACCTGCTTCATCATCGCCCATCGCCTCAGCACCATCGCTCACGCCGACCGCATCGTGGTCCTCGACCACGGCAAGGTCGTCGAGGAAGGCTCGCACGAGGAGCTGATGGCCCGCAACGGCCGATACCGGGCGATGGCGGACCTGCAATACCAGCCCCTCGAGGAGCGGGAAGAGGTCGCGCCCTGAGAGAGCGACCGGAAGCCCGTGTGGGCCGGCTTTCAGCCGGTCGGTTTTCAGGTTTTCCGGCGTCTTTCTCAGGCCGTCGCCGGCGAAGGCCCGCGCCGGAAACGCCCGTTCGGACCCGTTACGACGACTGCCGTCCGTAGGCTTGACACGCGCCTTGGGCGGTGGGATGTTCCGCGTGTTCTGAGCCTTTGTGCAAGGAGCCCGCGTCATGATATGCGACCTCCTCCGGCATCGTCTGGGGGTCGTCCTGCTGGCCGTCACGGGGCTGGCGGCGCTCCCGCCGATCCGCGCGGCCGAACCTCCGCGGCCGAACATCCTCTGGCTCACCAGCGAGGACAACGGCCTGCACCTGGGCTGCTACGGCGACACCTATGCGACCACGCCGAACCTGGACGCCCTGGCCGCCCGCGGCTTGATCTATCTGCACGCCTGGTCGAACGCGCCGGTGTGCGCTCCCGCCCGCACGGCGATCATCTCCGGCCTGTATCCCAACTCGACCGGCGCCGAACACATGCGCAGCCTGGTGCGGCCGCCGGGTTTCTCCCGCATGTTCCCGACGCTGCTGCGGGAGGCCGGGTACTACTGCACGAACAATCAGAAGGAGGATTACAACCTCGAGAAGCCGGGGCGGGTGTGGGATGAATCCTCCGGCCGGGCCCATTGGCGCAACCGTCGTCCCGGACAGCCCTTCTTCGCCGTCTTCAACCACGAGATCACCCACGAGAGCCAGATCCGCAAGCGCCCGCACGACTTCAGACACGACCCGGCCAGGGTCCGCGTGCCCGCCTATCACCCGGACACCCCCGAGGTGCGCCAGGACTGGGCCCAGTATTACGACCGTCTCGCCGAGATGGACGCGCAGGTCGGCGCGAAGCTGCGCGAGCTGGAGCAGGCCGGCCTGGCCGAGGACACCATCGTGTTCTATTACGGCGACCACGGGCCGGGCCTGCCGCGCTGCAAGCGCGCGGCCTGCGACTCGGGACTGCACGTGCCGCTCATCGTGTACGTGCCGCCGAAGCTCCGGGCCCTGGCCCCCAGGGACTACGCCCCCGGCGGCAGGATCGATCGGCTGGTGAGCTTCGTGGACCTGGCCCCGACCGTGCTGAGCCTGGCCGGGGTCCGCCCGCCGGCGTGGATGCAGGGCCGCGCTTTCATGGGCCCGTTCGAGGCCCCGCCGCCCGAGTTCCTCTTCGGCCTGCGCGGACGCATGGACGAACGCCATGACCTGGTGCGCAGCGTCCGCGATCAGCGCTACGTCTACGTCCGCAACTTCATGCCGCATCGGCCGCACGGCCAGCACGTGGCCTACATGTTCCTCACCCCCACGACGCAGGTATGGAAGCAGATGTACGACCAGGGCCGGTTGACGGCGGTCCAGGAATACTTCTGGGGCCCCAAGGCGCCCGAGGAGCTGTACGACCTGCGCAGCGACCCCGATGAGGTCGCCAACCTGGCCGAATCGCCCGATCATCAGGAGGTGCTCGGGCGCATGCGCAGGGCTCTCCGCGAGCAGATGCTGGCCGTCCGCGACGTGGGGCTGCTGCCGGAGGGCCTGATGCACGAACGTTCCCGGGGATCGACGCCCTACGATTACGGGCACGACGCCGGCGGGTATGACCTCAAGCGCGTGCTGGCGGCGGCGGAGCTGGCCTCGAGTCTCGAGCCGGCGGTGCTGCCCGAGCTGCGCAAGGCGATGACCGGCGACGCCGACGCCGCCGTGCGCTACTGGGGCGCGATGGGAGTCCTGATCCGCGGGCAGGATGCGGCCCTCAGCGCCGCCGACGACTTGCGCAAGGCTCTGGGGGATGCCTCGCCCCATGTGCGCATCGCGGCGGCCGAGGCCCTCGGGC
>JABRVU010000469.1:0-2880 GCA_039961895.1 Phycisphaerae bacterium | reverse complement strand
GCCGAACTGCTGCCCGGCTTTCAGCCGGCCGCCTTCCGGGCCCAGGCCATCGCCTCGCGGACCTTCGCCTGGTACCAGAAGCGCTACTTCGGCGCCGCCGCCGACTGGGACGTCTTCGACGACGAAAGCTCGCAGGCCTATGGGGGGATCGAATCCGAGCAGCGCACGCTCAAGGCCCGCGAGGCCATCGAGGACACCCGCGGCATCGTCTGCACCTGGACTTCGCCGAAGGGCGAGCGGATTTTCCCGGCCTATTTCAGCTCGACCTGCGGGGGACTGACCCGCTTCGCCCAGCCGCAGCGCGGCGAAGAGCGCATTCCCGTGCTGGCCGGCGACGTGGTCTGCGAGTACTGTTCGCATTCGCCGGCGTATCGCTGGCCGACGGTGTCGATCTCCAAGAAGCAGATCACCCAGCGGCTGCGGGCCGCGTATCCGCGCCTGGCGGAACTGGGCACGATCAGCCGGGTGGAAATCGTCGAGCGGACGCCCAGGGGCCGGCCCGTGCGCGTCGTGGTCATCGACGCCGCCGGACGCAGCGACTTTCTCGACGTGGAAGACCTGCGGCTCAAAGTCGACCCCACCGGTAAACTGCTCAAGAGCGGCTTCTGCACCCCGGTCAGCCGGGGCGACGTGATCGCGTTCACCAACGGCCGAGGCTACGGGCACGGGCGGGGGCTGTGTCAGTACGGGGCCGACGGCATGGCCCGGGCTGGCCATACCGCCACCGAAATCCTACAATTCTATTACCCGGGCTGTCATCTCTCCCGTGCTTATTGAGCCTGCCGCCACTTGGAGCGCGTGCCGAAACCTCCGTGGGGCCGGCTTCCGGCCGGTCGTGTTTCCGGCTTTCAGGACGGACCCTGGGTCGCGTGAGCGACAGGTGGCCGGGTCACGCGGTCGTCAGGACTGGACACGTGAAGCTGCGCGAAAGCGGAATGCCCGAGGAAACCTACTGGGAGTCCTTGTTCGACGTCCCGCTGATCCTCGATCGGCTGGGGATCGATGCGACGCTGGGCGACGTGGCCGAACTCGGCTGCGGATACGGCACCTTCACCCTGCCGGTGGCACGGCGGATCCGCGGGCGCGTCTTCACCTTCGATCTCGATCCGGTCATGGTCGCACGAACGCGGCGGCGGGCGTTGGAGGCCAGGCTGGACAACGTGATATGCCAAGAGCGGGACGTGGTCGAACGGGGCTATGGCCTGCCGTCCGCCTCGTGCGACGGCGTCCTGCTGTTCAATATCCTGCACGGCGAAGGGCCGGTGGACCTCCTGCGAGCGGCGGCGGAGCTGGTGCGGCCGGGCGGTCGGGTGTACGCGATCCATTGGCGGTACGATCCCGCCACGCCGCGCGGCCCCTCCATGGCCGTTCGTCCCCGTCCCGAGCAGCTCGCGGATTGGGCCGAAGAGACCGGGCTCCTGGAAGCGGAGGCCGGCCCCGTTGACCTGCCCCCGTGGCACTACGGCCGGCGATTCAGGCGCTGATCCGATTGCGGATCGCGGATTGACGCGCGCACGACGAGACGGGGGCATCTCCCGGTTCACGGGTGTTTGGGCACGCTGCAACGTCGCCTGTGGTCACAGCGGTCGCGGACTGACGAAACCGTGCCTTTGCGTCCCCCTTCGCCTTTGCATCCCGTTGCCCGTTGTATCCTGCTGCCCTGGGGTATAATGGCCTTGCATCAGCCGTCCGGGTCGAAGGTTGGCGCGCGGAGAGAAGATCATGTCGCAATCATTCCGCCGGTACGCTCCTTCCATTGCGCTTCGCCCCCGTCGCCGGGCGGGCCCGTTCCTCGGGCTGGGTCTGGCGTGCCTGTTGCCGGCCGGCTGGCTGGGCGTCGCCCACGGGACCCCGCTGCGTTCGATCCAGGTGGACGGCAGTTTCGCGGACTGGGCCGGCGTGCCCTCCTTCCTCGATCCGGCCGACGACCAGCACGACACCGATCACGACGGTCCGCTGGACAGCCCCGCTTACGTGAATCACCCCGACGTGGACCTGCTGGAGTTCAAATTCGCCCACGACGCGGAGAACCTCTACGCCTATTTCCGGGCCCGCGGCTCGATCGGTCGAACCCAGAAGGCCGCCTCCGGCAGACGCGCCGGGCGCTATTACGCGATCGTCACCATCGACGTCGATCAGGACGACGCGACCGGCTACTGGCTGCACGAGGGCGGTTACTACCCGACCTCGAACGGCTATGACATGAACATGGAGATCGAGTGGTACGACGGGGCCTTCAACACCGGCCATTACCTCAACCACGGGGCGCGAAACGCCGCGGAGCTGGCCGCCGCCGAACTGGACCAGCGCAATGGCATCGTCCGGGTGCTGCCGGGCAGCTACGATTATTACACGCAGTGGGTGTGGTTCGACGATCTGAGCGGGCAGGTGCCCCTGGCCGACGGCAGCGGCGCGAGCATCACCTTCGTCAGCGACCGCGGGCCGGTGGTCAAGGGGGTGATCGACGTGGCCCTTTCCGCCGACGGCAGCGAGATGGAGATGGTGGCCCCTTTCCGCGGGTTCATGAAAGACCCGCAGGGCCGGCCGATCATCGCCCTGGGCAAGACCCTCGACGTGTCGTTTTCGCTGGAAGCCAGCGGGGAGCTGGCCCCCGGAGCGGTGGGCAACGGCATCTGGGCGTCCGACACGGCTAATCCCATCACCGGCTATTATCTGGCCCCCGAGCCGGCCGGCGGCGCGCTCCTGCTGTTGCCGGTTGCGTGGTTGATGAGACGGACTCGACGCCGGACGCATCCGGGAACCGGCGACCGGCCGGCTCTTGCAGGCTGACGGCATCGAAGCGGTATGGACGCGCCGCCCACCCCGGTCCTGACCCCCGGGTTTGCGGCCCAATCGGGCGGCACGCGCGACCGGTCACCT
>JABRVU010000468.1:0-3383 GCA_039961895.1 Phycisphaerae bacterium | reverse complement strand
GGCGGGGACGGCCATCAACCTCCTGGCCATCGGGGCCACGGGCGTGGGGTTCAAGATGTGCCGCGAGGCCGGGCTCACCCAGAAGCCCGCCGCGTTTTTCGGCGAGATCGTGCTGTTCGAGCGTCCGAACGTCTTCAACCAGTTCGGATTGTGCCACGCGACGGTGGGGCTGGCCTTGTGCCTCTACGGGGTTCTACGGGGCACGCGCTTCGGCGTCGAGCTGATCGCCCTGGGCGAGCACCCCCCCGCCGCCGCGGCCGCCGGCCTTCGCGTGCGGGCCCGCCGGGCGGGATGCCTGTTGTTCGGCGGGCTGACCGCGGGTCTGGCCGGCAGCTACCTGTCGATCATGAACACGCATCAGTTCGTGGACAACATGACCGCCGGGCGGGGCTTTCTGGCGCTGGCGATGGTGATCTTCGGGCGGTGGCATCCGGGCGGCCTGCTGGCCGGGGGACTGTTCTTCGGGTACGTCTACGCGCTGGCCAACTACCTGGGCGTGCGTGCCGACGCCCGGACTCTGCCCCCCGCGCTGCTGCACATGGCCCCCTACGTGCTGAGCCTGCTGGTCCTGGCCGGCCTGATGGGTCGAACGCGGGCCCCGGCCGCCCTCGGCCGGCCGCTGGAGCGATGATCGTGCCGGGATTGTTCCCGATCACATCATTCCGAGACCCGCCGCCTTCGGCGTACCCGGCGCCTTGGGCTCCGTGCCTATCCCCCTGCCCCGACCATCGACCGGTTGGAAGCCGGTCCCACACGGGTTTTGGGAGAGGCTGCAAGGCGGTACCGCGTTGACGGGCGGCGGGCTTGCCGGTAATCTGCGCCGAGTGTGGGTGACGCGATGAGTGGATGACTCTTGCCTGGATGCCGCCGGGGTTCTGACGGCCGGCGGCGCTTTCCCCGACTCGTCCCGGCTTGGCGAACCGGCCGGGCCATCGTTGGATCGGAGGTCCCCATGGGACGCTGGTGGTTGGGTGTCGGTTTCGCCGCGATGACGCGTCTGTCGGCTCTTACCGCGGCCCTGATGACACTGTCGGCATTCTCGGCCCATGCCCAGGAGCAGCCGGAGACGACGACGGAACCGGCCCAGCCGGCCGTGGAGCCGCCCCCTGCCGAACCGCCCGCCGTCGAAGCCCCCGCCGAGGGCACTGAAACCGCGCCGGCGGAAAGCGCCCCCGCACCCCAGGCCGGCGACTGGCAGCGCCTGGCCGACGACTTCACCAACTTCCTCCAGTTCGCCATCATCGGACAGTTCGACATGGCCGACGGGCTGGCCAAGTCGCTGCTCCAACACCCCGACCTCAATCCGATGAGCGAGGAGGGCGGTAAGCACCTGCTCGAACTGTCGGAGAAGAACGAGCGCAGCCTGGAGACGCTGCTTCTGCTCATCAGCAACCCCCGGCTGGGCGGGAACGCCAAGCGCATCCTCGACCTGGTCAACGAGGCCCATCGGCGGGCCCGCCGGGACGTGGGCCAGATCAAGGAGAACATCCGGCGTCTGGCCGGCACTCCGACCGAGCGGCAGTTCGGGCGCGACCAGCTCATCGAGTCGGGAGAATACGCCGTTCCCTGGATGCTGGAGGCCCTGGCGGACCCGCAACGGGCCTCGCTCCAGCCGTTCATACTGCGGGCGCTTCCGCAACTGGGGCGTCAGGCGGTCAATCCGCTGGTTCAGGCGCTACATCTGGAGAACGACGTGATCCAGCGGTTCGCGGCCGGGGCCCTGGGCCAGATCGGGTACCCGCAGGCCCTGCCTTATCTGAAGCGGGTGGCTGAAAACGAGCAGGAGAACGCGGCGGTCCGCGCCGCCGCCGTCGAGGCCATCGGGCGCATCATCGTCAGCGACCCGGGCGTGAAAGAGGCCCCCGCCGCCGAGTTGTTCCTCCACTTGGCGGAGCAGTATTACGCCGGCGTCGAGTCGGTCAGCCCCGACCCGCGCGAGGCCGACGCCAACGTCTGGTATCCGGCCGGCAACACCGTCACGTTCGTCCCCGTGCCGCGGGAGATCTACAACCCGGTGATGGCCATGCGCTGTTGCGAGGATTCGCTGGCCTTGCGCAAGGACCAGCCGGCGGCGGCGGCCTTGTGGCTGTCGGCCGACTTCCGCCGCGAGGCCGGCCTGGGGCTCGACGTGCAATCCGAAGAGCCGGCCCAGACCGAGGACCGCACCCGCCCGGCCGATTTTCTCCGCAGTATCTATTTCGCCCGCAGCTTCGGCCCGGACGTCGTCCGCCTGAGTCTGCGCCGCGGCCTGCGCGACGTGGACCGCAACGTGGCCCTGGGCGCCATCGCCGGCTTGTCCGTGACGGCCGGGCCGGCGGCCATGACGACTCCGACCGGCGACGGCAACGCCGTCCTGGTCGAGGCCCTGGCGTTTCCCGACCTGCTGGTTCGCATTCGCGCCGCCCTGGCCATCGGGCGGTCGCTGCCCGGCGAGGCATTCCGGGGCGCCGACGACGTGGTCCGCGTGCTGGCCGGCGGGCTGGCCCTGACCGGCAGGAAAGCCTACGTGGTGGTGGACCCCGAGGCGGCCATCCGTGATCCTCTGGCCGGCGAACTCGCCCGGCAGGACGCCTCCGTGGTCGCCGGCGACCGCCTGGAGGAGACCCTCAGCCGCGCCGCCCGGGAACTGACCCACGTGGACGGCATCTTCCTGGCCAGCGACCTGAAGGCCCCGCACGTGATCGAGGCCCTGCGGGCCCTGGCCGCTCATCCGCGTTTCCGCCTGTCGCCGGTGATCGTCTACGTGAAGAAGTCCGACAATCTCATCGCCGACCGGGTGGCATCCGAAGACGCGCGGGTCGGCACCGTCTTTGCGGTGAACGGAGGGGGCGGCAACACGCCCCGGCAACTCGCCGAGGCCCTTCTCAACCAGTATCCGCGGGTCGCGGGCAAGTACGGGCACGCGCCGCTGTCGCCCGAGCTGAGCCTGAGCCTGGCACTGGACGCCGCGGCAACGCTGCGGGCGATGGCCGTCCGCCAGTCGCCGGTGTTCGACCTTCGGGCGGCCGAAAAGGCCCTGGTCGATGCGCTGGCTCATCCCTCCGAAGAGCTGCGCATCGCCTGTCTGCGCGTGCTGGCCCTGCTGGACTCGCCCGGGGCCCAACGGGCCATCGCGGCAGTGGCCCTGGCCGAAGACCAGAGCGAGCCGTTGCGGCTGTCGGCCTTCGCGGCGCTGGCCGATTCCGGGCGGCACTTCGGGTCGCGGCTGGAGTCGCCCGCCTTGCAGACCCTGGTCAAGCAGACCCTCTCGGCGGCCAACCCGGTTTTGCGCACGTCGGCCAGCCAGGCCTTGGGCGCGCTCAACCCGCCCGGCACCACGGCCGCCGAGAGGGTCTGCTTGACCAGGGTCTGCAAGGCGGGCGACTCCAGCCGCGACCCGAAGT
>JABRVU010000467.1:0-4734 GCA_039961895.1 Phycisphaerae bacterium | reverse complement strand
GTGCAATACGCCTTCGAGGCCCACAGGTTCCGCGTGCCGCTCAAGTTCGGCGGGGCCCTGATGGAGCAGAACGTGATGTTCAACGTCACGCTGCGGGCGGAACGCGCCGACGGCAGGTCGGCCGAGGGCTTCGGCTCCATGCCCCTGGGCAACGTCTGGTCGTTCCCGCCCCGGTACGTCCCCGTCGAGCAGAGCCTGGAGGCCATGAAAAGGCTCTCCGACGAGGTCGTCAAGGTGGCCCGCGACTGCGACGAGGCCGGCCATCCCCTCGACCTGTCCACCGGCATGCTGCCTGAATGGCTGAAACGCGCCGAACGCCTCTCGCGGGAGATGAAGCTGGCCCGGCCGATTCCCAAGCTCTGCACCCTGGTGGTGGTCAGCGCCCTGGACGCGGCCCTGCACGACGCCTTCGGGAAGGTCAACGGCGTCAACGCCTACAACGCCCTCGGCCAGGAGTTCGTGCATCACGATCTCTCGCATTACCTCGACGAGCGTTTCAAGGGCCGGTACCTCGACGCCTACACGCTGCGCGAGCCCAAGGGCACCATGCCGCTCTATCACCTGGTGGGGGCCCTGGATCCGCTGACTGACGGGGACGTCGGAAACCGGCTCAACGACGGCATCCCGGAGACGCTGCCGGAGTGGATCGAGCGCGACGGGCTCACCCACCTGAAGATCAAGCTCAACGGCGACGACCTCAAGTGGGACGTGGAGCGGGTGCTGGCCGTCGAGCGGGTGACGGCCGACACGCAGAAAAAGCGCGGCGTGACGCGGTGGGTGTACTCGGCCGACTTCAACGAGCGCTGTCCGAACGTGGATTACCTGCTGGCCTTCTTCGCCCGCGTCAAGGAGGGCGGCCCGGCGGCGTTCGAGCGCATCCAGTACGTCGAACAGCCCACCGACCGCGACCTCAAGGCTCATCCGGAGAACAGGATGCACGCGGCGGCCCGCATCAAGCCCATCGTGGTGGATGAATCGCTGACCGATTACGAGTCGCTGCTGCTGGCCCGCGAGGCCGGCTACACCGGGGCGGCGCTGAAGGCCTGCAAGGGCATCACCGAGGCCCTGCTCATGGCCGCCGGGGCCCTGCACTTCGACATGTTCCTCACCGTCCAGGACCTGACCTGCCCGGGGGCCTCGTTCCTCCAGTCGGCGGAGCTGTCGGCGCGGGTGCCCAAGGTGGCGGCCATCGAGGGCAACGCCCGGCAATACTGCCCGGCCGCCAACAAGGGCTGGGAAGAGAAATTCCCCGACCTGTTCACCGTCCGCAACGGGACGGTCAGGACGCAGGCTCTCACCAAACCGGGATTGGGACACTAGGCGATTGCGGATGGCAGATTGCGGAATTGAAGAGGCATCACGAGGGTCTTCCGATGAGAAACCAGTTGAGGATCAGTCTGCTGGTCACAGTGCTTGCGGCGGTGGCGACGGCGGCGGCGATGGGCGCGGAATGGCGGCTGGATGAGACGCCGGCCCAGACCGGCGAGTGGGGGTTCCGGCCGGCGGACGGCTCCGACTCGGCCGTCACCCCGCCCGGCTTCGTGTGGCGGCCGCAGCCCCAGGCCCGGGGCTACGAGTTGCAGGTCTCGCCGGAGGCGGAGTTTCGCACCCTCGCCTATGAGGCCAAAGACCTCGATCTGTACTGCCACTGCCCGCCGAGGGTCCTGGCGCCCGGAAAGTGGTACTGGCGGTTCCGGGCGAAGGACCGCGACGGGGCCTTCTCGGCGTGGAGCACGGCCCGGTCGTTCACCATCCCGGCCGGTGCGGTCCGGTTGCCGCTGCCCGGCCGGCAGGAGCTGATGGCCCGCGTGCCCAAGGACCACCCGCGGCTGTTCCTTCGGCCCGAGGACCTGCCCCGCCTGCGCGAACGGTGCAAAACCGACCTGGCTGAGCCGTACCAGGCCCTGGTCCGCCAGTGCGAGCAACTGCTCAAGAAGCCCCCGCCGACCGCCGAGCCGAAAAAGTACGAGCCGGACATGGTCCGCGGCAGCGACCCCTGGCGCGAACGCTGGTGGGGCAACCGCGTGTACACGATGGAGGTGCTGGACTCGGCGGCGACGCTGGCCTTCGTCCGCCGCCTCAACGACAACGAAGCCTGCGGGCAACTGGCCCGCCGGCTGCTGATGGAGGCCGCCCGCTGGGACCCCAAGGGCGCCACCGGCTTCCGCTACAACGACGAGGCCGGCATGCCCTATGCCTCGCGCTTCTCGCGGACCTATACGCTGCTGTACGACCTGCTGACCGAGGAGGAACGCGAGACCTGCCGGCGGATCATGGGCATCCGCGGGCGCGAAATGTACGACCACCTGCGCCCGATGCACATCTGGAAGCCCTACAACAGCCACAACAACCGGGCCTGGCACTTCCTCGGCGAGGTCGGCGTCGCGTTCCTGGGCGAAATCCCCGAGGCCGAGGACTGGGTCTGGTTCGCCATGAACGTCTACCAGAACGCCTACCCGGTCTGGTGCGACGACGACGGCGGCTGGCACGAGGGGTTGAGCTACTGGCGCAGCTACATCGAGCGCTTCACCTGGTGGGCGGACATCATGCGTTCGGCCTTCGCCATCGACGCCTACCGCAAGCCCTATTTCTCGCAGATCGGCTACTACCCGCTCTACCTTCAGCCGCCCGGGACGATGGCCGGCGGCTTCGGCGACCTCTGCGGGAAGTTGCAGTCGTCGGGCAACGTGCCGCTGATGCAGGTCTTCGCCGCCAGTGCCGGCAATCCCTACTGGCAGTGGTACGTGGACCAGCACAAGCCGCTGCGGCCGACGGGTTACGTCGAGTTCCTGCGCGGCGCGCTGCCCCGGGTCGCGCCCCGGCCGCCGAGCGACCTGCCCACCTCGCGTCTCTTCCGGGGCACGGGCCAGGCTTTTCTGAACACTACGCTGCTGGACGCCGGACAGAACGTGCAGGTGCTGTTCAAGTCCAGTCCGTTCGGCACTCAGAGTCACGGCTACGACGCCAACAACGCTTTTCTGCTCTACCTGTTCGGCCGGCCGGTGTTCATCAGCAGCGGCACGCGCGACTCCTACGGCAGCGAACACCACTCCAGGTGGATGTGGCACACCAAGAGCACCAACTGCATCACCGTGGACGGCGAGGGGCAGGTCCCGCATTCGGCCCAGAGCCGGGGTGCGATTACGCGGTTCGAGACCGATCCCGGCTTCGACTACGTGGCCGGCGAGGCCGGTTCCGCCTACGGCGGGAAGCTCAAACGGTTCACGCGGCGCTTCCTGTTCGTCAAACCCGAGCTGATCGTGATTCACGATCTGCTCGAGGCTCCCCAGCCTTCGCGCTTCGACTGGTGGCTGCATTCGCCGGAGGCCATGAGCATCGAGGAAGGTGGGCGGGTCCTGGCGGGAAACGGCCAGGGCCGCTGCGAGGTCGCGTTCCTGGAGCCGCGCGGGTTGACGATCACGCAGACCGACCGGTTCGATCCGCCGCCCCGGCCGCGGATCAGGCTGACCGAGTATCACCTCACCGCTTCCACGCCGTCGCCCGATACCCGGGGTGAGTTCGTGACCGTCCTGCGGCCCTATCGAGGCGATGCCAGGCCGACCGGAACGCTCCGGCTGATCGCGATCGAGGGCGGCTGGGCGATGGAAGCCGAACTGTCGTCGGGCAAGGCCGTCGTCCTGCTGCGCAATCGCCCCGGCGCGAGGCTCGAGCACGGCCCGGTGAGCACCGAAGGCCAAGCCGCCGCCGTTCGACTCGATCCGGCCGGCCGGGTCGTCGACTCGCTCTGGAACAACCGACCGCCCAGGCGGGAGGGACCGTAGACCGCCCCGCCCCGTGAACCATCTTGGACGGTTGCCCTGACGCCGGCGTTGCATACCCCAACGCCGGGGTTCGCCCGGGCGTTGACATGACCTCGGCCGCGGTGGCCCGATTGTTTCGCCACTTCCCAACTGAGCGCCGTCGGCCGGGCGCTACTGCCCCCCACGGCTTTCCGGTAAGATGCCTCGTTCGAGCCGGTTCGATACGGAGGACGCTGTCATGGCCGACATGATGCACGGGCCCGAAGTACCCCAGACGCTGGAGGGGTACTACATCCTGCACGACGTCTACCACGTGGACTGGGCCCGTTGGCGGGCGATGGATGGTGAATCGCGGGAACGGACGGCGGCGGGAGCGACCCGCTGGCTGGCCGAGGCGGCCGCCGTCGAGCAGGGCGACTCCGTCGCCTACGCCGTGCTGGGCCACAAGGGCGACCTGATGTTCGTCCACTACCGCCCGACCCCCGAGGACCTCAACCAGGCCGAGCTGTCGCTGCGGCAGACCGCCCTCTTCGATTTCCTGCGCCCGGCGTATTCGTATTTCTCGGTCATCGAGCTGTCCATGTATGAGCTGACGGCCATGGCCCGCAAGAAGCTCATGGACCAGGGCGTCAAGCCGGGAACCGACGAATACGAAGAGGCCTTCGAGGTCGAGATGGCCAAGCAGCAGCAGCGCGTCCAGACCCGCCTGTTCCGCAAGGTGCCCGAACAGCGCTTCATCTGCTTCTACCCCATGAACAAGCGGCGCGGCGAGCAGGTCAACTGGTACACGCTCTCCATCGAGGAGCGCCGCGACATGATGCGCAACCACGGCCGCATCGGCCACAAGTACCACGAGCAGGTCACGCAGATCATCGGCGGGTCGGTGGGGCTGGACGACTGGGAGTGGGGCGTGAGCCTGCACGCCGACGACGCGCTCCAGTTCAAGAAGCTCATCTACGAGATGCGGTTCGAC
>JABRVU010000466.1:0-2888 GCA_039961895.1 Phycisphaerae bacterium | reverse complement strand
CACCTGCCCGGCCCGGTCATGACCCACACCTACCTGTTCCTCCACGACGTGATCCTGCAGTCGCCGCAGGGCCAGGCCCCCGGCCC
This sequence comes from Phycisphaerae bacterium, assembly GCA_039961895.1. GTDB lineage: Bacteria > Planctomycetota > Phycisphaerae > UBA1845 > PWPN01 > JAAXZI01. The sequence continues at coordinate 2,802 of JABRVU010000466.1, read as the reverse complement.
CGGCTGGCCCACCGGCACCGTCAACGGGCAGGTCTTCGACTACGGCATGGACCCCGACGTGGTCAACCACCCGCTCTACAAGGACCAGATGGTGGCCGCGCTCGCCTCCATCCCCAGCCTTTCATTCGTCACCGACCTGCCCCACCTCTTCGATCCGGCCACCGGCATCTTCACGCACGCGACCGAGAACGGCATGGCCTGGGAGCGGCCCGCGTCGGTCGAGCTGCTCAATCCCGACGGCAGCCCCGGCTTCCAGATCAACGCCGGGCTGCGCATCCGCGGCGGGGTCTATACCACGCCCGGCGACAACCCCAAGCACGCCTACCGGCTGTTCTTCCGGGCCCGCTACGGCGAGGGCAAGCTGCGCTTCCCGCTGTTCGGACCGCAGGGCGCCGACGAGTTCGACAAGATCGATATCAAGACCGCCAACGACTTCTCCTGGAGCTGGCGGGCCAACGGGGCCGAGAAGTGCCTGATGATCCGCGACGTCTTCTCGCGCGACTGCCAGCGCGACATGGGCCAGCCCCACACCCGTGGCCGCTTCTACCACCTCTACCTCAACGGCCAGTACTGGGGGCTGTTCGACTCGCAGGAGCGGGTGGGCGGCGAGTTCGGGGCCTCGTACCTCGGCGGCGACCCGGACGGCTACGACACCATCAAGGTCGATTCGGCCGAGATCGCCATCAAGGCCACCGAGGGCGACACCGACGCCTACTACGCCCTCTGGCAACTGGCCAAGAGCGGTTTCTCAGGCAACGCCAACTACTACAAGGCCCAGGGCCTCAACCCCGACGGCACCCGCAACCCGGCCTACGCGGTGCTGCTGGACGTGGACAACTGCATCGATGACAACCTCATCACCTATTTCACCGGCGACAGCGACGGGCCCATCTCCGGATCGGGCCGCGCGAACAACTTCTACGCCCTCAGGCTGCGCGGCGGCGAGCGCGGCTTCGCGTTCTTTCAGCACGACAGCGAGCTGTCGCTGCTGGACCCGGCCATCAACCGCACCGGGCCCTACAACGTGGGCAGCACCTTCGACCAGTTCAACGAGCAGTGGCTCCACCAGCAGCTCTGCGCCAACGCCGAATACCGCATGCGCTTCGCCGACCGGGCGTACCGGCACTTCTACAACGGCGGGGCCCTGACGCCCGAGGCGGTCGCCGCCCGCTTCAACGCCCGGGCCGCCGAGATCGACCTGGCCATCATCGCCGAGTCGGCCCGCTGGGGCGACGCCCACGTCGCCACGCCCTACACCAAGGCCCACTGGCTCGCCCAGCGCGACTGGACGCTCAACACCTTCTTCCCCGGCCGGCGCGAGACGGTCATCGCCCAGTTCAAGGCCAAGGGCTGGTATCCCCAGACCGGCGCGCCGGTCTTCAGTCAGCACGGCGGGGCGGTGCAGACGGGCTATCCGCTGACGATGTCCAAGCCGTCGGGCACCTCGGGCACGATCTACTACACCCTGGACGGCAGCGATCCGCGGCTGCCCGGCGGGGGGGTCTCACCGACGGCGGCGGTCTTCGCCGACGGCAGCATCACCTTCATCGCCCGCGGCTCGACCTGGAAGTATTACGACGCCGGCGGACTTGCCGGCACCAGTTGGCGGACCACCGGCTACACCGGAGACGCCGCCTGGCCCGAGGGACCGGCGGAACTGGGCTATGGCGACGGCGACGAGGCCCGGGTGATCGGCTACGGCCCCAATGCCAACAACAAGTACATCACCGCCTATTTCCGTAGGAAATTCACCGTCGCCCCCGGCACGGTCTGCACCGGGCTGTGGCTCGGCCTGCTCCGCGACGACGGGGCGGTAGCGTATCTGAACGGCAGCCTGGCCGTCCGCGACAACCTGCCTTCCTCGTCCACCTCGACGACCCCGGCCACCAACTGCGTCGAGGACGACAACACCTTCTGGTCCACCAGTCTGGACCCGGCCCGGCTCAATGAGGGCACCAACGTCGTGGCCGTCGAGGTCCACCAGTGCGCTCCCGACAGCACCGACCTGAGCTTCGACCTCGAGCTGATCGGCACCACCGCCGCCCAGCCGGTCATCATCACTCAGAACACCCGGGTCAAGGCCCGCGTGCTCAATGGAAGCGAATGGAGCCCGCTGGCCGAGGCCGTCTTCCTGACCGAGCCGGTCACGATCCGCATCAACGAGTTCATGGCCGAGAACAGCGCCGTCCTCGAGGACCCCGATGAGGCCGGCGAGTTCCCCGACTGGATCGAGCTGTACAACCCCGGCACGGTGGACGTGGACCTGGGCGGCATGTACCTGACCGACGACCCCGCCGCCCCGACCCGCTTCCGCATTCCCAACGGCGTGGTGATCCCCAGGGGAGGCTACCTGGTCTTCTTGGCCGATGAGGACCGGTCCCAGGGCGACCTGCACACCAACTTCCGGCTGAGCAAGGCCGGCGAGACGATCGCCCTTTACGCCTCCGACGGGGTCACGCTTCACGACCTGGTCGCGTTCGGCGGTCAGACCGAGAACGTGTCGGAAGGCCGCTTCCCCGATGGCGCCGGCCCGTGGGGCCGATGCACCACGCCTACTCCCGGCGCCGCCAACGTGCCGCACGGGCCATGACGGCGACGGCTCACTTCGAGGCCGTCCGTCGGGGCGGATCCTCCACCGTGTCCCAAGCCACGTTGTACCAGCCGAGGAACATCTCGTCCCAGGACTGCTCGCCCCAGCGGACGGCGCGGGCCGGGTCGGGGTTGGCGGGGTTGAGGCGGGAATTATCGAACCCGCCGGACAGCAGCAGCCACGTTCCGGCCGGCAACGGACGGGGCTCGGAC
>JABRVU010000465.1:0-9422 GCA_039961895.1 Phycisphaerae bacterium | reverse complement strand
TGCCCGGTCCTTGTGGCGTGCCCAGCAGAGCGAGGCAAACGGGCGGCGGGTGCCTCGATCTCGCGCCGCCCGTTTGCCTCGCTCTGCTGGGCACGCCACAAGGACCGGGCACGACCTGTGCAACCACGATCTGTCCTCTGCCCGCGCCGTTGGCCGACTACGGCGACGCGCCCGATGGCATCCCGGCCTGCCAGGGCACGATCTTCTGCACAACCCCCTCGAGTTACCCCACGCTGTTCGGCACCACGAACGCCGTCCCCGGCCGAGGGGCCCCTTATCACACTGATTTCACCGACGTATGGCTCGGACCCCAACCCAACAGCGAGACGGCGGAGCCGGTCGCCTTTCAGCCCTGTTGCAGTTGGCTCACCCCGCCGCCGGACTGCGACGACGCGCCCATCGTCCTGTGCCTGGACGGCCCCTGCACCACCGGCGTGCTCAGCACCATGTCCGGCTGTCCCGAGGCGGTCAACATTCCCTTCGGCCTCACGCCCTCCGGCTTCGGATACTGGATCTACGAGACCGCGGTCGGCGCGGGCGCGCCGGATGTGCCGCGCTTCGTCAACGTCACCGTGGACTGGACGCTCAGCGGAACGTACGGGGACGTGCCAGGCGAGTGGGTGGTGGTTGATGCCTCCGTGCCTTACACGCCCGGCACCGCCGCGATCATGTTGACGGCGCCGTTCCCGACGCCGACGGTGGTCCCCAGCACCACCGGCGGGCTGGGCTGGGCCATCGAGCCCTTCTGGACGCGGTTCACCGTGTCGCGCGACCCGGTCGCGCCGGCGTTCCCGGCCGGCGACTGGGACGGCAGTGGCCCGCTTCCGCCGGGCTACGTCTACGGCGAGACCGAGGACATCGTGCCCTTCACCGATCCTCAGACCCCCCTGCCGCGCTTCCCCGACTGCGACCACAACGGCGTGCCCGACCTGGTGGACATCATCATGGGCCGGCTGGAGGACGCCAACCACAACCGGATTCCCGACGTGGTCGAGCCTGGGCCCGGCGACGACATGCCCTTCGACGCCGACCGCGACGGGGACGTCGATCAGGCCGATTATGGCGCGGTGCAGGCCTGCTTGACCGGCTCCGGCGATCCTGGGCACGCGTTCGACCCGACCGCGTGCTCGGGGTTCGACCGGGACTTCGATCTGGACGTGGATCGCGCCGACCTGGAGGCCTTTCTGCGGTGCGTGAGCGGGCCGGGCCTTCCCGCCGACCCCGACTGCGGCCGGGTCCGGATGCTGCGGATCACCCAGCCGGCCAACGGCGCGGTCCTGAGCGGCATCACCCGCGTCGTGATCGAGCACCCCGCCGACCTGCCGCTCACCGAGATCGTGTCCATGCAACTTCAGTCCCTGCCTCCTTCCGAGCCGCTCAACTGGATCCCGTACGCGACGCTGACCGATCCGGAGCTGGATTCCGGAGGCGTGCTGCTGAACACCTGGGACGTCGGGCTCGATCCGGTGAACTGGCCGGAGCCGGACTATCAGTTCCGGGCGGCGCTGCGCAAGACCGACGGCCAGACCCTGTACTCCGACCCCATCGAGCTGAGGTTCAACCGCCCGCCGACGCCGCAGGCCCAGGCCTTCCAGACGCCCCAGCCGGGGAGCGTGCTTTTCAAGGCGTTCCACTCGTGGGATGACCACGGGCCCATCACCCGCTGGCACTGGGACTTCGGCGACAGCACCTCGGCCGAGGGACCGGCGGTGGAACATACCTTCGCCAATCCGAAGCAGACCTACCACGTCGTGCTGACCGTCGAGGACGACCAACAGGCCGAGGCCAGCGCGTACTACACGGTGCGTTTCCAGCCGCGGTTTTCCTTCATGCAGGACGAGAAGTGCATCTGCAAGAAGATGACGCTGCGCACCGAGGGGGCGGCGTTCGGCGCGGACGGCGCGCCCGACGGCAAGAAGTGGCCGGCCGTTCCGGGCCACCACGACGGCGGCACGCTCGGACCGCTGCACGGCAACCCCGGCAACAGCGGCGCCGGCGGCGAGAAGAACAACACCGGCTTCGCCTTTGAAGTCGTCACCGACGTGGAGGGCAACCCCGCCAAATGCACCGAGATTCAGCTCATCCGCCGGACCACCGTGCTCAAGGGCGTCACCAAGGCCGACTGCGACCGCCTGAAAGGCGCCTGGAACGCCAAAGACGCGACCTGCACGGTGGACAAGAGCTGGACCGGCAAGAAGGCGGACCTCAACAAGGACGGGACCGACGACATCGACGTCTCGACGGCGGCCAAGTGCGGTGCGGCCGGCGGAGCGTGGGACGAAGCCTCCGGCACCTGCCGGCTCGCGTTCCCGCAGGAGAAACTCGAGGGCGACCCGCCCAGGAACGTGGCCAGGTACGGGCCGGATTCGATTCCCAACCAGCCGCAGGGCGCCGCCGAGCGGCCCTATGACTTCAAGAAGTACGTCGGGAACCGCATCATCTGGTGGGACGCGCCGCGCTTCGGCGGCGTGGGCAACGGCTCCACCCAGAAGGCCGACTTCATCGCCATCGTCCGCGGCACCGACGGCAAGTACTGCTACAAGACCTTCTCGCTCGAGCTCGAGAAGAAGAAAGGGCAGGACACCGAGAAACTGACCGAGACCGGCGGCGACTGCGCGGCCGCATCTGTCCCCGGCGTGCCGTGACGCCCGCAAAACTCATTCTCTCCTCTCTCTGGGACCGGGAGTCTCGGCCGTGATGCGTCGCGGCGGAGGCTTCCGGTCTTTGCTACCGGCTTCGTCTCTGGCAGCGCTATGAGTCCAAGAGGGCGATACCGCTACAGATGAGCTGCCTGGTATGTCCCCGGTTTTCGCGCCTGCACCTATTGAAATAGCACTAACCCGGTACTATATTACCTGGGCAGCGGTGGCCGCCGGCGGGTTTGTTCCGCCGGTTGCACTGTTGTATCCTGCTGTTGGAAAAGACCTTAGGAGCGACATCCGCCATGCCGACCGCGACGCAGACCATCGAGCAACTGGCCAACCGCAAATACCAGTACGGTTTCGAGACGGATATCGAAGCCGAGAGCGTTCCGCCCGGGCTCAATGAGGACATCATCCGGCTGATCTCCGCGAAAAAGAGCGAGCCCGAGTGGCTGCTGGAGTGGCGGCTGAAGGCCTATCGGCACTGGCTGACCATGCGGGAGCCCACCTGGCACAACGTCCACTACCCCCCCATCGACTACCAGGCGATCGTCTACTACTCGGCGCCCAAGCAGGCCAAGGACGCCCCCAAGAGCCTCTCGGAGGTCGACCCCAAGCTGCTCGAGACCTACAACAAGCTGGGGATTCCGCTGCACGAGCAGGCGGCCCTGGCCGGCGTGGCCGTCGATGCCGTCTTCGACAGCGTCTCCGTGGCCACGACCTTCAAGGAGAAGCTGGCCTCGCTGGGGATCATCTTCTGCTCCTTCTCCGAGGCGGTGCGGCATCATCCCGACCTGGTGCGGAAGTACCTCGGTTCGGTGGTGCCCTACTCGGACAACTTCTTCGCGACGCTCAACTCGGCGGTGTTCTCCGACGGGTCGTTCGTGTACGTGCCCAAGGGCGTGCGCTGCCCGATGGAGCTGTCCACCTATTTCCGCATCAACGCCCGCAGCACCGGGCAGTTCGAGCGGACGCTGATCGTGGCCGACGAGGGCGCCTACGTGAGCTACCTGGAGGGCTGCACGGCCCCGCAGCGCGACGAGAACCAGCTTCACGCCGCGGTGGTCGAGCTGGTGGCCCACGACCACGCCAGCATCAAGTACTCGACCATCCAGAACTGGTACCCCGGCGACGAGGAAGGCCGGGGCGGCATCTACAACTTCGTGACCAAGCGCGGCAAGTGCGCCGGCGTGAAGTCGCACATCTCCTGGACGCAGGTGGAGACCGGATCGGCCATCACCTGGAAGTACCCGAGCTGCATCCTGATGGGCGACGGATCGGTGGGCGAGTTCTACTCGGTGGCCCTGACCAACCACCGCCAGCAGGCCGACACCGGCACCAAGATGATCCACATCGGCCGGAACACGCGGAGCACGATCGTCTCCAAGGGCATCTCGGCCGGCTATGGGCAGAACACCTACCGGGGCATGGTCAAGATCCTCAAGGGCGCCGACAACGCCCGCAACTTCACCCAGTGCGACTCGCTGCTGCTGGGCGACAAGTGCGGGGCCCATACCTTCCCCTACATCGAGGTGAAGAACAGCACCGCCCGGATGGAGCACGAGGCCTCGACCTCCAAGATCGGCGAGGACCAGGTCTTCTACTGCAACCAGCGGGGCATCCCCACCGAGGACGCCGTCAACATGATCGTCAACGGCTTCTGCAAGAAGGTGTTCAAGGAACTGCCCATGGAGTTTGCCGTCGAGGCCCAGAAGCTCCTGGCCGTGAGCCTGGAAGGAAGCGTCGGATAACCGAGAACTGAAAACCAGGAATTGAGAACCGGAATGCTGCTCGAAATCAAAAACCTGCATGCAAGCGTGGAAGGCCACGAGATCCTTCGCGGCGTCAACCTGACGGTCGGGGCCGGCGAGGTGCACTCGATCATGGGACCCAACGGCTCGGGCAAGAGCACGCTGGCCCAGGTGCTGGCCGGCAACGAGGCCTATGAAGTCACCGAGGGCACGGTCCTGCTGGACGGCAGGAACCTGCTGGACCTGGCCCCCGAGGAGCGGGCCGCCGAGGGGCTGTTCCTGGCCTTCCAGTACCCCGTCGAAATCCCCGGCATCAGCGGGAGCTACTTCCTGCGGGCGGCGCTCAACGCCATCCGCCGGTACCGCGGGCAGGACGAACTCGACGCCGTGGACTTCCTCAAGCTGGCCAGGGAGAAGATGAAACTCGTCCAGATGGACGACAAGCTGCTCAACCGGGCGGTGAACGAGGGCTTCTCCGGCGGCGAGAAGAAGCGCAACGAGATCTTCCAGATGGCCGTGCTCGAGCCCCGCCTGGCCATCCTCGACGAGACCGACTCGGGGCTGGACATCGACGCCTTGCGCATCGTGGCCGACGGCGTCAACCGGCTCCGCGGCCCGCAGCGCTCGATGATCGTGGTGACGCATTACCAGCGGCTGCTCAATTACATCGTGCCTGACCACGTGCACGTCCTGGTCCGCGGGCGGATCGTCAAGTCGGGCGGCAAGGAGCTGGCTCTGGAGCTGGAAGAGAAAGGCTACGGGGCCATCGAGCAGGAAGCCGCCCGCAGCGATCTGGTCGGCGCCAGATGACCGGCGGACCGTCCGAACCCCGCGACAGGGTGTGGCCCGGGTCCGCACTGAGGAAGCATCCATGCCAGTCATGACCGAGAAGCGCCGCAGTTGCTTCGTGGATCTGTTCGAGCGCGTCGAGAAGGGCCTCCTGGCCACCGCGGCGTGGTTTCATCCGGTCCGCAAGTCGGCCATCGCCCGTTTCGGCGCGACCGGGCTGCCGACCACGCAGGACGAGGAGTGGCGCTATACGAACGTTTCGGCCCTGGAGATGACGGCCTTTGCGCCGGCGGTTCCGCTGGAACGCCCGCTTCCGGCCGAGGAGACGGCCCCCTACCTGTTCGGCGACCCGGGCGGCGCCCGACTGGTGTTCGTCAACGGGTATTACGACGAGCGGCTGAGCTCGGTGCCGGTGCTGCCCGGCAACGTCAGGCCCGCCAGCCTGGCTGCCGCCATGCGCAGCGACGCCGACGCGCTGCGCCCACACCTGGCCCGCCATGCCCAGATCGAGCGAAACCCGTTCACCGCCCTGAACACGGCGCTGTTCCCGGACGGGGCGTTCGTGCACGTCCCGCGGGGCGTGGTCGTCGAGCGGCCCATCCAGGTGCTGTACCTCTCCACCGGCGGCGGGGAGCCGACCGTCTCGCACCCGCGGACGCTGATCGTGGCCGGCGAAGCCGCCCAGGTCAGCGTCGTCGAGACCTTCGCGGGCCTTTCGGATGGCGCGAGCCTCACCAACGCGGTCACTGAAATCGTGGCCGGCGACGGCGCGATCGTGGATCACTACCAGATCCAGCGCGAACCCGACGCCGCCTGGCACGTCGGCCTGGTGCGCTCCCATCAGGGCCGCAGCGCCACGGTGACGTCGCACGCCATCACGCTGGGCGGCGGGCTGATCCGCAACGACGTGCACGCCGTGCTCGACGGCGAGGGCGGCGAGCTGGACCTCAACGGGCTCTACGTCGGCCGCGGCCGGCGGCACATCGACAGCCACCTGCGCGTCGAGCACGCCAGGCCGCACTGCAACAGCCGCGAGTATTACAAGGGCATCCTCGAGGACGCCTCGCACGGGGTCTTCACCGGCCGCATCCTGGTCCACAAGGACGCCCAGAAGACCGACGCCAAGCAGACCAACATGAACCTGCTGCTCTCCCCCGACGCCCAGGTGGACACCAAGCCGCAGCTCGAGATCTTCGCCGACGACGTCAAGTGCACGCACGGGGCCACCATCGGCCAGATCGAGGAGAGCGAGCTGTTCTACCTGCGTTCGCGGGGCATCAGCCGGGACGACGCGAAGCGGCTGCTGATCTACGCCTTCGCCAGCGAGAGTCTTTCGCGGGTGAAGGTGGCCCCGCTGCGCGAATCGCTGGAGGCGCTGCTGTTCGGCGGAGCGGCCGAACGACGGCGGTTCCAGGAGGCCCAGACACCATGAAGACCGCACCCCTGGGCACCGCGTCCCCATCGGCCAAAGCGGCCGCGCCGTCCGCGCCCGCCTCCGCCGGCGGCCTGGACCCCGAGCGGCTGCGGGAGGATTTCCCGATCCTTCACCGCCGACTGAACGGCAAGCCGCTGGTCTACCTGGACAACGCGGCCACCACGCAGAAACCCCGGGCGGTCATCGACGCCGTCCGCCGCTACTACGAATCCGACAACGCCAACATCCACCGCGGCGTGCACGAGCTGAGCGTCCGGGCCACCGAGCAGTTCGAAGGGGCCCGTACCGTCGTGCAGCGCTTCCTGGGAGCGGCGGAGGCCCGCGAGATCATCTTCACCCGCGGGACCACCGAAGCCATCAACCTGGTGGCCGCCACTTACGGCCGCCGGCACGTCGGACCCGGCGACGAGGTGATCGTCTCGCTCATGGAGCACCACTCCAACATCGTGCCGTGGCAGCTTCTGTGCGAGGAGAAAGGGGCCGTCCTCCACGTCATTCCCATCAGCGATTCCGGCGAGTTGCTGCTGGAGGAGTTCGACCGCCTGCTGGGCCCGCGAACAAAACTGGTTTCGGTGGTTCACGTCTCCAACGCCCTGGGGACGGTGAACCCGGTGGGCGAAATCGTGCGGCGCGCCCATCGGCGGGGCGTGCCCGTGCTGGTGGACGGGGCCCAGGCCGTTCCGCACCTGCCCGTCAGCGTCCGCGAGCTGGATTGCGACTTCTATGCGTTCTCGGGCCACAAGGTCTTCGGCCCGACGGGCATCGGCGTGCTTTACGGCAAGGCCGACCTGCTGCGGAACATGCCCCCCTACCAGGGCGGCGGCGACATGATCACTTCGGTCAGCTTCCAGGGCAGCAGCTACAAGGATATTCCGCACAAGTTCGAGGCGGGCACGCCCCACATCGCGGGCGCGATCGGGCTGGCGGCGGCCATCGAGTACGTCACCGGTATCGGTCTGAACGCCATCGCCGCTTATGAGGGCGAGCTGCTGGAGTACGCGACGCAGGCCCTGTCGGGCATCCGGGGAGTGCGGCTGATCGGAACCGCCGAGCACAAGGCCTCCGTGCTCTCGTTCGTGCTGGACTGCGCCCATCCCCACGACGTCGGCACCATCCTGAACGAGGAGGGGCTGGCCATCCGCACCGGGCATCATTGCGCCCAGCCGGTCATGGAGCGCTACGGCATCCCGGCCACGGCGAGGGCCTCGCTTGCGTTCTACAATACCCGGGCCGATATTGACGCCCTGGTGGCCGGCGTCCACAAGGTCATCAAGAGGTTCGGTTGATGTCGGAACTGGACGACCTGTACCAGGAGATGATCCTCGACCATTACAAGCGGCCGAGGAACCGGCGGGCGATCGAGGCCGCCCGCAAGGCCGAGGGCCGCAACCCGCTGTGCGGCGATCACGTGAACGTCTACGTGAAGCTGGAGGGCGACCGCGTGCAGGACGTGAGCTTCGAGGGCGCCGGCTGCGCGATCTCGACCGCGTCGGCGTCGCTGATGACCGAGGCCCTCAAGGGCAAGAGCGTGGCCGAGGCCCGGGCCCTGTTCGAGAAATTCCACGCCCTGGTGACGGGGCGGCTCGACGACCCCCAGGCCGGACCGGAGCTGGGCAAGCTCGAGGCCTTCGCCGGCGTGTCCCGCTATCCGGTCCGCGTCAAGTGCGCGACCCTGGCTTGGCACACGCTGGAGGCGGCCATCGAGGACCGCGGAGGGGTGGTTTCGACGGAGTAGGCCGTCGTCGCCCGGATGGGGCCGGGGCTTTTCGCCCTCCGCCCGGTGAGGGATCATCCCCAAGCCCGTGCGGGACCGGCTTCCAGCCGGTTGGTTTTCAGGGTTTTGAGATGGGCTCGAATACGGAGCCCCGTGCAAGCGAGCGATGCTGACGGACCGATCATGAGCGATCAACCCGCCACGACCATGAACCCCATCGACGCGATCAAGGCCCAGGACTTGCAGGCCCGGGTCATCGAGGTGCTGCGCACGGTTTATGATCCCGAGATTCCGGTGAACATCTACGACCTGGGTCTGATCTACCGCGTGGACGCGACGCCGGAGGGCAAGGTGCACATCCGCATGACCCTCACGTCGCCGATGTGTCCGGTGGCCGGTTCGCTGCCCGGCGACGTGAAGGCCCGGGTGGAAGGGGTGGACGGCGTGACCGAGGCCGCGGTCGAGGTGGTCTGGGACCCACCCTGGACGATGGAACAGCTTTCCGAGGCCGCCCGTCTGCAACTGGGGCTCAACTGATCGGGTACGGTGGATCCGGGCTTTGGGATCTGTCGATGAGCCCGGTCCTTGCCGGCGGCCATAGGGTTACGACGGCCCGAGATTCCGAGTCCATGAGCCCCAAACGCCGCGGGCCGCCGCGATACCCGTCCGTCGCCTTGGGTTCGAGACCTCGATCGAACCGAACGGCTGGACGCCTATCGCGGGGCCCTGACGGCAATCCCCACGGCATTCTGGTCAACCGCGTTTCCCCGGGCTCGGGCGGGGCAGGCAGGGCAAGCAACCGAACCCTTCCCCCTCATGGGACCCTGCCGACCTCGCCGGCGAACCCTTTGGCGCCCGGGCATCGCAGGACGGTATCAAAACGTAACCCCCGCGCACCGAAAGATGCATGCGGGATACCATATTTTAGGCTCGTTCTCCCCTCGGGCGAGCCTCCGTGCAACATTTGCACGCGAGAACCCGCGAACGTGCATCTTTTGCCACCCGGCGATAACGGCATCTGGGAAGGTTACAATGGACGGTGATTCGGGGGATATGACCGGGGTACACTAAGGATGGATTTGAGTCGAGGA
>JABRVU010000464.1:0-3652 GCA_039961895.1 Phycisphaerae bacterium | reverse complement strand
CATCCAACCACACCCAGCACCAGACACCCGAAGAGAACCAGCTTTCCGAACGACATCAACACCCACATCAGTGGTACGAGCTGCCCGTCAACGACGTTCTCGACGGCGTCGTACTTGGAGAAATCCGGCAACAGCCAGACGACGGCCTTGCCCAGCGGCACCAGCACGCGCCCGAGCTGGAGCGGACCCCAGATGGGGTCCTTCCCCCCGGGCAGCCGGGCCGCGGCGTCCAGGGCCTCGCCGATGAAGCCCGACACCGCCGCGATGAGGAATGGCACCGTCGTGGTCAGGAACGCCACCGGGAACGACAGGAAGCTCGAAAACAGCAGCCCCATCGCCGCGATGAACGCCAGCCGGCACCAGAGAATCGCCAGGGCCCGCACCAGGTTCCAGTGGAACGTCCCGATGCCGTAGAGCAGCTCGAAGGACTGCGGCTCCTCGAAGGTCATGACGTCGTTGGAGTTGAGGTTCATCATCCGGAACTTGAGCGTGCCCTCGGAATTGACCGCGTAGGCCGGCACGACCAGAGTCGTGACCCGCTCGGCCGGTATCTCCATCTCGCGGATGGTCGGCTGGGTGTTCACTTCGTCGGGGTCGCCGGCCATGTAGCGGATGCGGAAGATCAGGTCGTCCACCCCGGAGTTGCTGTTGGGCTTCAGGCGGATGTGCAGGAACTCGCCGGGCTTGGTGCGGTCCACCATCAGGTTCTTGAACTGGTAGACCTGGTCCTTGCCGGGGCCCAGCGACTTCCAGGTCTGACGCAGCTCCTGGAGCTTGCTGGCGACCTGCTCGGCCTCCTGGTCGGGTCGGATGCGCCCCTCCTCGCGCTGCTGGCGGACGATCTGCTGAGCCCTGGCCAGCAGGTCGGGGGGCTCGGCCAGGGGCACGCTGTGGCGGACGCTGAGGACCTCGGCCTCCAGGGCCTTGCGGTCATCGGGGACCGAGGTGGGCTGTTTGCGCATGTATTCGGTGAAGCCCCAGACGGCCCCGCCGCTGAACAACAGCAGACCGGTGTTGAGCACGCCGATGCCCAGCCATTTGCCGGCCACGATCTGCCAGCGGGGGATCGGCTTGCTGGTGGTCATGAAAATCTGCTTGCCGATGATTTCGTTGGGCAGCGTGTAGGTGGCCAGGCCGACGGTCAGCAGGCTCAGACCCACGCCGACGGTCAGTAGGGCGAAGTTGAGATAGCTCTGCACGCGGCTCTTGAGCGTCAGGCCGTCGCCGGCGACGGCCTGGGGCATGACGATGATGAGCAGCAGCATGGCCACCACCCACACCACCACGACCTTGTAGTGCAGGGCCTCGGCCAGGGTCTGGCGGGCCACCGCCCAGAGGCGCGACCGGGCCAGGGCCCGGTCCAGCAGGGGCATGACCGCCAGGGCGGCCAGATACAGCAGCACCAGCCACAGGAACTCGAACTCGCCCAGCCAGACGCTGAAGATGGCGGCATCGATGAGGGCCGCGACCAGGACCAGCCCGGCCCGCCCGCGCCAGTCGTCGACGATCCAGCCGCGCACCCGCCCCCACCAGCGTTGCCCGGCGGCGGCGAACTCGATGACGGCGACGACGGCAAAGACGGCCAGGAAAACCAGCACCGGCACGAGGGTCAGCCACGTGGACAGGGCGGTGGCTTCGGTGGAGCGACCCAGCGCGGCCGCCGCCACGCGCCCCGCCGTCAGGCTCACCCGGCTCAGGGCCATCCAGACCGTCAGCGTGACCAGAAAGGTCAGGAGAAAAATCCCCGCGTGCCGGCCGAACGGGCGGGCGTTGCGCAGGAACGAGCGCACGTGCTCGGTGGTGAGCAGGGCGTCAACGCCGATGAGAAACAGCAGGAGGCTCAGGCCGTAGAGCACGATGACCGACGCGCCGCTGCTCAAGGAGAGCGTCAGGTGCGCCGAACCCACCAGCCCGGCGAAGAAGCCGATCAGGACCGCTAACGGGTAGGACAGCGCGGGCGACATGGCCGGCTACTCCTTCCCGCCGGGCGAACCTCGGTCGCCCCGCACCAACTGGTCGAGGAACGACCGGTCGATGTCCTCGGCCGGTGCCGGCAGAGGCGCCCCTGCTTCGCCGTCGCCGCCGGTTGAACCGGGCGCTGGAGCAGGCGCCGCGACCAGCTCGCCGATGACTTCGGCGGCGGCGGTGTCCTCGGGCTCGGGGGCCGGCGCGGGCTCGTGACGGACCGGCCGCTCGGAGGCCTGGACCAGCGTGGCCACCAGTTCCGCACCCTCCTCGGCGCCCTCGGCCAGGAAGCCGGCGATCCGCCCGCTGCTGACCGCCCCGGAGGTCTGCTGGCGGGCCTGCTGGGCCTCGGTGACCACCCGAAGGAAGAACGTCTCCAGGTCATCCGACGGGGCGGTCACGCTCAACACCCGCTTGCGCTCGTCGCGCTCGATCAGTTCGCAGATGCGGGCGATGGTCGCGTCGCTGAGCCGCTCGGTGGTGATCTGGGTCAGGTCGCGCTTGCTGAGCAGCTCGCGGGTCTGGCCCACGGTCTGCCGCCGCCCGCCGTACAGGATCGTCAGCCGCTGGCAGACGTCCTCCACGTCGGCGAGCTGATGGCTGCACATCAGGATCGTCTTGCGCTTCTCGCGGTTGAGCAGGGTGATGAGGTTCTTGATCTCGCGCGTGCCGATGGGGTCCAGGCCGGTGGTGGGCTCGTCGAGGATGAGCAGGTCGGGGTCGTTGATGAGGGCCTGGGCCAGACCCAGCCGGCGGGCCATGCCTTTCGAATACTCGCCCACCCGTCGCCGGGCCTCGCGGGTCAGCCCGACCATGTCGAGAAGCTGGTCCACGCGCTTCAGCCGCTCGGACCGGGGGAGCTGGAAGAGCCGCCCGTAGTAGTCCAGCGTCTCGCGGGCGTTCAGAAAGCGGTAGAGATAGGTCTCTTCCGGCAGGTAGCCGATGCGCGACTTGACCGCCACGTCGGTGGGCGGGTAGCCGAAGATGCTGATCCGCCCATGCGTGGGATAGAGCAGACCCAGCAGCATCTTGATGGTGGTGCTCTTGCCCGAGCCGTTGGGGCCCAGCAGGCCGAAGACCTCGTGGGCGTGGATGTCAAGGTCCAGGCGGTCGACGGCCACCACCCGCGGCCGAAGCCACCAGTCCTTGAAGATCTTGGTCAGGCCCACCGCCTGGACCACCGCTGTCGAGTTCGTCGGCATGTCTTACGCCCGTTGTTCCGTTTCCGCTCCCCTGCGGGAAAGCCGGGGACTTGAGGACCGCGGCACGATGGAGCTTAAAGATCGTTCTCGTGGGCTGGTTGTTCCCATCGTCCGGAAGTTGCACGCCCACAGGGACCCCGCGGGTACCGCGGGCGGCACGTCGCTATTTCTGTCCCTCGACCTTGCCGGTCATGATCTGGGTGCCGATTTCCCTGGCCTGCACCGGGTCCTTGTTGAGCGAGATAAACACCTGTTTGTCGCCGGCCGGCAGGATGATCTTGACGATGGCCTTGGGGTCGAACAGTTCGGTCAGGGCCCGCTGGCGCAGCCGCTCGCGGAGCAGGGGGCCGTTGCTCTGCCAGGCCGGCAGGTAGGCCTCGAACGTGGCCTTGCGGGCCTTGGCGTCGGCGATGACCTGCTCCTTGAGGCTGCGGGCCAGGTTGATCTTGCCGCCGGCGTCGCCGGTGGCCTTCTCGGTCAGCAAC
>JABRVU010000463.1:0-14731 GCA_039961895.1 Phycisphaerae bacterium | reverse complement strand
ACGGACTGTTTGGTCACAATCCATGATACCCGCAAGGCCGCCCCTTTTTCATTGCGCAGAACGTACATGAACAAGCCCCAAAAAAGGGCAAAAGTCGAGCTTAACGCTGATGGCCTTGCTCGGTACGTCCTCCCGCCAGATACAGCATGAAGCCCGCACCGGCGATCATCAGGACCAGGGCGTACAGGACGCCGGCCTTGATGCCAAAGCCCGCCCACAACCAGCCCACCAGGATGCTGCTGATCAGATCGCCCAGGCCGGTCACCACGGCCAGGGCTCCGAAACCGCTGCCCCGGATGTGGGCGGGCAGGAGTTTGGCCGCCACGGCGTCCTCGACGGCCTCGTACAGGCCGACGCCGGTGCCGCCCAGGGCGAACATCAGCGCCAGACCGGCGTAGCCGTCGACGCCCGCCATCATGCACACGGCGGCCAGGGCCGCGGCCAGGTAACCGGCCACGAGCAGCATCCGCTTGTTCATGCGGTCCGCCATCCATCCGCCGAGGTACGACCAGGAGGCGTACAGCACGTTGTGGAGCGTGTAGCCGGCCACCGACAGGGTTGCGGCCCGGGCGGGGCCGACGGCGGGCGAAAGCACCGTCACCGTGTACAGGATGTAGAAGGTGTCCGCGAAATCGCCCAAGCCAAACAGGCCGACGGCGCCGAGGAACTCCTTGAATCGCGGGCTGAAGCCGCCGAAGCTTCTCAGGAAGGGGGTGCTGACCGGCGTGCGGTCGGGCCGCTCGCGCACCAGCAACGCGATCGCGAACACCGCCAGGATCGCCGGGAGGGTGGAGAGAAGGATCACGCTCCGATGGGTCAGCCCCGCCTGGAACAGGACCAGCACGGCCATCGGCGCCATAATGGCCCCGGTCGTGTCCATCGCCCGCTCGAATCCAAAGGCCCGGCCGTAGGTCTCCGGCGTCACCGCGTCGGCGAGCAGCGCCTTTCGCGCCGGGGTGCGGAGGCCGCGCGAGACCCAGGCCAGCACCCGACCGCCGAGCACCACGAACCAGTTGCCCGCCAAGGCGATCACGACGGGGGAGAAGGCCATGAAGCCGTAGCCGCCGGCACAGAGGACCTTCCGCCGGCGCAGCCGATCGGCCAGCCACCCGCCGTAGAGCTTGGCGAGGCTGGAAAGCCCGTCGGCGAAGCCCTCGATCGTCCCCAGGGCTCCGGCGGCGGCGCCCATCGAGGCCAGGTACGCCGGCAAGGTGGCCGTCACCGTCTCATGGCTCATGTCGCTGAACAGCGAAGCCATGCCGATGCCCAAGACGGTGGGGCCCAACCAACTCTTGCGAGAGGACGGCGCGCCGCCATCCGCCGGGATATCGTTGATGTCCTTGGTCATGGGTTCAAACCCGAGGGGCCTGAAGATACCACGGACGCGATCCGATCCGAAACATGGCTACGGGCCCGGACCGCCGGAACGGATGAGGGCCCGGCCTCCTTCGGCGCCCGGCGGGCCGGCTCCCTCGCCAGGTCGGCCCTCCGAGCGGTTCCACTCGTTGGTGATAACCACCATCCGATCCTGCGGGTTGTGGCGGTCCAGGGGAAACCGAAAGGCCTCCCGATAGCGCAGCGGCGCGTTCTCACGAATGAACTTGAAGTGGGAAGCGTCGATGATGCAGTACGCGATCTGCGGCCCCTCCAGCAGATTCCTCAGCTTTTCCAGGCCCGCCCTCAGCAGCTCGGGGGGGATCGACTGCCGTCCGCGCCTGGCGTCGGCCATGTCCAGCTCGGAAAAGAGCGGCTCGATCTGACGATCGGCGTAGTAGGCCACGGCCGCGTCCGGCCTGCCCAACGCCCACACCAGACGGGCTCCGGCGGGCACGTGCGACCGGAGCTGAGCGGCGAAGTCCAGGACCTCATGCCCGAACCCGGCCCGTCCCAGGGCGCTCCAGGTCCAGCCGAACACCAACAAGGGCAGGGCGCCTATCATGGCAAAGCTCGCCGCCCGGTGGCCGGCACGATACATCCAGATCGTCACCGGAAGCGCCGTGATCAGAAACGCCGCCACCGGCCAGGCCAGCCAGCGAACGGCGGGTTCCTCCCGGACGCTGAAATAGAACCCCGCCGGCACGGCCATCAACGCCGCCAGCAGGAGCGTTGCCGTCGCCAGACGCAGGCGATGGCGGCGGAATGAAACCGCGCCGAAGAACAGGCGCTCAATGACCGGGGCGAGCAGCAGGGCGATTCCCGGCAGAACCGGCAACAGGTAATGGGGCCGCTTGAACGGCGAGGAGCTCAGAAACCCGAACTGGACCACCACCCACGTGAACAGGAAGAGCAGGCCGGCCCGGTGCCGGCGATGGACCGCGCCGAAGGGCGCCGCAACAGCTTCAGGCAGTGACATCAGGAAGGGGGCGGTCAGGGCGAAGAGCAGCGGTACGTAGTACCAGAATGGCTCCGGCTCCCCGATCAACCCCGCGTAGCGGTCGAGGAACTCCGCCCGCCACAAGGGCAGGGCGCGAGGCACGGTGAAATAGACGTATAAAGGCCAGGGCAGCGTCAGGATCAGGAACAGCGCCGTGGTTCTGACCGGGTGCATGGACAGGATTCTGCGGAGCTGTTTATGGCAGTTCCCCAGGAAGGATGAAAGGTGGGAACGATTGGCTCCACCCGGGATCAGACAGGCACTCGCCGGCAGAACCACAAAGCAGTAGGTCAGCAGGGGCAGGCCGACCAGGGGCAGCGGCAGCCGCGCCTTGGCCAGCATGCCCAGCGCCATGCAGACGGCCAGGCCGGCGAGCAGTCGGCTTCTCCAGCGCGGCGCGCGGAGGGCCATCCAGTAACAGGCCAGGGCCGCGGTCATGAACAGCGTCACCAGCATTTCGGTCTGGGCATTGTGAGAGAAGACCAGATATCCCGCCGAGGACGCGAAGATCGCCCCGGCCACCGCGCCGGTGCGGGCGCCGAACATGAAGCGGGCCAGGCCGTAGACCACCAGGACGGTCAGCAGGCCCGCCAGCGCCGAGGGTACGCGTGCCGCCAATTCGCTGACCGGCGGCTTCAGGGCGGGTGGATCAACGATGCGCGAGGCGAGGGCCGCCAGCCAGACCTGGAGCGGCGGCTTGCGAATGAAAGGGACGTTATTGAACCTCGGGATGAGCCAGTCGCCCGTTTCGACGATCCGTCGCGCGGCCTGGGCGACGATGGCTTCATGGTCGCTCAGGGGCGGTCCACCCGCCAGTCCGCAGAAGCTGGTCGCGACCGCCAGCAGGATCATCAGAACCATGCCGAAGGAGGGCGGCATCGGAGCGCATTCGGGAAACGCGACTTCAGGAGGCCTGCTTGCGGGAGAGTCCTTCAGCAGGGTGGAGTCCATGTGCGCTCCTCTCGTGCTGTTCCGCGGTCGGGCCGGTCATGACGGACCTCCCGGCCACAACGCCCGACCGACCCGCGGGGCCTTTCCCCTGCCCGGGAGGGCAAGCAGGCGGGAGGCCCCAACAGCCGGAAGCCCGGCCGGCACGGTCTCATGGCTCCCATCGCCGAACGGCGAGGCCATGGCCGATACGCAAGACCGTCGACGGCGACCAGGGGCGCGACCCGACATGCCGCGGCTTTCCAAGTGTAGTCATGTTGTTCCTGCTTGGGGGATTCCGCGCACCGGTTTCCGGGCGACCCGACCCGGAACGTCGGCACCTCACGGACCGGCTGGTGCCCCTTGAGACGCACGGATCGGCACACCCTCGGCGACGGCCAAGCCGACCAGAAACGGGGGGACTCGGCCCCAGGAAGGCACGGTCGGCGGGTCCAGCGGCGTGATCGCCGAATCGTTCAGAATCGCCCGGGCCTTTTCCGACAGAACGAATCTAACGAACTCCTCGGCCGCTTCGCGGTTCCCGCAGTTCTCGGGGATGGTCGCGCCGAACGTGATGCAGGACCCCGATACGGTTTCAACGCCGCCGCGGTAACTCGGCACCTCGGTCTGGACTTGCGCGTATTGACTCTCCGAGCCGACGTCGCCCAGGTTGATCGCCCGCGGCAGGCGCACGCAGGGCAAACGGTGATCGACCGCGAGGCAGC
Source organism: Phycisphaerae bacterium (assembly GCA_039961895.1). Taxonomy (GTDB): domain Bacteria; phylum Planctomycetota; class Phycisphaerae; order UBA1845; family PWPN01; genus JAAXZI01. Next base: position 10,705 of record JABRVU010000463.1, on the reverse strand, counting down.
GGTAGACGAAAGCGTAGTCGTAAGCTGTTTTTGACTCCAGCACCGAAACCAGTTCCAGCGCGTCCGCCCTCACGTGCCTCGGATCGCAGCCGGACTTCAGCTCGTCGTACAGGCGGCGGTTCCCGGTCTCGGCGGCGTAATGCCTCTCCGCGAGCTTCCAGCACAGCAGGGCGAAATAACCGCAGGGATCCTGAGTCGGGTCGCCGTGCGAGTAGTGCACGTCCTTGCGCAGCAGGACGTCGTACCAGTTGTCCGGCGTGATCTGGGCGGCGTACTTGCTGGCGTCCGTGTAGGCGATGACCATCTCGGTGGTGGCGAACTTGGCCACCCAGGTCGCCGTGTGGGGTCTGAGCATCCGCTCGACGAGCCGCGCGTCCGCCACGATGGCCACGTCGCACCTCCGCAGCGGCACCAGCCGCAGGAGTACCACGCTGCCCTGGAACTCGATCTCGAGATGGATGTCGGGATGCTCCTTCTCGAACGCGCGCTTGATTCGAGGCAGGCTCTGGGCCAGCGAGTCGGCGGCGAAGACCCTGAGCGTTTTCTTCGGATCCCCTCCCCGGGGGCGAAGAAGGAAGCCGACCACGATAATGCCCAGGGCCACGCCCAGGATGGTCAGGATTCGGCCTCGGTTCTCATGCATCGACATGGCTTGCGCCCTCGGCGATCATCCAATGCCCATCAATCTCATGGTCCGTCCGCCGGGTGGAATCCGGGTCGGCCTGCGACCGGCCCGGCGGTATCCTTGCCTCCGGGCCGGGCGGCGCCCGCCGTGGGATCGCCCTGGGGGAACAGCAGCACCCGTCGGGGCGGTATCGTCACCCGTACGCGCTGCCCGCGTTCGGGACCTGCCATCCCGTCCCGCAGGACGGAGGCACTCTCCAGACGAACGCCTTCCGACCGGGACCGGACGATCACCGTGCATCGGTCCGTGTGCCGACGGACGACCTCGACAACGGCGGGGATCCCGCTCTCCGCGGGCCAGCAGGAACCGGCCGAATCGTCTGGGGTGACGGTTACATCTTGGGCCCGAACCCCCAACCAGAAAGACTGACCCGGCTGAATCGGCTCATCGCGCGCCACGGTCAGCTCGACGTCCCCGACTTGAAAGCGCAGTTCGCCTTGCCGGGGTCCGCGTCCGACGCATTGCCCGCACCAGAGGTTCTCGACGAGCAGAAACCGGGCGACGCGGAGGTTGAGGGGGTTGTCGAAAACGTCCCGCGGGTCCCCGACCTGCTCGAGGCCGCCGTCGATCATCACGCCGATGCGATCCGCCAGGGCGAAGGCCTCGTCGTGGTCGTGGGTCACCAGGACGGTCGTCAGGCCCAGCCGGCGCTGAACGTCGCGCAGCTCGACGTGGAGCTGCCGCCGGGTGGAGGTGTCCAAGGCCCCGAACGGCTCATCCAGGAACAGCACGCGCGGTTCCACCACCAGGGCCCGGGCCAGGGCCACCCTCTGCTTCTCGCCGCCGCTGAGGCTCCGCACGTCCCGCCTGCTCAGCAGCGACTCGATGCCGAGCATGGCCGCGACCGAGCGTACCCGCTGGTCGACGTCGTCGCGGGGCGCGTTCCGGATCCGGAGTCCGAAGCCGACGTTGTCGCGCACGGACAGGTGCGGGAACAGGGCCAGGTCCTGCGGCACGTAGGAGAAATGACGCTCCTCAGGGGCCGCCCGCGTGATGTCGGCACCCCCGAGCAGGATCCGTCCGCGCGTCGGCGGCTTGACCCCCATGATGGTTTCGAGCAGAAGGGTCTTGCCCGCGCCGGACGGCCCGATCAGCGCGAAGCACTCGCCCGCGGCGATCGACAGGTTCACTTCCCGGAGCCAGAAGTGGCCGTATCGGGCAACGACGTCGCGCACCTCGATCATGAGCTCCTCCGCATGAGCAGACCCACGACGATCACGACCACGACGGTCACGAACGTCAGGACCAGGCTCAGGGCGATAGCGCGATTCAGGCTGACGGAGGCCAGATTCAGGTAGATGCTGACCGGCATCGTCTCGGTCTTGCCCTTCACGGCGCCGGCGATGGTCGAGGAGGCGCCGAAGTCGCCCATGGCCCGGGCCCAGCCCAGCACGAACGCGGCCAGGATGCCGTTGCGGGCCAGGGGCAGCGAAACGTGCCGGAACGCCCGCCAGGGCGTGCAGCCCAGGAACCGGGCCACCTGCTCCAGTCGCGCGTCGATGGCCGAAAACGTGGACCGGACCACAAGCACGGATATCGCGTAGGCCATGAAGAACTCGGCCAGCACGATGCCCGGCACCTCGAACACGAAGCGGATCAGATGATCCTCGATCCACTCGCCCGGGCCGGAACGGAACACGAGCAGCAGGGCCACGCCCAGGCTGATCGGCGACATGACGATGGGCACCACCAGCAGGCTTTCCACCAGCCATCGGCCCGGAAAGCTGAAGCGAGCCAGGGCCAGCCCCGTCGGCACCGCCAGCAGGATGGCGATCACCGCCGCCAGGCCCGAGGTCATGAAGCTCAGGTAGATCGCACCCTGAACGTCCGGCTCGGTCAGGGCCCGCAGGGGTTCGCGGGGACCCGTGTACGCGCCCTGCACCAGGATCAGCGTCAACACCAGGGTGGTGCTGATCCCCAGCGCGGCCAGCAGGAGAACGTCAAACCACCTTCTCTTCATCCGGGAGTTCTCGCTTCCACGGGTCAAGGCTGCGACTACCATCCTTCAGGAAGCGTCCACTCGCCGCCCACGGGCGTGTCGGGGAGGGCGTGCTTGCGGGCCTGCTCCGCCGTGGTGAGGTAGTGCCAGCGCCGGAACGACGCCTTGCCCTCGCCGTCGACCAGGTAATCGATGAACCTGACGGCCTCGTCCTTCTGCTTGCAGAAGACTGAAACGGCGATCGGAAGGTAGCCGATGCGGGGCACCTCGGACGGCTTGAGAAAAACCGTCTCGATCTTGTCCGGTTGCCAGTGATGGAACACCTCCCAGCCCAGCACCGCGTCAACGGATCCGAGCGCCACCAGCTGGGCGGTTTTCTCGCAGGACTCCGCGTGCGTCACGATATTGGGCTTGACCCGGGCGGCCAGCCCGGATCGTTCGAGCACTTCGACGCCGTACAGACCCACGCAAACGGAATCGGGGCGGGCAATGCCCAGTCGTACCCCCGGCCGGGCCAGGTCGCCCAGTTCCTTGATTCCCTTCGGGTTGCCGCCGGGAACGTTGATCGCCGGGATGAGGTACGCCACGCGGCGTTCGGTTTCCGGCACGACGAGATGTTCCCGCTTGGCCAGCTCCATGAAGTCCGAGGAACCGGGAAAGTAAACGTCGCCGCGGCGCGCCAGCTTCATCTCCGCGAGCATCTTGCCGGAGCCGCCGATGTGCAGCAGCACCCGGGCCCCGGTCAGCTTCTCGTAGGCCTGCGCTGCTTCCTCGACGGGCGGTTTGGTCGCCGAGCCGACGAAGACCTCGAGCGTCGGGCCGGGGGATGAGCTGGAAGTGTGCGGCTGGGACGAAGCAGACGCCGGGTGAGCACTCTCAGGCTGCGGCTGGTCGTGGCATCCTCCACCGACGACGACCAGGAGCGCCAGCCAGGACGGCAGGTAGGGACCTGAGCCAGGTCTCCGCGGCATAGGGTCACTCCTCTGAATCGCTCCATCCCCCGGGCATTATCCGCCGGAGGACGGGGTGATTCTATTCTCGAAGCCGCTGCCAACCCTTCTCCCGCGTAAAGCGTGGCAGGATTTCCGCTTGCCGCGTCCCGGTCTCGCCCGAACGAGGCGACACAACGAACCCCCGGCCCGCCTTGCGGCACTAGTCCATGGCGCGAGAATCCAGGACCGCCCAGTGTCCGGTGGTCTCCTCATTCCCCCGCCGGGAGATCGGTTCAGGGCGGTCCCCATCGCCGCGGCGGACCGCCACAACCCAGGCGCGGAATCTGGACACCCAAGGGGCTTTGCTGGCCCAAGCGCCACGGGCTATAATAGCAACCATACGGATCGAGGGCGATGGGGTTCGCCTTGCATCCCGCCCTTCCGGCCGGGACCAACCGCCTGTCCGCTTGACAGGCTGATGACCCCTGCTGAACTGCGTGCGACGTTCCAGCAGGGTTTCAGCCGATCGCAATCAGCTCTCTGGAACGACCACGCGGCCGGAAAGACCGCTCAGGTGGTGCTTCGCGCCGGGGCGAAGCATCCGGAGAGCGCGCTGATGAACGAGCATCATCAACGGCACATCGCCACCACGCTGCGTCATATCGACGGCGTGTTCGCGGAGATCGAGGGGATTCTGGCCGCCCTCGGCTCCGGTTCGCCGCTGTCCCCGTATGCCCCGGACGTAGAGCCGATGCAGCGCGGAGTCGTCGAGGACCACCTTCACCGGATCCGCGAGGAGATGGTGGAGGCCATGAAACGGCTCGGCATTCCACTGGACGGACGCCGGACCAGCGCCTGCTGGTCCATCCGCAATCACCTTCTGGGGGCCTCGATCGCCATCGCCGAGATGGAGCCGTCTCATCTTCGGGGCTACGGCGCGCTGGATGCCGGCGACAAGACCGAGATCACGCGCGTCTGCGCCGACATGGAGCGGTTGATCCGCAGGGTCGATTCGTATCTGGCCCGCGTGCACGGCGGCGACCCGGGGCAGCGGATCGCGCGTCTGGAAGGCGCGCCGGTGGACTGCGAAACGCTCGCCGCGCTTGAACGGATCATCAGCCGACGCCATCTGCTCGAGCTGCGGCCCGCCCTGGACGCGATCCTCGATCGTCTGGAGTCGCGGCAGTTCGAGATCGCCTTCTTCGGTCGCGTGAGTTCCGGAAAATCCTCGCTCCTGAATCACATCCTCGGAGAGAGCGTTCTGCCCGTGGGCGTCACCCCCGTGACCGCGGTGCCGACCCGGCTGCGACGCGGGGAACGCCCGGAGATGGTGGTCTACTTCGAGCTCTCCTCGCCGGCGCGCCTGCCCGCCGAACAGATCGCCGACTTCGTGACCGAAGAGGGCAATCCCGGGAACCGTCGGCGGGTGAAGTGCGTCGAGGTGACGGTGTCCTCCGCGCGCTGCTCCGAGGGAATCGTCTTCGTGGACACCCCCGGCGTCGGATCGCTGGCCACCGCCGGCGCGGCTCAGACCCTGGCCTATCTGCCGCGGTGTGATCTGGGAGTCCTGCTGCTCGATGCGGGCACGACCCTGCACCAGGAGGATCTCCGAATCTTGCAGGGCTTCGAGGAAGCGGCCATCCCGGCGATGGTCCTGCTCAGCAAGTGCGACCTGCTCCGCGTGGATGACCGGCAACGCATGATTCAGTACGTCGAACGGCAGGTCCGCGAGGCCCTGGGGCTTTCCGTCGTCGTCGCGCCGGTGAGCACCGTCGGCCGGGACGCTCGCCTGGCCCGGCGATGGTTCGACGAGCACGTCCGTCCGATCATGCGCCAGCACCGGGAGCTGGCCAGCGCTTCGATTCGGCGAAAGGTCGGGGCCCTTCAGGAAACGCTTGCCGCGACGTTGAGCAGCATGATGAGTCGGAACAACGGCCGCCTCGCGCCGGTGGCCCGTGAGGACGCCGAGGCCGCCGGGCGGATGCTGGAGGAAACGGCGGCGCGCATCGCCCGGTTCACGGAGCAGGCCTCCGCTTCCGACGTCCTTCGGACTTCGGATGACGCGGCCCGGCTGATCGAAGACGCCGCCGCGCAGATGCCGCCCGGCCGGGGCGGCGGCCAGGCCGCGCGGGCCGGTCTTCGCGACGTCCTGCTGTCGCGGCTGGCGACCGAGGCCTCGTCTTGCAGAGACGGCCTCGTCGGCTTGCAGGCCGATCTGACCAACGCGCTGATTCAGCTCGGTGACAGGTTCGGCCTCGTCGGGGGCCCTGAAACCCGAAGGCTGGAGGTCTCGCTGACTCCGCTGCCGCCGGCCAGCGAGAAGAACCTGGCCGCCATTCCCGACGTTCGTCCGTCGAAGTGGCTCGCGTCCTGGCGATGGCTTGCGCGCCGGCGACTGCGCGCCGCACTGCGCCGTCATTGCCGCTGGCCGATTGAGACCGCCCTTGGCGATCACCGTCGCGCGTTGCGGGCCTGGGTGAAGACCAATCTGAACCGCCTCGTTGAAGCCTATGAAACCCAAGCCGGCGTGTACCGGGAAGCGCTGCGTCGCGCCGCCGATTCATCGGCGGACGACGGGCGGGACCGCGATCCTTCACTGGAAGAGGATCTGGAGACGTTGCGAAGGCTCGCCGGACGGCCCGGCGGACCGCAAGGCCCGTCCCCCGCCGGCGAGTCGTCGGCGCTCGCCCCAGCGGTTTAAGAACGGCGGAAAGGTCCGGACCCGGCGGATCAGCGGATCGTCCCAGGGTCGGGAATGCATCCTCCAGGAGCCGCGGGAAGCCTATCCGTGGCGTCCCCGGCGGTCGCCTTCGGCGGCTGTTCGGAGTCCGCGTCGAGAGGCTGATGGGGGGATCAGTCATGGCCTTCCGACTCCGCGGCGGGATCGGTTGGGGCAGGATCCGCTTCCGGCGTGCCGGTCGAACCCGTCCGCGGCTCGGGGGGCTGCTCGCCCGGCCAGAAGTGGTGCCACATCCGGCGGACCCCGGCGTCATCCTGGCGGTTGCGAAAAAGCTGCACCAGCAGGGCCCGGGCCTCATCCAGCCGGTTCAGATGCGTCAATGCCACCGCCCAGTGAACCTTGAACGACGGCTCGAAGGGGTTTAAGTACACGGCCCGTCGGAATTGAGACTCGGCCAGCTCAAAGGCCTCGCGCCCCAGGAAGTAGCAGCCCATGTCGTCACGGTCGTAGCCCAGGTACCGGCTGGGCCGCAGTACTTCCTCGCGGATGATCTGCGGATCGCGGATTCTTCGTCGCCGTCGTTTGTCCTCGGGGTGGCTCATGGTCCGCCATGCCTCCACGCCGCGGGCCTGCGGCCTGCCAACAGGCCCCGCACGGCAATCGTCCAGGCGGGGTTCCCGTGGCGCCGTTTCGCCCCTGCCGCGGATCGATCCGGATCGAAGTCATCAGGTCGGCAGAACCGCTTAATATGACAGCGCAATCTCGTAGCGGCCTGCCGTGAGTGCAGGCGGTGGAAAGCCGGAAACCGCCCCACGACCGGCACAGGGGCCGGTCGCTACAGGTGCAAACCAGCGCTGTCACATTAGGGCGGACTCCATCGGCACGGCTATTCCAGCCCGGCAGCCTCCCGCCGCCAGGCCTGGACGACGCTCAGGCCTTCGCGTCCGACCCGTTCGCCCGATACCGGATCACGTGGACCTTCTCCAGCGTGATCAGGCCGTCTTCGACCATCTGGTCGATGTGCGGCAGCAGCAGGTTGATCTTCTCCTCGGCGTCCACGATCTCGATCACGATGGGCAGGTCCTCCGACAACCGCAGAATCTTGACGGTGTGCAGCCGGCTGTTCTTGCCGAAGCCCATCGGGCCGCGGAGCACCGTGGCGCCGGCCAGGTGAAGTTCGCGGGCCTTGAGCACGATGGCCTCGTACAGCGGTCGGCCGTGCCACTTGTCGCTCTCGCCGATGAACACGCGGAGCAACTGGGCCTCGCCTTCCAGTTTCATGGATCACCTCACGACGGTCACGGTACAGGGCGCGTAACTCAGGACACGTTTGGACACCGAACCGAGCAGCCAGCGCTGGAACCTGCTCTTGCCGCGATGTCCCATCACGATCATGTCGGCCTGGCGCTCGGCCGCCTGGTGGACGATCTGGTCGGCGGGATGGCCCACGACCACGGCGGTTTCCAGCGGCACCCCCGCCGCCTTCGCGGCCTCGCGGAAAGCGGCGAAGTCCTTCTCGAAATGCTCCGTGGCCGCGTCGAGCAGCGCCGCGGTCTCCACCGACGTGGGCGGCTCCGACGGCCGGGCGACCGAGACCACGGTGACGCCGGCCCCGAAGGCCTTGGCCAGTTCAAGAGCGAAATGGAACGCCCGTTTCGCGGATTCGGACCCGTCATTCGCCGCCAGAATGGTCTTCATGGCTACCACCTCTCACGGTTCGGAAGGAACGGGCTCGGCGTCCGCCATCGCGCTGGCCATGACGGTCTGGCCACCGGCCGGAGCCGGCCCCGGTATCGTACCTCCCGTACGCTTCGGCAGCAGGTCGTACGGGATGAAGCATGCATTGGCGATCAGCGTCGGGATCACGGCGCTGGCGATCACCGCCGCGACGAGATACGAGTACTGGCTCTGGGTGATGACCTTGTGCGTCAGCCCGAAGAGGGCGGAGATCGTGCCGAAGGTCAGGCCCGTGGACATGAGCAAGGTCGTATAGACCGCCTGGCGGTACTCGTAGCGGAAGGCCTTCGTGGTGGGGTACACGCCCACGCATTTGCTCACCACCTTGGCGACCAGGAGGATGAGGAAGGTGACGGGGGCCGCCACCAGGGCCGGAACGGACACGAACGAGCCCGCTCGAATGAAATAGAACGGCGTCAGCAGCCCGAACGTCAAGGTGCGCAGGCGGCGGACCAGGACGTGGTCCTTGCCGACGGTGCCCGCCAGCACCATGCCGATCATGTAGGCGGGCAGCACCGCCTCGCTTTCCGCCCAGGCGGCCAGGGCTCCCATGCCGAACAAAAGCAGCAGCAGGTACTTGGCCTCCAGTTCCGAGGGCCGGTTGCCGTAGCGTTTGAAGAACCACGGCGTGAGAAACGGAATGACCGTGAAAACCAGGACGCTCGATCCGACGAACACGCCCGTGCGGTAAGTGAAAGGTGAGAAGATCAGCCCGAGGGCAATGACCGTTCCGAGATCGTTGATGAAGCAGGCGGCCAGGACGGCCTTGCCGAAGTCCGTCTTGTTGAAGCCGAGCTCGAGCATGACCGCGTAGACCACCGCGACGGAGGTCGTGGACAGGGCCACCCCCGCCAGCCAGCTCGCCTTCGGGTCCCAGTGCAGCAGGTAGTGAGCCACCGCCGTGCAGCCCAGGAACGGCGCCACGAAGGCGACCAGCCCGATGACGGTCGCCTCCTTCCACTTGGCGCGAAACACCGTCGGGTCCAGCTCCGCCCCGGCCAGAAAGGTCAGGACGATGGCCCCGGTCCCCGACAGGAACCTGATCCAGGGCTCCTGGGCCCCGAGCGCGGCGCTACCGGCCACGGCGCCGATGATGAGCTGGGCGACCGTGCCCACCACGATCTCCGAAAGGGCCGTCGCCACCCGCAGCCAGATGGAAAGCAGGGTGGCCACCAGCGCCAGCCCCACCCACAAGGCCGCGGTAAACCATACGTCGGTCATGCGGAACGACCTCCTGCTGCGGTCATCATCCTGGCCGCGACCCCCGGCGAGCACACCATCGCCTGTCGTCGCCGTCACCCGGCGCCGAACCATTTTTCCCCCAGGCGGTACCCGACCAGCACCGCCGAGAATCCGAGCGTGACGCTGAGCAGCAGATTCATCACCGCCCGGAGCCCCTGGCCGTCGTTGGCCATCGCGAACGTCTCCCAACCGAACGTCGAGAACGTCGTAAACCCGCCGAGCACGCCGATGGTCAGCGCGATCCGGTACTCGGGCCGGATCAGGTAGGCGCTGCCGCTGAAGACATAGTTGAGGAGCCCGATGACGAAGCAGCCGAGCACGTTGACGATCAGCGTCCCCAGCGGAAACGACCCGTTGGCCAGCCGCTGCCCCCAGCCCGACAGACCGTACCGGCACAGGGACCCCAATCCTCCGCCAACAAAAATCAACATCAACTTGAACATGTCCCATCCCTGCGCCGGGCAGCGCGTGGGCCCAACAAAAAACCCCACACAGGCCATCGGCCTGGCAGGGTTCATCGACACAGTCTCCGTCGCGCAGACCCTACCCAGGTCGATCCGGGCAGGAGTCATCAGGTCTGCACGACCGGTTAACGGCGGACTCCATCGCCACTCCCATCCTATCGTCCCGTTGGAGCGCCCGCAAGAGCGGGTGTCAGGCTTGTCAGCCGGTGCGTCCTTGCCGATCACGTCCCGCCGGAAGGGGGTGAGAAGCGACCACTGGGTCTCTGGGCCCCGTCTCTGGGCCCCCTGGTGGGATCCTGCAACGCTGGGGGGCTGAGAACTTGTGAACCAAGGGCAACGGAACCCCGTTCCCAGTATCGAAAACGCGGGTCGGGTTCCATTATCACGTACGCCGCTGTGACGGCACTGACCGATCCGATCCCCCGGAGCCGCAGGCTGAACGCCCGCGGTTCTTTGGGGTTATGCGTGGTGATGCGCGACTGGGGAGAAACGGTCGGTTTGAGCCTGTCAAACCTTGTGAATCCAACGTTCCCCGCGGGATTCGAACCCACAACCTTCGGCTCCGGAGGCCGACGCTCTATCCAATTGAGCTAGGGGAACGAACTTCTTTATTCCCAATGAGTTGCATGATGTTATCGGCCGAACGCCCTCATCATGAATGAGCGAATCACGCCCCGACCTTCACTCTATTTGAGCCTCTTGTGTTGCGACGGAGCTCGGCCCGTCTTTCGTATCACCATCCCACCTGACGACAGGCCGTTCCTGGAACGGCACGCTCGCCCGCGCGGGCATCCTCTTTCACAGAGGCCGGATGCCGCGAACCGCTATTACGTAGCCATTTCAGGCGCGAACGGCAAGCTCATTCCGCGGTAGTTCTACCAGAAACCGAAGGGAATAGCCACCCCCCCCGATCGCTGCACGCGGGGCGGGTCCAGCAACGGATTATGGTGATCAGGCCGCCTTGGAACCCCAGAACGCGGCCCACAGGTCGCTATAGAGTAGGCAGCAGAGGCTTGCCAGCCGGTC
>JABRVU010000462.1:0-9755 GCA_039961895.1 Phycisphaerae bacterium | reverse complement strand
GGCCTCGTCCATCCGCGGGTGATTGTCGGGCGGGCGGGCCAGGTAGAACTCGATGCGGTTGCAGGTCGAGAGGAGCACGGCCTCGCAGTCGGGGTAACGCCCGCGCAACTCGCGCAGGGCCCGCCCGGCGGCCTCTTCGGTGAACGAGATCTTCTCGCGCACCTCGACCGGCGCGGACTTGTGATTGCACCCTATGACCAGCGTCTTCATGCTCATCGGTGCAGCGGCCCGAGGAACTCGCGGGCCAGAAAGGCCACCACGACCAGCCCCAGTCCGTAAGTGGCCAGCGTCGCCGCCCGTTTGCCGCGAACCGCGGGCCGGTACATCAGGCTCCAGGACAGGTAGGCATACACCAGCCAGGCCAGAACGGAAAACACGAACGTCGGGTCCCAGTACCAGGCCAGCGCGGCGATGTCCCGGCGGTGTTGGACGCCGCACAGCCCGGTCAGGATTCCAAACGTGAACAGCGGAAAGCCGATGATCGGCATCCAGCGCCCGTAGCGTTCCAGGGCCTCCAGCGGCGGGACCTTCGTCACCAGCCCCAGGCGCTTGCGGCGGAGCATGCGGTTGACCAGCAGGTAGGCGATGCCGGCCGCGCCCCCGGCAATGAAGAACGCGGCGCTGCCGGCGAAGGCCAGCGAGTGGCTGATGAACCAAGGCCGGCCGGTGGTCTCCACCGCAGGCTGGCGGATGACGACCAGCTCGCTGAACTCCACCCCCGCCGCCGCCAGCAACAGCAGACCGTCCAGCCCGCGCATGGTCGGAGCCAGGTGCGTACCCAGCCCCACCAGCCCCAGCAGAAACGCCAGCAGCAGGGCCGCATCGAAGTTCGATTGAAACGTCGCCACCACCCCCACCAGCCACAGGGACCGGCTCAGATAGCCCAGGTTGATGCACAAGCCCAGGATGGTGCAGACCCGCACCAGGGCCGGGGCCCATCCCGGCCGATAGCGGATGTGCAGATAACTGCCCACCGCCCCCGTCAGGTAGGCCAGACCGGCCGTTATCGTCACCAGCAGTTGGTTGCCCATGAGTGGTTCAGAACCATCAAACGACCGGCTTGACGCGGCGTCCCGCCGGCACGCATTCAAACCCGGCCGATCCTCCACCGTCCGTGAGGGCGGCACGCCGTGCCGTGATCGGCGGGTTCGATGCTCCTCAAACCTCCTCGTCGAGGTCGGCCGAAGCGCCCCGCGTCCGCTCGATCCGATGCGCCAGGATGCGTTCGAACCAGTCCCGCCAGGCCGACCGATCGTCGGCGCTCAGCAGCTTCAGCGAGCAGTCCGTGCACAGCGTCTCGAGTATCCGCCGGCGGAAGGCCGGATCGGCCATGCGCTGCTTGAGAATAACGCGCGCCCGGGCCATTTCCTCGGCTAAAATACCCCATTCCGGTCCGAATTGCGAAGCCAGCCGGTCGCGCACCGCCGCGCAGAACATCGGGCATTCACCCCCGCTCGATACGGTCAGCGTCAGAGCCCCGCGGCGCAGGACGGCGGGCACGTGAAAATCGCACCCTGCCGGGTCATCGACCACGTTGCAGAGGATGCCCCGTCGGCGGGCGTCCTCCGCGACCGCCGCGTTGACCGCGCGATCATCGGTGCAGGCGAAGACCAGCACCGCCTCCGCCAGGCAATCGGGGCCGTAGGGGCGGGCCTCCCGCACGACCTCCTTGCACTCCTGGAGCTCCCGCGCGAAGCCGGTACTGACGACGCGAACGCGGGCCCCCGCTTCGATCAGCCCGGCCACCTTGCGGGCGGCGACCCGCCCTCCGCCGACGACCACCACCGGCCGGCCGGCCACCAGAAGTTCGATGGGATACGTCCGTGCCATCCGTTGACTCCGTGTACACCGGGCTCACTGGGAGACGCTACCCATAGTCGGCTCACTTATGGTAGTCTTTCAAGCCGATGAACAAACGAGGATAACGGATGATTTCAAGGCCGTCCCAGTACGCGCGGCGGGCAATTCCGCTGATGTTCCTGCTGCCCACGGCGTTCGGCGTGATGGTTGCGGCCCAGACGTATCCGGCGTCCGCCCCGGCCTCGGCGCCCTCGACCCGGCCGGCCGGGCCCACCGTGGAACAGATCCGCCAGACCATCCGCCAGCTCAGTCATCCGGTCCACGCCCGCCGGCGGGCGGCGGTTCGCCAGCTTGCCGAGTGGGGCCCGGTGGCCTTCCCCGAACTCCGCACCGTGGCCCGGTCCGGCGACACCGAGGCCGCTCTCTCCGCCCAGGAGCTGCTCCGCGAGCTGCGATCGGCGATCCTCATCGGGGCCGAGGTGCGGCTGGAGGTGGATCGCTCGAAAGCGGCCTGGAACCAGCCGATCACGCTCATCGTCCACGCCCGCAACCCCAGCAGCGAGGCCATCGTCGTGCCTTGGCCGGCGGCCGAGGGCCCCGTCGCAGACCCGGCCCTGGCCGACGCTCGCCAGGTGGGCGCCCTGCTCGACGCCGGCGACTTTCTCATCGTGACCGGCCCGGACGGCGAACCGATCGACCCGCGCGTGGACCCCATCGAACGCGAGCCGTTGGTCTACGAGGCCGTCAACCAGCGGGCCCGCGGCACCCCGCCGTCGCATCCCATGCCGCCCGGCGCGACCGACGTCTTGCGTATCCCCGACTTCAATCGCGGATGGGCCCGCTATGCGCTGCTTGCGCCCGGGCGGTACACCATCACCTTTTCCTACCAGCCGGAGTGGAACGATCCCTCCTGGACCCGCCAGGGCTTCGGGCTGGTCCGCTCGCGGCCCGTCACCGTCGAGATCACCGAACCGGCCCCGGAACGAATCCGTAAAGCGGATACCCCGCTGGCTTTGTCGATTCGACGGCAAGGCGGGGTCCTCCTGGCCGAACTCGAGAGCACCTGGGACCGCGATCTGTCGGTGAACCTCAACTTCGGCGATCAGGACCAGACCCACGCCGGGCTGGAATGGCGGATCGTGTTCGCGGACGCCAAACCGGACGAGGATTCGATCCGCTGGCGGGCTGAGGACCGGCCGGCGCCCTACGCCGCGGAGAAGGTCCGGCGGATCAGACCCGGCGAAAAAGTGGCGATCGGCCAGGCGTCCGTCGAGGACCTGCTCAACCAGGTGCCCGCCGCGGCCCGGGAGGCCGGGCGGCCGGTCGAGGTCTTCGCCCGCTATGTCCACCTGCCCACCCCGCAACAGATCCGCGACGCGCTGGCCGAACGCAAACTGCCCGCCGAAGTGCCGCGCGACCTTTTCTCCGGCTCGGCGGTCAGCGAAACGATCCCCCTCGAGGCCCAGTGACGACGATCATCGGGTCCGTGACGTCATCGGCGAGCCGCGGAATCCGTCACGGGTGCCCATGCAACTCTCGTCATCGGAGATGCTTGGCCGCGGCGCGGGAACCGGCTATAATGCCCGCCTCGATGGAATCGATGAGACTGGCCGTGTCGATGTTGTGAGGTGTGGAATGTCTCGCGTTTGTGCCATGACGGGGAAGCGGACCAAGGTCGGACGGCAATATGCCCGCCGGGGCAAGGCCAAGTACCTGGGCGGCGTCGGGCGAAAGGTCACCGGCAAGTCCAAGCGCGCGTTCAAGCCCAACGTGCAGAAGGTCCGGGCGGTGGTGGACGGCAAGGTCGTTCGCGTGATGGTCAGCACCAAGGCGATCCGTGACGGGATGATCGTCAAACCCCCGAAACGGGTCTGGAAGCCGGCCGCGGCCAAGGCCTGATTCCATCCGCCCGCACCCGTCGTGCTCCGCCACCGGCAGGACGGCCCGTCGAGAGCATCCTGCCCCCCCATCACTCCCGCGAGACGCCGGCTCTACTCAGGTGGGTAGACCATACTCTACATCGGTCGGCATCGGGCGGGCGTGGCAGGCTTCTCGGTCAGTGGGCCCACTTCGAGTGCCTCTGAATACCCTGCAATCCGACCGGCTGGAAGCGGGAACCCACACCGGTTTCTGGTTCTTACGGCAAGATATGCGCTCATGATGCGCATGTTCGGGTCGCGGCCAAAAGCCGCCTGGGGATGCGCTCTTCATGCCCCGCCTCGCACCGTCGTTCACGCCTTCCAGATTGTTCCTCGATTCGACGATTCCCCGCCTCTCTTCGGTGAACTCCGTACCCGTACCCCTCCATGAACCGGGTCTCGGGCCGTCTCCGTGCCGACGGAAACCGTCTTTGCGGCTGAATCACCCCACCTCGCGCTTCTGGAACATGGCCACGCCGACGAAGATCCAGGCCAGCACGAGCAGAAAGGCGTACCCGAAGGCCATCCCCACGTAGCGCAGGGTGATGTGCGTACCCTGGGTCAGGGCGTCGGAAACCCACAGGAAGGCCAGGTTCGGAGAGATCCAGTAGGCTACTCGTGCAAAGGTGCTCTCGTCGCGGTGCTGGCCGAAGAGGCTGTCGGAAATCAGACCGACGGTCAGGAACAGAGCACATATCCCCAGGGTGGGCAGCGGGCCGAATCGGGTCGAGATGGCCACCGCCACCGCCGTCAGGATCATCACCATCGCAAAAACCAGCACCACGGCCCCGATCAGTTGCCCGTCGATGAAATCCTTCCCGAACGACTGGATCTTGCCCTCGCGGTCCACGAATGACACGATGAGAATCGCCACGGTCATCAGGGGAAGCATCAATGCGACCACCGTCGTCGAAAAGT
Source organism: Phycisphaerae bacterium (assembly GCA_039961895.1). GTDB lineage: Bacteria > Planctomycetota > Phycisphaerae > UBA1845 > PWPN01 > JAAXZI01. Next base: position 5,118 of record JABRVU010000462.1, on the reverse strand, counting down.
TCATATCGTACAAATAGTTACAGAAGGCGGCGATGATCACGCTCAGCAGCAGGGCGCTGACCCCGGAAATGATCACGGGCAGGTCGAACTCGTCGGAAGCCCGTTCCATCACCTTGTGACGGATGGTCAACAGCAGCACGATCCCGCAGAGATAGAACGCCAGCGCCATGGCCCCCATCAGCCCGCCGAACTTGCCCAGCAGAAACAAGGGTCGGCTGACCGGTTTGCTCACCACCGTCAGGACGGTTTTGTTCTCGATCTCTCGGGAGAGAATACCGGCGGCGCTGAAGGCGGCTAAAAACAAACCGAACAGCAGCAACGTAGAAAGCTGGAGGTCCTTGAGCATCTTGGTGTCGCCCGACAGGGTCGGGTTGCTGCTGTCGGTCTCCAACGTGTACATGGCCAGGGAGACGTTCAGCGTCAGAATTCCGATGGTCATAAAGATCAGGACCGGGTAGATGGGCTGGCGGATCGTTTCCGTGAAGCTGTTGACGATGATGCCCCAGAGTTTCGTATGCATGACGACCAGCTCTAATTACGTGTGCCGCAACAAGTTAATCCCGGGCGCGGCCCTTCGGGCACCATCGCCGGCGCGCCGGGCGAGGCTTGGCATCCAAGGCCGCTTATTGTAGAGTACGCCGTTTGGCCGTCTACGGCTCGGCCGAACTTCGGCATCCTTCACGGCACTGGCCGTCAACCGTACGTTCTCAGCCCTGGCGGCAGGGGGAGATCGGGCCGGTGAGGCGCGGGGCAGGGACGCAAGGCCCGGCCGTGCCGGCTCCGGTTGGGAACGGCGCGGGCCGCGGCATCCGCGGATCCGGCCGGAGCGGCCTGACCCGTTGAACGTGTGATGCGTTTCTCTTGGAAGAGTAACCGCCAACCATGATGATCGAAAAGCCGGAACGTCGGGCTCGCAATATCGCCCTGGTCGGTCTGGTTTTCCAGGCCCTGTTGTGCATCCTGTTCCTGTTCCTCTGGCGGGCCAGCGAGTCGGAGGCCCTGCGCGGTCTGACGTTTTTGAGCGGCGTGGGCTGCTGGATCTGGCTGGCCCTGCTGATGGTCTATCACCAGCGGGCCCTGGTTCAGGACGAGGCCTTTGAGACCGAACAGCTTCGGCGCGAGACCGCGGGTCTGGCCGGCGAGCGGATTTTCGACACCGAGGGCGAACGGCTGCTGCTGGCCCGCCGCCGTCTGTCCTGGATGTATCGCTGGCTGCTGCCGGCCTTTACCGTCGTTCTGCTGCTGTTCTTCATCTCCATGACCATCTGGTCCTGGCCGTGGAGTTTCGCGGACCGTTTTCAATCCGCCCGCTGGCCGGCCGTCAAGCCGCTTGAGAACGGGCTGTTGATCTGGTTCGTGGGCGGAGCGGCCTTCCTGAGCTTCCTCCTGTCGCGCTATGCCGTCGGGATGGCCCGCCACGCCGAGTGGCAGATGCTCCGGGCCGGGGCCAGCTACCTGATGGGCATCACCCTGGCGGCGGGGGCGACCGCCGTCGTGCTGGCGGTCATGCACTTCTCGAACAACACCATCGTGACGCCCGAGCGGGTGGTGGCCTACGTGATCCGCATCCTGATGGGGGTGCTGGCCGTCGAGTTTCTGCTCAACGGCGTGCTGGACTTCTACCGCCCGCGGGCTCCCGGCGAGGAGCCCCGTCCGGCCTTCGACAGCCGCCTGCTGGGCCTCTTCAGCGAGCCCGGCGGCATCGCCGGTTCGATCGCCGAGGCCATCAACTACCAGTTCGGTTTCGACGTCTCGAGCACGTGGTTCTATCAGTTGCTGGGCCGGTCGGTGGTGCCGCTGATCGCGTTCGGCGTGCTGACGCTGTTCGCGGCCAGCTCGCTGGTGTTCGTCTCCACGGGCGAAGAGGCGATCATCGAGCACTTCGGACGGCCGCATCGGATCGGGGACCGCGTGGCGTCGCTGGGGCCGGGGCTGCACGTCAAGTGGCCCTGGCCGATCGACGTGGCCCACAAGGTCGGCACCGCCCAGATCCACGAACTCAAGATCGGCGTCAAGGAAACCTCGGCGGCCGGCGAGGAGCCCAAGCCGGGCGAACTGATCCTGTGGACCAACAAGCATTCCCAGGAGCCCCACCTGATGGTGCTGCTGGCGGCGCCGGAGATCGCCCAGATCATGCGTCGCGAGGCGACGCGGCCGGCGCCCGAAGCGGACCGGACCTCTCCCGACGAGATCCCCCTCGAAACGCGACGCGCGGAGGAAGCCCGGGCCCTTCCGGTCAGCATCCTGCGCGTGGCCGCCACGCTTCAATACAAGGTGCGCGACGCCTGGCAGTGGCTGACCGAGTACGAAGACCCCAGGGCCATGCTCGAGGCCATCGCCAACCGCGAGGTCATGCGCCACTGCGCCAGCGCCGACGTGATGGGCCTGCTGGGTTCCGACCGCGGGCGGATCGAGAAGCAGATCTGGGAGAGCGTCCAGCAGTCCGCCAACCAGGTCAGGCTGGGGATCGACGTGGTCTTCTTCGGGCTCCAGGGGGTGCATCCGCCGGAGGACGTGGCCCCGGAGTTCGAGAAGGTGGTCAGCGCCCAGAACGAGAAGGTGGCGACGATCAACACCGCCCGGTCGGAGTACAACAAGAAGCTGACCGAGGCCGGCGGGCTGGTGGCCCAGGCCCGGGACCTGGACGCAGCCATCCGGGAGATGAACCGCCTGGACAGCGACCCGGCGGCCACGCCCGAGCAGCGCCGGCGGGCCCGCGAGCGCGTGGACCTGCTCTTCTTCGGGCGGGCCGATCAGGACCTCAAGCCCATCGGCGGGCGCGTGGCCGTCAGGATCGCCGAGGCCCGGGCCAAGCGCTGGCAGCTCGAGAACGACGCGAAGAGCCAGGCCATCGCGTTCGAGTCGGCCATCGCCACGAAAAACGTCGCCCCGCGCGTCTTCCAGATGCGCCGATACCTGGACACGCTGACCTCTTCCACGGAGAAGGCCCGCAAGTACGTGATCGCGGCCGAGGGGCGGTTCGAGCTGCCCGTGTTCCTCCTGGATCTCAAGGACGCGATGAGCGCGCCGCTGCAATCCGCCCTGGAAGAGAAGAAATGACCTTGGGACGCCACGATCGACCGCGAGCCGAAGACTGAAACGTCAGACCCACGAACCGACGCAACGGAGACACTAAGGACATGAAACGCAGCCTTCCCTCGATGATCGCCGGACTGGTGCTGGTGATCTTCCTCGTCGCCTACATGGTGACCTATCAGGTGCGCTCCACCGAGGTCGCGGTCGTGGCGACCTTCGGCAAGACCACGCCGCAGGACGTGATCCGGGGCTCGGACCCGGACGGCCCGGGCCTGCGCTTCAAATGGCCCTGGCCGATCCAGAGCGTGACCGCGTTCGACAACCGCGTGCAGACCACGGCCCTGGCCGGCGAGGAGATCTCCACCGCCGACAAGGAGACGCTGATCGTCTCGACCGCGGTGGGATGGCGGATCGCCGACCCCTACCAGTTCAGCGTGCGCTACAAGAACCTCAAGACGGCCGAGAACGACCTGAAGGACCGCGTCCGCAACGACCAGAAGACGATCATCAGCAAACACGGGTTCAACAATTTCGTGTCGGTCAAGCCGGGCGAGCTGCGTTTTGACGACATCGAGAAGGAGCTTCTCGCGACGGTCCGTCCCGCGGCCCGGGAGCTGTACGGGATCGAGGTGGAGTCGGTCCGCATCGAGAAGCTGGCCCTGCCGCCGACGGTCACGACGTCGGTGTTCAACGCGATGAAGAAGGAGCGGCAGGCCCTGGCCGACCGCTACACCAGCGAAGGCAACTCCGAGGCCGAGCAGATCAAGAAGGAGGCCGAGAGCATCGCCAACACGATCCTCTCCTTCGCCGACCAGAAGGCCGCCGAGATCATCGCCGAGGGCCAGGCGGCGGCCAACGTCGCCCTGGCCACCCTGGGCAAAGACGAGCCCCTGGCTATCTTCCTGATGAAGCTCGAAAGCTTGGCCAAGATGCTCAAGGACCGGGCCACGGTCATCATGGACACCCGGCAGGAGCCGCTGGACCTGATGGTGGACAAGCCGCCCACGCCGCGGGTGGAGGCACCGGGAACCCGCCCGGCCCAGGCCGCCCGGATCGACCTGGTGCTGCCGGAACTGACCGCCGAGAAATGAAGCTTGTGGACGCATGAAGCCGGGCCGGCTTGACCGGCCGCCCGGGCTCCAAGAGGAAGCGAAACCTTGACCAGCCGACTTGAACCACCGCTGTTGGACGAGCACGATCATCATCACGAGCACGACGGCGATCGCCGCCACGACCACCCCCTGACCGTGATCGAGGAGCCGCTGGACCCGGCCAGCCAGTCGCTGTCCGACGCCTTGCGGGCCAGCTTCCGCGTGCTCAAGGCCATCATGCTGGTGGTGGTGGTGCTGTTCGTGTTCAGCGGCGTTTACCGCGTGGGCCAGAACGAGGCGGTGATCGTCTCGCGGCTGGGGGCCTTGAAAGAGCCCGCCGGCCCCGGCCTGCACTTCGCCTGGCCCTACCCCATTGATGAACGCATCGTGGTGCAGACCAGCCCGCAGACGCTGCCGGTCGAGACCTTCTGGCTGCGGCTCAGCGACGCCGAAAAGGCCCTGCCCAGCCTCACCGACCTGAGCCCGCGCGGCGACACGCTGGATCCGGCCACCGACGGGGCCCTGCTCACCGGCGACCGCTGCCTGATGCACCTGCTGCTGTCCGCCCGCTACAGCATCCGCGACCCGCTGGCCTTCGTGAAGAACGTGTCCGACAAGGACCGGCTGATCCGCTCGGTGATCGAGAACTCCGCGATCGCGGTGGCGGCCGGCTCGACCTCCGACGACATTCAGCACGACGCCACCGGCGTGGCCCAGAAGATCCGCACCCGGGCCCAACGGTCCCTCGACGAGCTGCACAGCGGCATCACCATCGAGGACGTGACCGGCAAGTCGTTCTACCCGCTGGCCACCAAGGACGCCTTCCTCCAGGTGACCACGGCGCGCAACACCAAGGAGGAGACCCGCCAGGGGGCCTTCAGCGAGCAGTCCAAGAAGCTCAACGGCGTGGCCGGCCCGGCCTGGAAGGAAATCTACGACCTGATTCAGCAGCTCGACCAGCACCAGGACCCCGCCCGGCGCGGCGAAATCC
>JABRVU010000461.1:0-3360 GCA_039961895.1 Phycisphaerae bacterium | reverse complement strand
CTCCTGAACCCTGAACCCTCATGTCCGGTTCATCTCCCGTGCCTTCAGTTGACGGCCGCGACGGGTTCCATCGCCGCGGCGGGCCGGCGTTTCTGTTCCGCGCGGATCACCGACTGCGTCTCCATGTGGGTCACGCGCAGGACCTCCTCCAGCGGGCTGAGACCCTCTTCGACCAGCCGCAGGCCCTCCTGGCGCAGGTCCAGGTGGCCGATGGTGGCCAGGTACTTGCGGATTTCCTGTTCGCTGGCCCGGGCGTGGATGAAGGTGCGGATCTGCTCGTCGATCTCCATGACCTCGTAAATGCCCAACCGGCCGCGGAACCCGGATTCGTGGCACTGGCGGCAGCCCTCGCCGCGCTGGAAGGCCCGCGGCTTGTTGTCGGCCCAGCCGGCGTCGGCCAGGACGGCGGGCGCGGGGTAATACGACGTCTTGCAGCTCGGGCAGATGGTGCGGGCCAGCCGCTGGGCCACGATGCCGTTGACCGCCGAGGCCACCAGGTAGGGCTCCACCCCCATGTCGATCAGCCGGGTCAACGAGCTGGGGCAGTCGTTGGTGTGCAGCGTGCTGAGCACCAGGTGCCCGGTCAGGGCCGCCTGGATGGCCACCCGGGCCGTGTCGCTGTCCCGGATCTCGCCCACCATGATGACGTCCGGGTCCTGCCGCAGGATCGAGCGCAGGGCCCGGGCGAAGGTCAGGCCCACGTTGTCCTGCGTCTGGATCTGGTTGATGAGATCGAGCTGATACTCGACCGGGTCCTCGATGGTCACGATGTTGCGCTCCACCGAGCGGAGCAGGTCCAGCGCCGAATAGAGCGTGGTGGTCTTGCCGCTGCCGGTGGGCCCGGTGACCAGCACGATGCCGTGCGGGCGCAGCAGCATCCGCTTGAAGAGGGCCAGGGTCTGCGGGCGGAAGCCCAGCTCCTCCATCTCGGTGTTCAGGGCGCTCTTGTCCAGGATGCGGATGACGATCTTCTCGCCCAGGATGGTGGGCATGGAGGAGACGCGCAGGTCGATCTCGTGCCCCTCGGCGACGATGTGCACGCGGCCCTCCTGGGGCAGGCGCTTCTCGGCGATGTCCATCTTGCCGATGACCTTGATGCGCGACACGATGGCCGGATGCATCCCCGGGGGCGGCGACATCAGCTCGCGCAGCACCCCGTCGATGCGGTAGCGGATGCGCGTCTTCTTGCGGTCCGGCTCGATGTGGATGTCGCTGGCCCCGTCGCGGATGGCCGACAGCAGGGCCAGGTTCACCAGGTTGACGATCGGGCTGCCCTCGATCATCCGGTCGATGTCGGTGGCCGCCGCGTCGTCCACGCTCTCCTTCTCGATGACCTCGACGTTGCTCTCGGTGAGGTTGACCAGGAACTCGTCGACCGCGAACTCCTCGGTCTGATACTTCTGGGCGAACTCCCTGATGTTGGATTCGAGGGCCAGGACGGGCTGGATTTCGCAGCCGGTCAGGGCGGCCAGGCGGTCGATGGCCGGCAGGTTCTGGGGCTCGGCCATGGCCACGATCAGCCGGTTGCGGACCTTGAACATGGGCAGGACCTTGAGCCGCTCGGCCTCGTCGCGGTCGATCAGCTTGGCCACCGCCGGGTCGATCAACCCGTGGCGCAGATAGGTCGCCGGCACGCCCAGCCGGTCGGCCAGCGTCTTGACCAGGGCGGAGTGCGACAACACGCCCAGCTTGACCAGCGTCTCGCCGAGCTTCTCGCCGGTCTGCTTCTGCGAACTCAAGGCCCGCTCGAGGTCGGCCTCGGTGATGTGGCCCGACTCGATCAGGATGCGCCCGAGTTTGTTGGTTCCGGCTAGCATGTCCTCTCGTCACTCCGCCCGCGGGGATCGAGCCCGGTTCGCTTCCTTTCACAGGAAGCTCCGCACGGCGCTCTCCGACGAGTCGTAGAGGTCCAGGTGCTGGGCCACGCCGGTCAGCTCGAAGATCTCGCGGCACAACTCGGTGACCGCGGCCATGCGGGCGGTCTGGCCGGTGGCGAGCTGGCGGTCGGCGAAATCCCACAGGACCTCGACGGCCCGGCTGTCCACCACCGGGACCTGCGAAAACTCGAGCACCAGCCGCCCGTTGGACCGCCCGCGGTGCTCCTCGAGGAGGCGCTCGAACTTCTCGGCGTCCTCCTGGGAGATGGCCCCGCGCGGCGAGAGCACGGTCACGCTGCCCAGTTTTTGAACGTCCACCTTCACGCCGATGCTCCGCTGACGGCGAGCAGCTCCTGTTCGCGCCGCGGCAGGGCCAGCGGGAGATTGCGGTCCTGCCGGCGGGCCTCGTTGAGGGCCTGGAAGGCCCGGGCCACCGCCGCCTCGAACCCGTCCGGCCCCGCGTCGGTCAATCCGCAGCGGACCCGGACGGTCTCCTCGAGAACGGGCTGCTCGTGCACGACGGTCTCGACCGCGGCCAGGATCTTCCGCCCGATCATCTCGCCCAAGGCCAGGTCCAGGCGGCGGAGCACCATGACGAAGCGGTCCTCGCTGAAGCGCCCGACCAGGTCGTCGCTGCGCAGCTTGCGGCGGGTCTGGTTGCCGATCTCGCGCATGAGTTGATCGCGCAGCTCCCAGTGGCCCTGGTCGTTGAGCCGGCGGACGCCCTCGACGGCCAGGGCGATGAGCACCACGGGCTCGCCGTCGCCGGCCGATTCGGCGACCACCTTCTCGGCCCGGGCGGTCAGATCGATGCGGGTCAGCACGCCCGAGGTCCGGTCGGTCTGCTCGGCGACGGCCAGGGCCTCCTGCTGCCGGACGTGACGCCAGAAGAGGCTCAGCCACCCGCCGACGGCGGTCAGACCGTTCGCGTCGCCGATGGCCGCCTCGGGCAGCTCGCCGACCAGAATCAGCCCGATGGTCCTGTTCCGCTGCCGGACCGGCAGCAGCCATTGAGGGGCGGCGCTGTTGGGACCGGTCGGGCGAGCAGGGTCCATCGACCAGGCGCTCACCAGCCGTTCGATCAGTTCGCCGTTGTTGCGGTCGCCCTTGATGAAGGACCTGCCGGTGGCCAGCACGTGCTCGACCAGCCCGGGCAGCGTGCCCGCCGGCCAGAGCGGTTCCTCCAGTTCGTTGGTCAGCGAAAGCAGCCGGTGGGCGGTGTCGGTGGCGCGGAAGCAGCGGACCCGGCGGGCGCGCATGGACTGGTTGAGGGCGTCGCGCACCCAGCGGTCGAAGGCCGGCCAGGGGTTCAGGCCCGGCTCCTCCTGCTCGAGCCAGGCGTTGAAGGAGGCGATGAGTTCGCCGGCGCAAGGCACCAGCCAGTCGGCGGGCCGGGAGCCCGCGGTCAGGACGACGGCGGCTGAAGCAGCGGCCTCCGCGTCGTCCGCCCTTCGCAAAGCACCCTGGTCCGGCCGGACGGCGG
>JABRVU010000460.1:0-17216 GCA_039961895.1 Phycisphaerae bacterium | reverse complement strand
CGCCCCCAACCCCCTCAGCGCCGCCCCCGTCGGGAAGCGCTCCCGGGCGCGTCCGCTCTTCCACCGCTCCCTCACGGTCGCGGCTCGGAGCGCCCGCCAGCTCCTGCAAATCCGCGAGCATGTCCATCCCGGCCGGACACAGGCGCAGGCAGCGTCCGCAGCCGGTGCAGAGCACGCGGCCGAACTTCTCAGGGTAGTAGCGGAACTTGTGCGACAGCCGCTGCCGCCAGCGCGAGGCCTGGTCGGGCCGCGGATTGTGCCCGGAAGTGTGCAGGGTGAACAGCGGGAAGGCGCAGGCGTCCCAGTTCTTCTGCCGCAGCCCCCTCGATCCGACCATCTCATCCTGGAGATCGAAACAGTGGCAGGTCGGGCAGACGTAGGCGCACGTTCCGCAGGCCAGGCAGGACCGCGCCGCCCGCTCCCAGAACGGATCGTCGAACCGCCGTGCCAGGGCCGAGCGAAGCGCGGCGACCTCGAACCGAGGCGGCATCGACTCGCGGACGCGCCGGCGGAAGGCTTCCAGATCGGCGGCCGACGGTTCGCCCTCCTGCCGCGGATCGGCGGGCACGTCGCTCAGCAGGCTTTCGCCGACCTCGGTGCGGGCCTCGGCCAGGAAGACATCGTCGCCCCACGGGGTCAGCAGCACGTCGCCGAGGCCCTCGCCGGCCGGGTCCACGCCCACAGTGGTGCAGAAACAGGCCGCATCCACGGGCCGCGTGCAGCCGATCACGATGAACGCGGTGTTCCGGCGGCGCTGTTCGAAGAACGTATCGTGGTAGTCCCAGCCGAACAGCGGGGCGAGGATGTCGGGCGCGGCGGCGTCGCACGGCCGGGCCCCGAACACGATGACGCGCGGGAAATCCATGACCGGGTCGTCGACGACGAACGTCCGGCCGTCGCGGCGGATGTGCAACACCGGCTCGCTGCGCGGGAACCAGGCGGCCTTGGGGCTCAGGCGCGGCAGGCCGCCGTCCGGCGAGGCCGGGCCCGACGAGTCGCGGGTCAGCTCGCGGTATTCGACCGCGCCGTCCTCGCCGGTCATCGGCGCGACCACCCGGCGACCGGCGGCCAGCAGGCGCGCGGGCCACGATTCGACGAACGACCGGGCAAGGACGACTCGAACCCGTATTCGGGTTTCGGTTGTTCTGGATTCACCAGCGGCAACGACGGTCATGGGTGTCATAGTCTTTCGCCCTGAGGGGCTTCAAATCGCTACAAGATGAACGCTTCGCCGTCCTCGGTTCGATAATCCGACTGCAACGGGACGCCCCGGCTGCTGACGCCGGCGCGATGGCCGAAGTGCCGCAACGCCGAGCGCGACAACGCCGCGCCCATCAGGTTGAGCGGGATGCCCGCCGGACAGGCCTCCTGGCAGGCCCCGCAGCCCACGCATCGCCCGGCCAGGTGAAACGCGCGGATCACGTGCCAACCGAGGTTGCCGGGCCCGTCGGAGCCGGTGGGGAACCACTGCGGCTGGTTCCGGTCCGCGAAACAGGTCTCGCAGTCGCACAGCGGGCACGAGCCCCGGCAGGCGTAGCACTTGATGCACTTCTCGAACTGGGCCGCCCAGAATTGCCAGCGATCCCTGGGCAGGCGGGCCATCAGTTCGTCGAGCGCGGCGAGAGTCTCATCGGAGAACCCGGCGGGGCGGTCGTCGTCCAGGCCCTTGACGTTGTCCGCGACCACCCGTTCGGTGGCCTCGGCCAGGTCCATGAGACCCAGGTATCGGCCGTCCGGCGCCACCACGAAGAGGAACACCTTCGCGGGATCGAGCTGGGCCTCCTGTGCCAGGACGTTCAGGGCCATGACTTCGGCGGCGCGGGCCACGATGCCGGCCGGCAGCAGGGCCCGGACTTCGGGGCGCTTGAGCAGGCGGGCGAGGTTGCCGGCGTCGCCGGGCGCGACCAGGTCGGCGGCGGCCTCGGGCTGCGCGATCCACGTCGGGCGCGCCTGGCCGAGCGTCCTGTTTCTGACCCAGCCCAGGATCACGTTGACTTTCCCGCCGCGCAGGGCCTCGGTGGCTGCCTCGGTCAGCTGCGCAGGTGCCCGCACCCGGCCGTTTCCGCCGCCGGCAACGTGCCGGTCAGCATGAAGTTGTGGGCGAGCGCGTGCCTCCGCTCCCTGACGGTCGCGGCTAACAACGGTGCCATGGCCGCCGGCCGGCGGAGCGATCGGCGGGACGTGATCGGAAGCCACCCGCCGCATGTCGTGGTAGGGTCCCAGGTTGCGGATTTTTTCGGTGAACTCGGTGATGATCTTCACCCATTTGGCGCCTTCGGCGGCCGAGACCCATGCGATTTCCAGCCGGTTGAGGTCGAAGCCGATGACGTCGAGCAGGTCGCGGAACAGCGTCCAGCGCCGGCGGGCGCGGAAGTTGCCGGCCGTGTAGTGGCAGTCGCCGGGATGACAGCCGCTGACCAGCACCCCGTCGGCGCCCTGGAGAAACGCCCGCAGGACGAAGCTGGTGTCGATCCGGCCGGTGCACGGCAGCATCAGCGTCCGCACGTTGGGCGGATAGACCATCCGGCTGGTGCCGGCCAGGTCCGCGCCCGCGTACGTGCACCATTTGCACACGAACGCGACGATCCGCGGCTCGAAGGCCGCGGCGGCGGTATCGGGGGCGACGGCGGTGGTCGAATCAGTCAGGTTCAGCACGGTCGATCCTCATGCCTCCGCCAGCTCGGCCAGGGCGGCGAAGACCTGTTCGTCGGTAAAGCCGTCCAGGTCGATGGATTTGCTCCGGCACAGCGACACGCAGGTGCCGCAGCCCTGGCACAGGCCGGAGTTCACCCGGGCGACGGTCTTGACCAGGCTGCCCTTGCGGTCGCGGATTTCCTCGCGCTCGATGGCGTGATAGGGACAGCCGGCCTCGCAGGTGAAACAGCCGATGCAGCTCGAATAGACCGGAGGCGGCTGGCGGTTCACGCGGGCCACGACCGGGTCGCGTTGCAATTCCCGATTGGAGAACAGGCCCAGCACCTTGGCGGCCACCGCCGAGGCCTGGGCGACGGATTCGGGGATGTCCTTGGGCCCCTGGCAGGCGCCGGCCAGGAAGATGCCCGCGGTGTTGGTCTCGACCGGGCGGAGCTTGGGGTGGGCCTCGGCCAGCCAGCCGTCGGCGTCGTAGCCGATACCCAGCTTCTGGGCCAGGGCCTTCACGTCGGGCTGGGGCACGGCGGCCGAGGCCAGCACGATCATGTCGGCCCTGATGTCGAGGCGCTCGCCGCCGTTGAGCGTGTCGGCGGCCTGGACGATGAACTGGCCGTTCTCGCGGTAGATGCGCGCGGCCCGCGAGCGGACGTAGGCCACGCCGTCCTGTTCGACGGCCCGGCGGTAGAACTCATCGTAGCCCTTGCCGGGCGTGCGCACGTCCATGCACAATACGACCGCCCGGCCGGAGTGGACCTTGTGCCTGTAAAGCATGGCGTGCTTGGCCGTGTACATGCAGCAGATCTTGCTGCAATAGGCCCGGCCCCTGGCCGGATCGCGCGAGCCGGCGCATTGAACAAAGACGACCGTCCGCGGCTCCCTGCCGTCGGAGGGCCGGCGGATCTCCCCGCCGGTCGGGCCGGAGGCCGAGGCCAGCCGCTCGAATTGCAGGCCGGTCAGCACGTCCGGGTCGTCGCCGTCGGCGTAGGCGGTGAAGGCCTCTTTGCCAAGAACCTGGAAGCCGGTGGCGGCGACCACCGCGCCGACCTCCTCGGTGAGGAGTTCATCCTCCTGCTCGTAGTCGATGGCCCCCGTCGGGCAGACCTTGGCGCACACGCCGCACTTGCCGGTCTTGAAGCGCGTGCAGTGGGCCTTGTCGAGGACCGGCTTATTGGGGACGGCCTGGGCGAAGGGGATGCCGATGGCCGTCCGTGTCCCCAACCCTTCGTCGAACGGGCTGGGGATCTTCTTCTGCGGGCACTTCTGCCAGCATGAGCCGCAGCCGGTGCACCGGGCCACGTCCACGCAGCGGGCCTTGCGTCGGATGACGGCCTTGAAGTTGCCGACGAAACCCTCCAGCCGCTCGACTTCGGCGTAGGTCTCCAGGCGGATGCGCGGATGCGAGGCGGCCTCGACCATCCGCGGCGTGAGGATGCACTGCGAGCAGTCCAGGGTGGGGAAGGTCTCGGAAAGCTGGGCCATGTGCCCGCCTAAAGACGGCGAACGCTCGACCAGGATGACCTCGACGCCGCCGTCGGCGATGTCCAGGGCGGCCTGGATGCCGGCGATGCCCCCGCCGATCACCAGGGCCTTGCGGGTCAGCGGCACGCGGATGGGCGAAAGCGGCGCGTTGCGCTGCACGCGGGCCACGGTCGAGCGGACGATCTCGATGGCCTTGCGGGTGGCTTCCTGGCGGTCGGTGTGGACCCATGAGCACTGCTCGCGCAGGTTGGCGATCTCGCAGAGGTAGGGGTTCAGGCCGGCATCCTGGACGGCGCGGCGGAAGGTCTTCTCGTGCATGCGCGGCGAGCAGGCCCCCACCACCACGCCGGTGAGCCGGTGCTCCCGGATGGCCTCGCGGATCTGGGCCTGGCCCGGCTCCGAGCAGGTGTAGCGGTAATCGACCGCGTAGACGACGCCCGGAAAGCCGCGGGCGGTCTCGGCGACGCGGGCGCAGTCCACGGTCCTGCCGATGTTCTCGCCGCAGTGGCAGATGAAAACGCCGATTCGAGACACGATCCACCCTGATCCGTTCCGCTCCGGCACCGCGGCGGGCGCTAGGCGCTCAACGCCGCCGGCCGGTTGACATCTACAAAATGACCATCAAATCCCATTTGTTCGCGCGGCCGGCCCAGGGCCAGCCCGACGAGCTGGGTCAGATACACCACCGGCAGCCGGTCCTCGCGGGGCACGCCGAACTCGCCCTGGCGCAGGTCCAGGTTGCTGTGGCACATGGGGCAGGCCAGACAGATGACCTCGGCGCCGGCCCGGCGGGCGGCGTCATAGATGCGCCGGCCCTGCCGCAGCACCGCCTCCTTGCGCGACAGGGCGAACGAGCCCGCGCAGCACTCCAGGGCCATCGACCAGCGCACGGGCTGGGCACCCAGCAGGGTCAGCAGTATTTCCATGGATCGCGGGGCCTCGACCTCCCGCTCGCCGGTCACGCTGGCCGGACGGACCAGCAGGCAGCCGTAGTAGCACGCGACCTTGAGGCCCTTGAGCGGCGCGGTCACCCGGGCCTGAATCGACTCGAGCCCGATGCGCTCGAACCACTGAAGCAGGCTCACCGGCCGGACGCCGTGCAGGTCCAGGTCGTCCGGCTCGCCCATCGCCGCCAGCAGCGTCCGCCGCAGCCGGTGATCCCCGGCCAGTTCGCGGGCCGCCGCCGCCAGCCGCGAATAGCACATCGCGCAGGGAGCCAGCAGCTCGGAATGGCCGGCGCGGCGGGCCTTGGCCAGCGTGTCGGCGGCCAGGGCCCGGGCCAGGCCGTGGTCGATCGCGTGCGCCGACGTGGCCCCGCAACAGACCCAGTCCGGCACCTCCGCCAGGTCAACGTTCAAAGCAGCGGCGACGGCCCGCAGCGAACGGTCGTACTCGGCGGCCGTGCCACTCAGGCTGCATCCGGGAAAGTAACCGATCGAAGGCATCGTTCGACCTTTGCTTGGTCAGGGCCAAGGTAAGAAGGCACGAAGGGGCATGCTCCGGAACGGCCTTGGCTGCCAGATTCCGAGGATGACGTCCGTCTTCGACTCCCTGGTACGATTGGATGGCGCGTCGTCCCGCATGGTCGCGCTTCTACTCCTCACCATCCCGCCTGTTCACCTTCTCATGCTCCTGACTTCTCAGTTTCTCGCTTTCCTGCCTTCCTACGATGACAGCGCTATCTCGTGGCGGCCTGCCGTGAGTGCAGGCCGTGGAAAGCCGGAGATCACCCCACGACCGGCACTGGGGCCGGTCGCTACGGATGCAAACCAGCGCTGTCACCCTGCGCACGACCGAGGTCCGCCGAGGGACCGTCTTGACCCGCGGGTCTGGTCCTTTCCGCCGCTGCCCGGACGCGCCGCGTATCGACGGCCTTGCCGGGCAGCACGTGGATTTTCCCGCGCTTCAGCATGGCCGGGCCCAGGGCGGCGTCCTGGAGGAAGTGCCCGGTCCGCAGCTTGTAGCCGAGGATCAGCGCCAGTTCGTGCAGCCGACCGCGCGACAACACGCCCCTGACGAACGTACGATGCAGGGCCTGGATGTCGCGGGCCCGCCGGCTGGTCGAGGCCACTCCGCGGCGTAGGCCCTCCTCGCGGAGCACGTCCATCACCCCGGCGACGTCCACGCCCTGCGGGCAGCGCGTGGTACAGGCCAGGCACCCGGCGCACAGCCACGGGGTGTCCGCGGCCAGGGCCCGCCGGGCGTAGCCGGCCGACGGTCCGTGGTCGCCGGCGAAGGCCGCCTCCAGTTGCAGCAGACGCATGATACGCGTGGGACTGACGTCCATTTCGCCGGGCACGTTCTGCATGCAACCGGCCGAGCAGCGTCCGCATTGGTAGCACTTCAGGGGTGAAGTCCCGGTGGTCTCGGCGATCAGCTCCGCGAGCGTACCGGCCGGCGGGTTCGAGCCATGCGACATGTCGAGCAGACCCCCAGTCCCGGCGACGAGACCCCCCGCTTCGGGATCCAGCGGCGGGAACCCCGGCCGGTCTTGAGCGCATTGTGAACTTTCTCACAAACCATGTCAAGTCGATAAAGACATCAGCAAAAGGATATTTAGGACCATTCCGGTGCGGATCGGCCCAGGGAGTCCGCATAGTTGAACCCCTCGCCGGCAGGTTGGGGTTCGAGGCCGTCCCGATGGGAAGGAGGAGTCCGTCAACGGGTGGTCAGTTGTTGACGTCGTCGCAGGCGGGGTTCGCCGGGATGGCCGGTCCGCTCACGCAGGCCAGGAAGACGGCCAGGTCCTGCATGTCCACGTCCCCGTCGCCGTCCGTGTCGGGTTCGAAGAGGTGGTCGCCGTTGCGGTCGTCGCGGTCCGCACAGTCGCAATAGGCTTCAACGAACGACCCGCCGACGCCGGTGAAACAGGCCTGCCAGAGACCGAAGTCCCTCTGGTCCACCGCGCCGTCCTTGTTGAAGTCGGCGAAGGGATCGGAACAACGGCAGGCGGCGGCGTTGGCGCAGTCCGGGTCGGCACAGTCGATCAGCCCGTCGCCGTCGTCATCCAGGTGATTGAAGCAGATCCGCTCCGGCGGAATGCCGACCGAGATGTCGTCCACGTCCACGTAGGACCGGCCGTTACTGCTGTTGGTGGCGTCTTCCTCCTGGGCCCCGATGGCCACGGCGCCGCTGGTCCAGATCGGTCCGGCCGCGGCTCCCGTGTCGATGCACTCCATCAGCCAGGTGTCGGGTTCGGGAGTGCCTTCCGGCCAGGCCCGCCCGCGCAGCACCATCTGGCCCTGCCCGAGGTCGACGGCCTCGCCGCGCAGCCACCAGTTCTTGTTCACGTCGAAATCCGGAATGTCGGTGTCGTCCGGTCCGTCGCAGATGTTGACGAATGCCGGCGCGGGGTTGGCCACCAGCTTGGTGACGGCCAGGCTGCCCACGTCGTCCATGGCCACCAGGTATCCGCGGGTGTCCGGCGGCGCGGGAACCTTGCGAGTGATCGTCGTCCGGAAGAAGAACGCCACCGTGATGTCCTTCGCGGGATTGGAGATGATCTGCGGGTTGGTCGTGAACTTGATCAGGGCCTTGCCGGAAACGTCCCCGAACGGGTTGGTCTTGTCCACCATCAGCCCGATGTCCTCCGGCGAGCCGGGGTGGTCGAGCTTGGTGTGGAACTTGAGCCGGAGACTGTAGTTGGTAACGTTCGGATCAGGGTCGGTGTCCACGACCTCGGGGAAGAAGTCGAAGCAGCCGTTCGGGAAAATCGCCGTCGGGCAGCCGCCGGCGGTGTAATAGTCGAAATAATCGAGGACTTCCAGTCCCTGGAACGTGCCGTCGCTGAAATCCCGGAACCAGTCGGCGGCTTTCGCGGCGGCGGATGCCGTGGCGACCACGGCGAACATCATCATCCCACAGCAACCCAGGCGCGACGTGGACATCTCTTTCCTCCCGCTCTCCATCCAAAGGTCGCCGGCCGTTTCTCCCGCCAGCGCCCGTCGGCCCTACGGTGGACGTGATCGCCGACGGTCCTGAGGGTTCTGGAACTGCAAACCGAGACACGACTTGTCGAAACGGCCTCCCTTTGAAGTCTATCCGGCCCGCCGGCACGCGGCAAGAAGAAAAACCTCAATCGTCGCTGAGTGGATGCGCGAGGGCAACGGCGGGATGCCGACTCGGTTACAGGACCCGGCTGATGGGGGCGGCCCGAGGTTCGGGCCTGGCGCGGGCCGTCCCGATCGCGGGTGCCCCTGCCGGGGGCCGGGCCGTCGCGCCGACCGCCCTCCGCCCGAATCCCGCCAAAATCCTTTGAAGCCCTCACAATTCCAGCGGTGTGACGCCGGTGCCACGGGGGGCTCATAACGCTCCTCTACCTGGTCATCTCGTACAGGAGAATCTCGGCGCCGGGCCGGTCGGGGATGGATACCAGCAGGCCCTTCTCGATCAGTTCCCGGCCGGTGGCGCTCGTCTCGCCGCGCCGGTCGATGTCACGGATGCGGTAAGTCGATCCGGGGTCCAGCCCGCGCAGCCGGAACCGCGCGGACTCGTAGACGCACTCCGGGCGGCGCATGGCCTGCACCAGCCCCTTGCCTTCGTCCGGCAGGTGGAACTGCCAGGCCATCCACACGTCCGGCTCGAAGCTCCAGCCGGTCAGCGGATAATAATCACCCCACAGGTAGGGATTCACCTCGCGCCACTGGGCCACCAGCCGGCGCAGCAGGGCGTAATCGAGGTCGCCGCGGCGCGTGTCGTAGCCCATCACGGTCATCAGGGCGATGCCGCTGCGGAAGCCGTAGACCTCGACGCGGTCGGCCGGATACACCGGCGCGCCGAAATACGGCTCCCACAGGGCCAGCCCGTAGAACTGGGTCTGCTTGGCGGTGAGGTTGCCGTATTCCATGTCGCTCTTGTGCAGCGGCACCGACCGGCGGAGCGTCTCCAGGTCGTTGCGCCGCCCACCGGACGCGCAGGTGTCGATGAGCAGGCCCGGATGCCGCCTCCGCAGCTCGTCCCAGAAGGCCAGGTAGCCGGTCACGTGCCGGATCTCGGTGAGGCCGCGCCGGTCGGGGGCATCGTTGCGGCGCCAGTATTCCAGCGGGGCGAAGTTGAAATCCTGCCGGTAGATGTCGATGCCCTGCTCGCGCATCACCCGTTCGACGTGGTCGATGAGCCACCGGCGGGCCTGGGGGTTGCCCAGGTCGAGCAGCTTGTTGCCGCCGTCGGGGCCCAGCAGCCATTCGGGGTGTTGCTCGTACAACCAGGTTCCGGGTGTGACCCGCTCGGGCTCGAACCACAGCAGCGTTCGGATGTTCTTCGCGTGGGCATGGTCGCTGACCGCCCTCAAACCGTTGGGGAACCGTCGGGGGTCCGGCTCCCAGGTGCCCACGTTCCACCAGCCCTGGCGGAAGGGATACCAGCCCGCGTCCATCCACCAGAAGCCGAGCTGGACGCCATTGTTGACATATCCGTCGATGAACTGCTTCTGATTGGCCTCATCGGCGTTCTGCATCTCGTTCAACTGGTTGGCGCTGGAGGCGGCCAGCAGGGCGGGGGGCAGCTTCCCGTCGAGCCGCGGGACGTTGTGGGCGATCATCCATCGCCGCCAGAGGTTCTGTCCGTCCAGCCAGTCGCCGCGGTAGAACTGCACCACGGCCAGCGGTCCGCGGACCTCCTCGCCGGGCAGCAGCTTGAAGTGCGTGGCCTCCTGCCCGGCGCGGATGCGCAGGCCGGCGTGCTCATCGCGCTGGAACGTGCCCGCCCACTGGCCCGGCCAGCCGATGACGACGATGGCGCCTTCCCGGTGCCCATGGACGTTGAAATACGGCCAGACCCCGTCGCTGCCCCGCCCGCCGACCGAGCCAAGCCGCATCAAGGACCGCGGCGGCAGCGGGGTCCGCAGCGGGCGATAATCGTCGGACGTGGCCTGGCTGCCGGCGTTGTGATGCAGAACGAACTCGCCCTCGCCGCGGGTCAACCAGAGGTCCAGGGCCTGGATGTCCGACAGGATCGGCGTGTCGGCATTCGAGGCGTTGCGGAAATGCACCGTCCACTCCACCGTCGGGAAGCGGCGATAGACGACCGTCGCGCAGCGGACCTCCAGGCCCGTGTCCGGGTCGGTCCAGGTGAAGACACGGGCGTCACGGTCGTCGTCGAGGGCCTGGGTTTCCGCCCGGCGCGGCCAGGCGGCCAGCAGCTCGCTCGAAGGTCGGCCCCCATAGGTGAATGAAAACGGCGGCCCGGCCGGCGCGGCCTCCACAAAGGGCAGGTCGCCGAGGTACACCTCGGTCCCGTCGTCCAGCACCGCTTTCGCGTCGGCCCAGTCGCTCTGATCGCAGGAGATGCCGTCGCCGGCGTCGGAGACCTCGAGCGTGAAACTCCGGGCATGATCCAGGTCGACGGCCACGGGCCGACCGGGCTGCCCTTCGCGCAGGACCGGCGACTCGAAGAGGGCCTTGTCGTTGACCTTGACGCTGAAGACGACGCTGCCGCGGCCCGGCCGGGTCTGGTCGTTGCTGTCCACCCCGACGACGGCCGAAAACGTCCGGGCCGTCGAGGGCAGATGCACGACGACCCTGCTGGGCGCGTGGCAATAGAGCCCGCGCGCATAAGTCTTGTCCGCGATGGTCAGCGGCCGGCTGCCGCGCGCGTTGCGCAGCACCGGATCATGATTGGCCAGCACCCGCAGGCCCACCGGAGGCCTGGCCTCGCCGGGTCCGGCGAAGCGCGCTTCCAGCCAGGCGTCTCGCCGGGCGAGTTCCTCGGGCACGGCAGGAGCGGCGTCAGCCGCGTTTGCCGTGGCCATCACCATCACCATCCCCGATACCGCGATCATGATGCTCGTTCGCATGATGTCACCCGCGTTGATGATTGCAGGGACCGCACGACGGGCGATCGGCCTGAGCGGCCGTCGCATTCACCTGGACGATAACAGGACGTACGCCTGGTACGCGCTGACGACCGTCATGCTGACCGCCGCGATGAAGAGCATGAGGTCGGAGAGCCGCCCCGGCCGCAGCCGCGCGTCCGTGTGCCGGTAGCGCAGGTAGATCGCCGACGCGGCGATGACCGGCAAAGTCACGGCCTGCACCGTGGCCCCGATCTTGATGAGAAAGACCGGCTGGGAATCCGAAACCAGGTAGATCAGGCAGCACACCACCGGGTAGAGCAGGCACAGGTAGCCGATCCACCGCCGCCGATGCTCGAGGTCACGGTAGCGGGCCAGCTTCAGGACGCCGGCCCCGTCGACGAGGGCCCGGGCGTTGCTGGCCGTGCCCACGAAGAACGTCGAATAGAGCACCGCGAACGAGCCCGCCAGAAAGACGGCCAGTCCGCCGCGCCCGATGGTCTCGACGTACATGTTGGATAGCACCGCCATCATCCGGTCGCGGTCGGGCAGCTCCCCGCGGGCGTGCAGCACCGCCGCCCCCAGCAGGTAGAACGCGATCGTCGTGACCGTATAGACCACCATCGACAGCCACGCATCGATCTTGAGCACGCGCACCCAGCCCCAGGCCCGCTCGGCCCAGGCCGGCGAATCCGACCGGGGCCCCACGAACCGGGCGTAGCCCTTCTCCAGGCACCAGTAGGGGTAGTAGATCAGTTCCGAGGCCCCCACTCCGGTGATGCCGAACATGGCGAACGCCGTGCCCACGCCGTGCTCGGGGATGCGCAGTGAAAGCCCTTCCAGGAGCTGTTCCCCGGTGATGGCGTAGGGGGTCCGCTCCAGCAGCAAGGCCGCCCCCACCGTGACGGCGGTGAACAGAAACACCATCGCCGTCGTGGTCCGCTCGATCAGCCGGTATCGCCCGCGATAGAGCAGGATCATCCCCGACAAGCCCACCAGCAGCACGTAGCCGGTCACGCCGAAGGGGATCGACAGCGGGCCCAGGCGGATGGTCTCCAGCGGCAATCCGATGTTCAGGGCCTGGCCCACGCCGCCGACGATCCCCCCGATCTGAAAGAAGGCGGTCATCAGCATGAGCAGCCACCACCACACCACCCAGGAGGCCCCCAGCCGCGGGCCGGGCACGCGGTCGAGAGCCTCCAGCGCCGTTTCGCCCGAACTGATCGTGTAGCGCCCCAGCTCGATCTGCACGAACACCTTGATCGCGCAGCTCAGGAGGATGAGCCACAGGAAGGCGAAGCCCACCTCGGCCCCCAGACGGGTGGTGATGATCAGCTCCCCCGAGCCGACGATCGAGCCGGTCACGATCAGCCCCGGCCCCAGGTAGCGCAGCGTGGCCCAAACGCCCACCGGCGCCGGCCGGGCGTCCGCTTCGCTGCGCCGGTCCACCCGCGGTCTGATCGGTGCATGGGGGAGAGTTTCCAAGTGATCGGAACCCTTTCGGGGGTTTCTGGTATACCGTTGCCGGTTCCGCGACGATGCGACTCGTCATCCAGCCAGGAACAAACCAGGAACCAGAAACCAGGAACCAGAAACCATCACATCCCGAACGCCCGGCACAGCAGCGTGTACACGTCCACGTCGCGCAGCGGAGCGGGCAGCCCCTCGAGCAGTTCCGCGTGCGTGGTGAGAATGACCGTTCGCTGCTCGGGCTCGACCGCGGCCGCCCCGTGGCTGCCCTTGACCAGCGAAGCATCCAGCGGGATGGAGCGCTCGGGCATTTTCACGAACAGTTCGACGGGGTCGTAGCCGGGCTTGGAGTGGATATCGACCATCCGCGCGAAGGGCGGGGCCATCTGGTCGTCGGTCCACCAGTAATAGGCGAACCAGCGGTCCGGCCGGCTCATCAGGATGACCGGCGCGGAGCGCGGATGATCCAGCCCCACGGCGGCCCGCTCGCGTCCCACGATCACGTCGCCCATGCCCTCCAGGTCCCTGAACAGGTCCGCCACTTCCTCGACCCGTCCGTCGCGCACGAACACGTGGGCGAACTGATGATCGACCATGGCGAAGGCGGCGCTGCCGGCCAGGTCGAGGTACTCGCGCCCGGCCTCGACGTTCACCCGCAGCAGTCCGGCCTGCCTCAGAATGCGATTCGGGAACAGGGCTCCGCTCACGGGGGTCATGGCATACTCGCCGGCCAGGACCCAGGCCGCCTTCTGGCCGCCGGGCACCTGGTCGTAGCGGTCCACGAAATCGCCGATCAACGTGTCCAGCTCCCCCAGGGCCCGCAGGGCCTCGCGCGAGTGCGGCCCGAACTTCTGGCCCGCGTAGTCCAGGTGCGGGATGTAGACGTAGTGAAAGTTGGGCGCGTGCCGTCTGGCCAGCCACAACGCCGCCTCGACGATCCACTGGGTGGACTGAATCCCCGCCAGCGGACCCCAGTAGTGCTGCAACGGGAAGTGGCCCAGGTCCTTGAGCATCTGCTCATACAGCCCGTCGGGCTTGGAATAGCACCACAGCCGGGTCCGCCCGTCGGGCTCGTGGATCGGCGCGGGGGTCACGATGAAGTCGGCATCCGCCCCCTTGATGTTCTGGGCGTGCCAGACGGCCGATTTCAGGCCCGGGCGCTCTTTGGCCAGCCGGGTGAAGAACGTCGGCCGCTCGATCACGTCGTGATGCCCGACCCAGAAGTCCACCGCGTGCCGCCGCGGGTCGTAGAACCCGTTGGCAATGACGCCGTGCTCACCGGGCCCCACGCCGGTGAGCATGTTGGCCTGCACCGGCGAGGTCACGCATGGAAACGTCGGCACCAGCGGCGCGGAACCCCCGGCCAGGGCCAAGGCGTGCAGGTTGGGCGTCAGGTTCGGGTCGTGCAGATCCCCCGGCCGAAGGCCCGGAACCGACAAGAACACGAGTTGTTCAATCATCCGCCGCTCCCATCGGCTATCGAGCCGAACCGCCGGGCCGCCGCCGTCCTCCGGCCGGCGGGTCGCCTGGTCAGACCTCCTCCGGCACCACCCACGGCTCCCGATACGTGCGTTTCAGGTAGGAATTGGCCTCGTCGTCCTGGACGAACCGCTCCTTTTCGCCGTCCAGCACCAGCTTGCGACCGCCCAGCCGGTAGGAGATGTTGCCCATCTGGCACAGCAGCGTGGAGAGGTGCCCCTCCTCGATGTCGGCGTTGGGCCGCTGCCGCGTCTCGACACATTTCAGGAAATTCCTGATGTGGGGCACGTGCGGATGATGGTCGTTCCGCTGGGCGATGACCTTCTCGCTCTCGTCGAACACCTGCCACCCTCCGCCGTGGCGCTCGAAGAACATCAGCCCCTTCTCGCCGTACAGCTCGATGCGCATCCCGTCGAACGGCCAGTTGGGGTAGTCGTCGGTGTCGCGCAGCTCCCAGGGCATCTTCTTCATGTACGGCGTCCACAGGGTCATCTCGAACACCATCGTCAGGTCGTCGAAGTCCCAGGTCACGGTCTGGGTGTCGGGGGCCTCGTGCTCGTTGGCCTTGTGGAACTGTCCGCCGGTGGCCTGCACCGCCTTCGGGTAGCGCTTGCCGATCAGGAACCGGGCGGCGTCGACCTGGTGCACGCCGTCGTTGATGATGTCGCCGCCGGAGTAGTCCCAGTACCAGTTCCAGGCGTAGTGGAAGCGGTTGGGGTTGAACGCGCGCTTCGGAGCCGGCCCCAGCCAGGCGTCGTAGTCCACCCCCTCCGGCGGCGGCGCCGGCGGGAGGATGGCCAGATTGCCGCGCTCCTTCATGTTCAGCACGCGGGCGTAATGCACCTTGCCGAGTCGGCCCGAGCGCACGTATTCGACCGCGGCCTGGGTGTATTCGCCGCTGCGCGTCTGCGTGCCGACCTGCACGACCCGTTGGTACTTGCGGGCGGCCTCGACCATCTTCCGCCCCTCCCACGGCGAGTGCGAGGCCGGCTTCTCGACGTACACGTCCTTGCCGGCCTGGCAGGCCAGGATCGTGCCCAGGGCGTGCCAGTGATCGGGAGTGGTGTTGAAGAACACCTCGACGTTCTTGTCGTCGAGCATGCGGCGGAAGTCGCTGACCAGCCGGGGCCGCTTGCCGGTCATGGATTCGACCAGCTTGCCGGCCGCGGCCAGACGGGCCGGGTCGACGTCGGACAGATAGGCGAACTCCAGCTCCGGCCACTTGCACAGCTCCTCGCGCAGCAGCCACTGCCCGCGGTTGCCGGTGCCCATCATCGCGGCCACGAACCGGCGCTTGCCGGCGGAGGCCTGGGCCTTCGCCGAACGGTCCGGCCCCAGCAGGGAAACCGCCCCGGCCGTCGCCAGAGCCGAACGGCCCAGAAAACCTCTGCGCGTGAATCGTGGTCGCGGCATGACATGTCCTCCCCGGCGAATCCGCCGACCTGCTGGAACGGCCTCCGGTACGCACGTAATCCCGACGGCCGACAGGATACCGGCAGATGCGCGTCGGCGCCTACCCCGCTGGGGTCCGGGACGGAACCAACGACGTGGCGGTCGGGTTCGGACCGGGCGCGGAAGGCGAAGGGAGCGGCCCGATGACGAACCGGCCCGTCGGGCCTCGCGTGCCCGACGGGCCGGTCCTCGCCTCATCGCATCGATCCGTTTCGGCTCACGCCGCCAGGTAATCTTCTTCCAGGATGCTGCGGATCTTCTGGAGGGCCTTGTTCTGAATCTGGCGGACGCGCTCCTTGGTCACGCCGATGAGCTCGCCGACCTGCTCGAGCGTCTTGGGCTTGGCCTGCGGGTCGGCCTCGTCCAGGGCGAAGCGCTTGCGGATCACGGTCTGCTCGATGTCGTTGAGAGCGGCCTTGTTGCCGGAAAGAATCTCGCGCAGCTCGGCCACGCAGTCGGACTCGACTCCGTCGCGCTTGCGGTCCACGAAGTCGCTGCGCTCCAGGGTGGGGTCGAACTCGGTGGGGAAGCGCCCGCGATAACGGCTGGCCCGGATGGCCACCCGCGAGAAGCTTTTGAGGATCGCCCGGCAGGCGTAGGTGCTGAACTTATACCCGCGGGCGCAGTCGAACTTGTCCACGCTGCGCAGCAGGGCGAAGTTGCCCTCGCTGATCAGCTCGTTGAAGTCCAGCCCGTTGAGCCGGGTGCGCTTGGCCATGGCCAGCACCAGCGGGATGTTGACCTGGGCGATCTGCCCGCGGGCGGTCATGGCCCGGTGGGCCCAGGCCAGCAGCTCGCGCAGCTTGCGGACCGACATGCGCCGGCCCGCGTGGGCCTGGAGCAGCTCCACCTGCCGCTTCCGCGCGTAGTTGAACCGCTGGAACAGCAGGATCTCCTCGGCGGCGCTGAGCGTCCCGCCTTCGCCGGCCCGCCCGTGGGTCGGATCGGTTTCCGGCCGCTCGGTGAAGGACGTGTCCGTCCCGGGCAGGGGACAGTCGCCGAACAGGAGCGCCTCCGCGTCCGGCCGGTCGAACAACTCGTGATCGGTGTATTCGACCGGCTCACGAAGCACGCGGGCCAGCAGCTCACGATCGGCCTCGCTGAACAGGTCCCACTGCTCCGGCGTGGGCGGCAGCACCGACGGCTCGACGTATCGGCACTTGGCGGCTTTCTCCGCCGCGACTCCGGTCTGGTGGGCATTGATGGCTGTCATGTCCTGCACTCCCGAAACGCATGGCCGGATAATGGCCTCCGGCCGTTGTCTCGGCTCCCAACCGTCAACCTTTCACTCTTTTTCAACCTGCCTCCCGGACTTTGGGCCTCCAGCCGCCCGGGAGACGCATGGGGGAGTCTTGCGGGGAGTCACCTTCCATGAGAAATATACAACACGTTTCGTGTCCGGCCAAGAGGTCAAGTCCCGATTTCGAGAATGTTTATCGCTTGGTTTTCTCCAGTACCCGTACAACCGCCGGCGCCGGGCCCCCGGCGGCCCCGCGAAGCCCGCCCCTTATCGCGCGTGCGTTTTTTCACACACCGCCGGAACCTCTCGCGTTCTCCGGAAGGGTTCCCAAAGTTAGTACGGCCACGATCCGAAGAAGATCAGGCCAGACCCCGGAATCCGACCATGATGGCCACGCGCACAGCCTCCGACACCGGACACGACCGCCGGCGATATCTGCGCCTGGGGTTCGACTGCCCGGTCCGCTGGAGCATGGGCGGGGCGGATCGGACCGGCTGGAGCAGGGACGTGAGCGAAGGCGGCCTGGGGTTCACCGCCCGGGCCCTCTGGGCCCCCGCGCCGGGTCAGCGCGTGCGCGTGGTCATGGAACTCGACGACCAGCACGAATGGCTGGTGGACGAGCAGGCCACCGTGGTTCGTTGCGAGCCCCACGGC
>JABRVU010000459.1:0-2675 GCA_039961895.1 Phycisphaerae bacterium | reverse complement strand
CGAAAGGCTCGGCGTGAAGCTCGCTTCCGCCCGTCCCGGCCGAGAGCCCCACGAAGACGAGCTGTTTGTTCAGGATTCCGGCGTAGGCGCGGGCCGGACGTCGGGCGAACGACACCGCCGGTCCCGATGCCCAGGAGGCGCCCTTCCGAACCGCGTAGGACACGTCGCGTGCGCCCGCCGGACACCAGAAGGCGTGATGCTTCTCGCCCTCGACGGCCAACCAGACCTCGCCGTCCAGCGTCAGGTTCGGCGGGGCGGCGAAGGCCGGCTGCCACACCAGCCCGTCATACTTCACGACATAGGGATGGTCGGCTTGCAGATCGAACGGTCGGCTCTCGACGGCGTTGGCCGGTTCACGGGCGGCGGATTCGCCCTCGGATGTCGCCGACAACTCGTCGCGGCGGCGGTCCTCCAGGTATTTGCACCAGGCGGTGTTGACTTTTTCGGCGGTGAGGCCGTCCACGATGGCCCACAGACCGGCCTTGTCGCCGGCCAGGGCGGCCGGCAAGGCGTCCTCCGGCAGGCGCAGCTCCCGCCGGTCGCCGCCGGTGATCGCGAACGAATAATGGGCGGTCTTCAGCGGGCTGCCGCCCTCGTTGGCCAGGAACAGGTGCAGCGCGCCGTCCACGGTGGCCGACGCCTTGACCTGCCCCAGCTGCGCGGGCATCAGCAGCGGAGTGACCGCCAGCGAGGAAGGGTCGACCCGGGCGATCCAGTTGAGCGTGCGGCCCGTCTCCGGATCCCAGTCCGAGACCACGATCCAGAGTATCTGGTCGTCTCCGGTCAATGCCGCCGGCCTGGCGGGAGCGGCGCGGAGCGGGCCGGCGGCGACCAGGACGCACAGCCAGGCGACCGCCAGATCAAACCGGGCCGGAGAACGGCGGCACGGGCCAGGGATGGCGCGTAAGGTCATTGATGTGGACCGCGCCGTCGGCCGGCGGTCCGGGCGGTGGGGAGTCTTCCTGGTCCTGAGCATCACTCTCCTCGAAGCGCACCCGGCATCCCGAGCATTCCCGGCGGATCATCCCAGACAACGTCCGACCGGCTTGGCCGTGTGTCAGTGACGGCCGCCGGCCGGGCGCCGCGTCCCGGACCGCGCTCAAACCGCCGCGCTCGGGTAGTGTAATGGCCCGGCGCGTACCCGACAAAACCCCGTGAGAGGCGATGAACGCGGCATCCTGCATCCCTCGACAACCCATCGGCGGGACGCCGGCGCAACAACGGCATTCAGGACACGCCCCGGGCCTCGTCGCGGTGGACGGTATCCGGCGAGAAGGCCGGAATGCAGACCGCGATGTACTCGGCGCCTTCGTCGGTCGGCGTGGCGTAGCGCACCCATTCGCCCTGACGGGCGATGACCGCCTGGCCGGCCCGGACGTCGAACGAGCCGCCCCGGTGCGTGACGCGCAGCAGGCCCTTGAGCACCACGGTGTACTCGTCGAACTCCGGCGTCTGGCCCGGCTCGATCCAGCCGGCCGGGCTGCGCATGTGGGCGATGCTGACGCCGGCGGTGCGGGAATTGACCCGCCCGACGTATTCGTCGATCAGCTTGGGTTTGTTCCCGGCGGCCTGGACGCGCGTGGGGGCTTCGATGAACGTGGGCATGTCAGACCTCGTGAGGGTATTGGGACGTCTTGCGGCGTCCGTGACGGAAGCGGCGGCTTGTGCGTTCGGGCCACGAACTCCCGGCCCAAGCGTACCGTCGTCCCCGGCCGGCGGCAACGTGTGGGCGCCCGCGGGCCCCCAGGGGACGCACGACGTGCTTGCCAGGCCCGGCCCGTGCGGCTCTAATCGGGCGTTCCGCGAGTGAAAGGAGCCCGGCCCTGAACGTTGACTCGATATCGAAGACGGCCCGCTCAGACGGCTTCCGGCGGCATCTGACCGAGCTGCTGACGGCGATGTGCCTCGAGGACACCGTGCCGCGCGCGGATCTGGCCGGCCTGCGCGAAGCCGAGGCCCGCGTCTATGATCTGCTCGAGCGCGAGTTGGCCACGTACGGCCTGCCCGGGCTGCTGACGCGGCGCGTGCCCATCGACCCGCGGATCGAAGAACATCCCTTTTTCTCGCAGGTGTACTACACCCGCACCCCGCAACGGCCCGAAGGCGTCGGCGTGGCCGAGTGCTACGCGGGAAGACACAACCTGCTGGTCTTCGTCGAAGGCGACGGGCGCGCCGCCGGCGGGGTCAACCTGGCATTCAACGCCCACATCGACGTGGTCGCGCCGTTCTTTCCGCCGCGGGTGGAGGGCGACGCGGTCTTCGGGCGGGGAGCCTGCGACGACAAGGGCAACATCGTCGTTCTGCTGGGGGCCCTCCAACTGCTGGGCGAGTGGCTTCGCCGCGGCGGGCGGCTCAATCGCGATCTGGTGGGCATGATCGTCATCGACGAGGAGACCGGCGGCAACGGCTCGCTCTCGCTGGCCCTGGACCGCGAGCTGCGCCGCCGGTACGACAGCCTGCTGGTGCTGGAATGCGCCAGCGGCGGCATCTATCCGGGCAACCGCGGCTGCGTGTGGTTCAAGATCGAAGGCGAACGGCCGGGCGTGAACCTGTTCGAGGCCGCCTGCTTCATCATCGAGGAGCTGGAGAAGGAAGGCCGGGCCCTCCGCGCGGAATCGGATCATCCGTTGTTCCCGCATCGGCCGGTGCAGACCTGCCACGGGATCATCGGGAAC
>JABRVU010000458.1:0-14373 GCA_039961895.1 Phycisphaerae bacterium | reverse complement strand
AAGTTCCTGGAGGACGTGATCAAAGGAATTCAGTTCATAGATGGGCTCAGGAAGGACGCCGCCTGATCAGGGCCGGTCCACAGGATTTGACAATATCTCGGCCCGGGGGGCAGGAAATGGAACGGTCCGCCGCTCCGCAAGAACGCAAGAACGGGCATACCGGCCCACGGCCGGTAGTGTTTGACAGTCCGGCCGATGCCCGGTAGGGTGCTACCGCCCGCACGGGTAGCGCGCCGAACCGGATGATCTGGCCTGACAAGACAACAAGAGGTCCTGATTCCCCGCGGGCGGTCAGATTGATACCGGCCGACTCAACCGGGCAGCCCGTGCGTCAGCGCGTGCATCCTGGAACCTCGGAAATGAACCAACCGGAAGCCGGCCTCGCACGGGTTCCAGGACGCAACTGTTCGAGGGGGCCTTTGAACGCATTCATGGCCGTCGGATGTTTGGCCTGAGCACGGCGGACGGCCGTGTCGGTGTGGGAAGCGCAGAGACGAGGAGAGAAGTGATGAGCAGAACAAGAGCCTTCGCGTTCCTTTCGGCCGCTCTGGCCGGCCTGGTCGGCGCGGGGACGCTGGCCGGGGCCGTCATCAACGTTCCCAACGGTTCGTTCGAGGAGCCCTACGTGGACATGGTCTCGCCCTATGCCACGTCGGAGGTCGCCATCTGGCAGAAGGCCCCCGTGCCGGCCTGGTGGCTGGGCCTGGGCTATTCCGCTCAGCAGTGGAACGAGTCGGTGGGCACCTTCGTGAACGTTCCGTTCGCTCCCATCGACAACGTGGACGGCCGGCAGGCCGTGTTCATGTTCGCCACGCCGGACGTGGAGCTGTTTCAGGAGCTGGACGCCGTCTTTGAACCGGGATTCTCCTACCGCTTGACGGTCGCCATCGAGGGCGGCGGTTTTGGGATGAAACTGGGCGTGCCAATGGAGATACGCCTCTATTACCGCGACGGCGACCAGCGCGTCACCGTCGGCGCTACCGAAGTGACCAATGCGAATTCCAGCGGCGTGCTGAGCCACCTCACCGATCATCACCTGGACGTCCCGGCGGTGATGGCCGGCGACCCCTGGGCCGGCAGGAAGATCGGGGTGCAGTTGATCTCGACGGTCGGTCTGCTCGACGCCGGCGGCTACTGGGACATAGATAACGTCCGGCTGACGGCCGTTCCCGAGCCGGCCGCCTTGTTGCTGTTCGGAGCCGGCGCGGCGGCTCTCCTGGCCCGGCGAAGGGCCCGAGCCTGACGATCATGGAAGCCCGGCCCATGACCATGACCCGCACGTCCGGCGCGCGCTGCCCCGTCCGGGAGGCGTTCTCGCTGGTGGAACTGCTGGTGGCCGTCGGGATCGTGGCGCTGCTTATCGCCATTCTGATGCCTTCGCTGACGGTGGCCCGGGCCTCGGCCTCGAGAAGCGCCTGTCTGTCGAACCTGCGGCAGGTGGGCGTGGCCATTCACTGTTACGCCCACGACAATCGGGGGCGCATCCCCTTCGGCCCCAAGGCCCCGCCGATGCTGACGGCGACCAACTTTTATCCGGCCACCGGGACGCCCACCAGTCTGATCTCGCTGAGCAACGGCAGCCCGGTGGGGGCGGGGCTGCTGCTCAGGAAGCACCTGGCCCGCCAGCCGCGGGTCCTGTTCTGTCCAGGCGCCGATCAGCCGGTGGAAGCGGACGCCGAACTGAACAAGGTCGGGCGGCAACAGGCGCAATGCAGCTACTACTATCGCCACGGCTCGATCGCCCGGCAATTCGATGATCCGGCCGCGACGGAGCCCACTTCCGATTACATTCGGATCGCCGGCCTGGGCAGGAACCGCGACGGCCGGCCCATCCGGGCACTGGTGATCGACACGCAGTTCCCGGCCCCGTCGGGCTTCGCCGGGTTCGGCATTTTCTCGCGCACGCATCACCAGGCGAAATGGGCCAACGTGTTCTACGCCGACGGGCACGCCCTGCCGCGGTTGAACGGCGATCGGCGCTTCACGGTGGACTTGGCGGACTACGACGCCCTGCGCAACGCCTTCGATCGGATTCTGAAGGTGTTTGAAACAGCGGATCGTGAATGACGGCACGGCAGGCCCCGACGGCGGTCACTCATCCTCGTCCCATCCGACGCCGCTCGGGAATGAACAGCAGCCCCAGGCCGGCCAGGGCCAACCCCTCGATCGCGCCGAACCCGCAGGCGGGCAGCGTCGGCTTGAAACCCAGGACCTGTTCGTCGTTGGCGTCGCCGGCTTCGTCGCCGTCGCTTGCCGCGTCGGCGTCGTCGGACGCACTGCCATCCGCCCGCTGGACGGGGTCGCTCGTGGCGGCGTTGCCCGCGCTGACGGCCGTTTCGTTCGTCATGCCCGGGAGCGATGGGTTTTCGGCCGGGTCGTCCGCGTCGGTGTCGAGGTCCGCGGCTTCGCTCGCGTGACAGCCGCAGACGCCGGGTTGAGTCTTGGCGGGGTCGGAAGGGCACAGATCGAGGCAGTCGGCCGAGCCGTCGAGATCGGCGTCGGCGTCGGGCTGACCGCATCCGCACGGACCCGGCTCGGTCTTGTCCGGATCATCCGGGCAGTCGTCGTCCTCGTCGGGCGTGCCGTCGCCGTCGGCGTCCGGCGGGGGTTCGGCCGCTCCGACCGCGAAGTGACCGACGCGATCGGCGACCATCCAGAAGGTGACGCTGGCGTCCTCGTTCACCACGTATCCGCAGGTTCCGATCACCCCGGCGGGCCCGGCCCGGCCCCGGTTCGTTTCGGCGGGCACCCATCTGGGCGGGTTCTGGTCGGCGTCCAGGCGGTGAAGCTGGGCATCGGCCGGCTCGAGGCCGGCGGTGGAAAGTTCATCGGCGGTGAAGGTGATGGCCACCGTCGCCGTCATGCCGCCGGAAGCTGCCGGCGCTTCAATGGCCAGCGTACGCCCGAGACCCACTCCCCGGTAGAAACCCAGGACGGTACCGCCATCCGGGCCGGGAGGGTGGTTCAAGTGACCGGGTTCTTCGCTGACGCTGAATTCGACCGGCCCGCCCGGCTCAAGTCCGGTCAGGACAATGGTCGTCACGGCGATGCCGTCATCGTTGATGATAAAGCCGGTGTAGCTGCCCGCGGGCCCGGCGAAGCCGGAGCTGGAAACGGTGGCCGCGGTGAGTAGTCCAGGCGCCCACCCCAGCAGGCCCGCGGCCAGACAACCGAACAGCCGGCGGTGGCCGGTCGGCCGGTGCGGGCCTGGGAACTTGCGACCACCGGTGCTCATGGCTACCCTCCGCGTCACCTGGACGGACAGGGCTGATATCGTCCTGAGCCGTTGCGGACTCAAGTAGGCGCGGCTGGTCCATCGAGAGGAGTCAGCGTGACTCGCGTGCGTCCTGAAACCTCGAAAAATGACCGGCTGGAAGCCGCGTCCACGCCGCCGGCAGCCGGTCCCACGGGGGTTAGAGGACGTGCTTGTTTGTGGACGTTGATGGTGACGCTTGGCCGGGTGCACCGGGTGGTCTGGGCGGCGGTGGTGTCGGCGGGCCTGATCCTGGAGTCGGGCTGCGCGCCGAAGGCCGCGCCGCCGCCGGTGCGCGTCGAGGCCCGTCCCTGGCCCCAGGGCGGCCCCGACGGCGTCGAGTTGATCACCGACCATTTCCACCTGCGCCTCACCGCCCGCGATCCGGCCCTGCGAGCGGTGCTGCCGGCGTTTCTGGAGGCGGCCCACGGCGAATACGCGCGCATCATCCCGCCGACCGGACCCGACCCGCGGCGGCTGCCGGTCTACCTCTTCGAGACCCGCCAGGAGTGGGTTCGCTTCACCCGGCGGTTCGCGCCCGCCCAGGCCGACACCTATCTGCACATTCAGGCCGGCGGCTATACCGACCAGCGCACGGGCATCGCGGCGGCCTTCGACATCTCCCGCGACCGCACGCTCTCCCTGCTGGCCCACGAGGGCTTTCACCAGTATGCCGCGCTGCATCTGCCCGAGCCGTTGCCGGCCTGGCTCAACGAGGGGCTGGCCTGCCAGTTCGAGGCTTTCCGGCTGGAGGGCGACCGGCCCGCGTTCACGCCGCGGAGGAATCTGCTGCGTCTCGAGGCCCTGCGCGAAGCCCTGACGCTCGAGGAGGGTTTCATCCCGCCGGCCCGGTTGCTGAGGATGGACGCCGGGCAGGCCGTCCGCGACCCCGGCCGGTCCACGCGGATGTTCTATGCGCAGCTCTGGTCCACGGTGCTGTACCTGCGCGAGCCGTCGGGCCCCTATGCCCGCGGTTTCGCGGCCCTGCTGGCCGACGCGGGCACGCCGCGGCTGAAGGCGGCCATCCGCGCCCGGCGCCTGGCCGACCCCACGGCCGGGTCCTTCAGCGACCCCGAGATAGCCTTTCACTGCTACATCACGCCCGACCTGGACGGCTTCATGGCCGGCTATCGGGCCTTCGCCGAAGCCCTGGCGCGCTGAGCGGCCCGCGGCCGGACGGGCCCTTGCGCGCCCGATACTCCGTTTCAGGACGTTGAAGCCTCGCCGCCCGGCGAGTACAGTGGCGGCTCGACCATTCCCAGCGACACCCGGTATGGAGTCATGATGCATCGCATTGGCATGATCATCGTCGTTGTGTCCGCCCTCGGTCCGTTCGGGACGGTGTTGCGGGCCGAAGAGTCCGGTCCGCCTCAGCAAGCCGCCGCCGACGCCGCCTCGCGGCCGGCGAAGGATGACGCGGGGCCTGATCGCAAACCCGCCGGCCGGGAGCGGCGCGACGCCGACAAGGAGAAGAAGGAGGCGGACAAGGACTCCTCCGTGGTCGAGGGGCTGATCGAGAAGCCTTCCGTCACCAAGGGCGAGGTCGCCCTTTCCGGCGGGCCGCTGAAGTACACGGCCACGGCGGCCAACATGCTGATGAAGGACGAGGAAGGCAAGCTCAAGGCCCGGGTGTTTTTCATCGCCTATGAGCGGGAGCACGCCGAGGGCGCGGACCTTTCGGCGCGACCGATCACGTTCGTGTTCAACGGCGGGCCGGGGGCGGCGGCGGTGTGGCTGCATCTGGGCGCGGCCGGTCCGCGGCGGGTGGACCTGGCCGCCAACGGCGAACCTCTCGCCCCGCCGCACAAGCTGGTCGAGAACGCCTCCACCTGGCTCGACGCCTCCGACCTGGTGTTCATCGACCCGGTGGGCACCGGCTACAGCCGGCCGGAAAAGGGCGAACCCGGCGCCCAGTTCTACGGCGTGCGCGAGGACATCGCCTGGATGGCCGATTTCATCCGTCTCTATTCCACGCACTACCAGCGCTGGTCTTCGCCGCGCTTCCTGGCCGGCGAGAGCTACGGCACCACGCGGGCGGCGGGGCTGTCCGAACACCTGCTCGACCGCCACGGCATCGCCCTCAACGGCATCGTGCTGATCTCGGTGGTCCTGCACTTTCAGACGCTCTCGCCGGCCGACGCCAACGATCTTCCCTATGCGCTGTTTCTGCCGTCGTACACGGCGGTGGCGTGGTATCATCGCCGGCTGCCGCCCGACTTGCAGGCCGATCTGGAGCGGGCCCTCGAGGCCGTCGAGGCTTACAGCCTGAACGAGTACCTCCCGGCGCTGAGCCACGGCGACGCGCTCTCGCCCGACAACCGCCGGAGCCACGTCGAGCGGCTGGCCCGCTTCACGGCCCTGCCCGCCGATTTCATCGACCGGGCCAACCTGCGGATCGACCCGTCGGTCTTCGAGAAGCAGCTCCTGGCCGCCGAGAAGAAGCTGCTGGGGCGGTTCGACGCCCGGATTCTGGGCGACGACCCCGACCCGCTCTCGGCCCGCCCCGGCTTCGACCCCAGTTTCTCGGGGTATCTGCCGGTCTACAGCGCGACGTTCAACGACTACGTCCGGCGGGCGCTGAAGTTCGAGAGCACGCTGCCCTATGAGGTGCTTTCCGGGCGGGTGCGGCCGTGGAGGATGGGCGAGGCCGGCCAGGGGTATCTCTCCGTCGCCGACGCCCTGCGCTCGACCATGATGAAGAACCCTCACCTCAAGGTGCTATTCTGCAGCGGCTATTACGACCTGGCCACGCCCTATTTCGCCACCCACTACACCATCAACCATCTGGATCTGCCCCGACATCTGCGGGCCAACGTCCGCGAGACCCGTTACCAGGGCGGGCACATGATGTATCACCACCGCCCCGACCTGGAGAAGCTCCACGCGGACGTGGCCTCGTTCATCGACTGGGCCGCGCCGTCGGGCAGGTGAACGCTCAGTACGCAGCCCGGTTCGAGGGGGGTCGAAAGGGACCGATCCGAGCGGCGGGCGCCGGGCATCTGACCGCGCCGCGCGCGGCCGGCACGGCGGGGAGAGCCGGCACCGCTCCCTCACGGTCGCGGCTCTGACGGCCGGGGTTTCCGCTCTCTTCGTTGCGGGTCGGTGTGCTCGGGTCACGGGCAAAGAACGCGCACGCCATGACCCGCCATCGGGATTTCGCCGCTCGGCAGCGCTTCGCCGTTCAATTCGTCCTTCCAGTGACGGACGGAAACCAGCGCCGGCGGCAAGGTGAGCCGCGTGCGCACGGAAGCCGGGTTCAAGCTGACCAGGACGACGGCCTGCTGGGGGCCCTCCGTGCGCAGGCACGCGAACACGCCGTCGGAGGCGGCGACGGCCCCGTAATCCGCCGTTCCGCGGGCCAGCGCCGGCAGCCGCCGCCGGCAGGCGATGAGCCTGGCGACGTCCGCGACGATGGATTCGCCCTGCCCGCCGTAGAGTGCCGGGTCTTCCTCGCCCTGGTAGATCATGGGCACGCCGTCGATCAGGCAACACAGGGCCAGCAGGGCCCGGGCCCGCTCGAAGCCGTAGGCCGCCCGGGTCCGCCGCTTCTGGAACGTCCACGACACGGTGTCGTGATTGGCCGTCCAGCGCATCTTGATCGCGCCGGGCGGCAGGGTGAGCGACTGATCGTGCAGGAACCGTTGCAGACTTTCGGCCCATGCGCGCGGCGAGGCTTTTTTCTCCTGCAACTCGACCATCAGGAAGAACAACTGGGCGTCATAGGTCAGGTCGGCGTCGCGGTAGAAGACCCGGCAGCCGGTGTACTCCTCGGGCAGCAGGATGACGCCCTTTCCGGCCGAGGTCCGTCCCGCCAGCAGGCCCTCGCGGATGGCCCGGTTCATGGCCAGCCCGCCGCCCAACGTCGAGTGGCTCGGGCGATAGCCGGTGGCGGGGTTCCAGTTCGGCGGGCTGCCGGCGGCCACGTCCACCCGGGCCCCGACGATCCCGAAGGTGCGGGCGTGATGCTCGGCCACGCGGCCCATGTAGTCGCGCCAGCCGGGATGGGCGTTGTCGAAGGCCAGTTGGCTCCACACGTAGGTGGGCTTGCCGGCTTCATCGAGGCAGACCCACTCCGGGTGGGCCTTCCCCAGCGGCGTGTGGTCGGGCGGGCCATGAGGCACCAGGTCGAACATCAGCTCGATGCCGGCGGCGCGGGCGGCCCTGGCAAGCTCGCCCAGCTCCTCCGGCGTGCCGTAGAGCGGGCTGATCCGGAAGTGATCGAACGGCGAATAGAGGTTCCACTTCGTGCCGTCGCCGTGCTCGAAGATCGGCAGCAGCCAGAGCACGTCGACGCCCATCGTCTTGAGCGTGGGCACGTACTCCCGCAGGGCTTTGAACCCGCCGTAGCCCCGGTATTGCCGTTCGGGCATTCCGCCGGGATGGCCGCAGTACAGCACGCGCTCGCGCAGCTTCTCGAGGCCGCCCGGCGGCGCTTGCAGGCCGACGGCGCGGAAGACCGCCCCCACCGATCGGAGCACGTCGTCGCGCGATCCGTGGGCCAGCCAGAAGAACTGCCGGCCCAACGACTCGCTGCGGCGGGGTTCGAGCGGGGCGAGGATGCCCTGGTTGTGAATCAGGCGCGTGCCGGCCTCGGCCCTGACGGCCGTCACCGGCGCGTACTCATCCTCCGAATACAACCAGGCGCCCAGCCCGCCCTTCGCCGCCGCGCTCCACAGATAGACGAGCCCGTCCTGGGAGGAGGGGCGAACGGCCGCGCCGGGCGGAACGTTCTCCACCGCCCGGTCGCCGACCGGCAGGGCGTCGGGAAAGATCAGCGCGTCATCGTCGCCGATCCGCAGGTCGGGGCTCGCGCAGGCCGCTCCGCGGAGGATCCGCCGCCGGCCTTCGATGTTCTCGACCGTGAACCGCCGGGAGATCAGCGCCGCATCGCCGTGGAGGGCGTAGACCGCCGAGATGTGCAGCGGCCCGGAGCGCAGGGTCAACGTCAGCGACCGACCGTCGGCCGACCGCTCGTGCGCGACGAGCTGGGTGCCGGTCTGCGGGCCCGGCAGCTCGTCGAGCGGGCCGATGCACACCGGCCCGGCGATGCCGCCGGAATAGGCGGCGTTGATCACGCGGATGGCCAGCACGTTGGGCCCGTCGAACCGCGCCAGGCTCGAGGGGATGACGTACCGACGGGGAATCTCCCAATGGCGCGGCGTGCCCTCCTCCACCGATCCGATGCGCCGCCCGTTGAAGTACGTCGCGTCGAAGTCGTCCACCGCGCCGAGGATGAGGGCCAGGTCGCGGCCCTTCCACGCGCCGGGCAGTTCGACGCGGGTCCGATACCAGAAGGCCCCGATCTGGTCCTTGAGCCGCCGGTCGCCGGCCTCGGGCACGCTGGGGACCGGCGTTGGCGTCCAGCCGGCGTCGTCGAAGTCCGGCGCCGCCAGACGCTCATGCGCTTCGGCCTTGGGCTCGCGCGTGTAGAGCCAGGTGCCCTCGAGCGAGACGGCCCGCCCGTCGCGCAACGCCGCCTGGACGAGCCGCGGTTCCAACCAGCTCACCATATCGGCGGGCACGCCCGGACCGGGGGCCTTGACCAGTTCCCGGCCGGACCGCTTGTCGAGCCATCCCGTCCAGGCGCCGCCGGCCGGATCGAAGCGCAGGGCCACCGCGTCGTTCTCGAGAACGATCGGTGCCGCACCCGCCGCCACGTCGGCCATGATCGCCATGCATGCGCCTCCGAACGCCGGCCACCCGCGGGACGTGCCCATCACCTGCCTCCCGTTGCAGGAAGTCAACCCCGAACCAGAATATCGCGGTGATGATCCGACCGAAAGGAGGGAAGGGAAGGAAGGAAAAGGCGCAGAAGTGAGGA
This sequence comes from Phycisphaerae bacterium, assembly GCA_039961895.1. Taxonomy (GTDB): domain Bacteria; phylum Planctomycetota; class Phycisphaerae; order UBA1845; family PWPN01; genus JAAXZI01. Next base: position 5,299 of record JABRVU010000458.1, on the reverse strand, counting down.
ACCGCGCCAAGCTGGCCACGGGGGTCTCGGACTGATCGCCCCGGACTTCCGACCGCAAGCGGGCCTCGGACGGCCGGAGGGCAGTCGGCCGCCGCGAAACCCAGGCCGGTCACACGTTGAAGAACCATTCGGTGATGGCCACGATGTATTTCAGGTTGATCGTCCAGCGGAGCAGCATCTTGATGGGCACCAGGGCCATCCAGGTGAAGAGGATCATCATGACGCCGTAGCGGGTGGGGCCCATTTCGTTGTACAGGCGTTTGAAGACCGTGGCCTTGAGCAGCCAGGGAGTGAGGAAGAAGTAGCCGGCCAGCAGGACCAGCCCGGGGGCCTCGCGCAGCAGGTAGTAATAGGGCCCGGCCGTCTCGCGGGTGGGCAGGCCGGCACCCAGCAACGTCACCCAGAACAGCTCGGAGAGGTTCACGTTGGACAGGGCCGCCGGGCGGTGGGCGTCCCAGTACTCGTAGGGTCCGAAGAAGTTCCAGTTCGGCCCGCGCAGGAACGTCCCCAGCACGATCAGCACCACCCACAGCACCACGAAGCCGAACAGGTACATGGCGATGGCGAACGGGCGCTCGGCCAGCGTGTAGTAGCCGTTGCCCTTGGGGTTCTTGTCGATGTACGGCAGGGCGATGAGCCCGAAGATGATCAGCCCGGGCAGGAGCACCCCGGCGATCCAGGGATCGAAATAAACCAGCAGCTCCTGCAAGCCCAGGAAGTACCAGGGGGCCTTGGAGGGGTTGGGCACGGCGGCGGGGTTGGCCGGCGGCTCGAGCGGGGCCCGGAAAAAAATCGCCCAGACGATCAGGAACACCGAGCAGAGCACCATGCAGATCAGCTCGGTATAGACCAGGTCCGGCCAGGTCAGCACCTTGTCGTCGCTGCCGGCCTCCAGCAGCGGTTCGCCGGCCTCGATGCGGGCGTCGTTGATGGCCGCCTGCCGGAACGACAGCCACAACACGTAGCCGACCAGGAAGATCATCAGCGTGATGGGCACGTTGTCGGGCTTGCTGATGATCTCCAGGAAATTGGGGTCGCCGGCGCTGCCGAAATACGCCAGCGAAAACAGCACCAGCATCAGCCCCGCCAGCCAGGGCAGCGTCCAGGTGCGATAGAAGACCATGGCCAGGACCATGACCATGACCGAGAAGAACAGCATCCGCTCGGGGCCCAGCAGCCAGTTGATGAAGTCGCGGACGCCCTCCCACGAACCGGCCGCCACGAACCAGCCCACCAGCAGCAGCGGAATGGCCAGCAGGGCCTTGCGGGCCCAGGCCCGGGCGCCGGCCAGCGGCGTGAGCGCGAAAAACGAGGCCGTTCCGATCCAGAACGCCGAATTCAGGTTTTCAGTCTGCGCGAGCAACATGCAGGTTCAATCCGCAATCCGAAATCCGCCATCCGAAATCAAAGCGGTCCGCTGATCCCCCCGTCCTTGCGGATGCGCCAGAAATGCACCGCGATCAGCACCGTCACCACCGTGGGCAGGGCCACGCAATGCAGCACGTAGAACCGCAGGATGGCCGAGGGGCCCACGAAGGTCCCGGCCAGCAGGCCGAAGCGCGCGTCCGAACCCGCGTGAATCAGCGGCACCTCGCCGATCTTCAACAGCGACGCCCCCGGCCCCTCGTGGCCCAGGAACGGCGTGGCCCGGGCCATGTTCGAGCCCACGGTGATGGCCCACATGGCCAGCTGGTCCCACGGCAGCAGATAGCCGGTGAACGACAGCAGCATGGTGCACACCAGCAGGATCACGCCCACCGTCCAGTTGAACTCGCGCGGGGGCTTGTAGCTGCCGGTCAGGAACACCCGCAGCATGTGCAGCCAGATGGCGATGATCATGGCGTGCGCGCCCCAGCGGTGCAGCTCGCGCAGCAGACCCAGCGTGACGTGGGCCCGCAGGCCCTGGATGTCGCGATAGGCGTATTCGGCCACCGGGCGGTAGTAGAACATCAGCAGAATGCCGGTGACCACCTCGACCAGGAAGAGGAAGAACGTGAGCCCGCCCATGCACCAGGTGAACGACAGGCGGATGCCGCTCTTGCGGACGGCCACCGGATGCAGGTGCAGGAACACGTTGGACAGGACGGCCATGGCCCGGGTCCGCCGGTCGCGCGGAATGCCGTGCCGGAAGATCGACCCCCAGACCTGAGACTCGCGGATGTAATTGCCGAAACGTGCAAATGGGCCCATGCGAAGTTACCCGATTCGAGTTGCCGGTGACCAGTTTCGAGGTTCGTCGTATCTGCCGCCTCAGACGCTGATGAAGCTGTCCGGGTTCGTCCACTCGCCTTTTTCCTGCTGGAACTTCTTGGCCCGGTTGACGACGACCACGCCGTCTTCCACGCTGATCTGGAAGCGTTCCAGCGGTCGCGGGGCCGGTCCCTCGAAGTTGATGCCCGACTGCATGAAACCGCTGCCGTGGCAGGGGCATTTGAACTTGCGTTCCGCCTCCAGCCAGTTGGGGATGCAGCCCAGGTGGGTGCAGGTGGTGCTCAGAGCGGCGATCTCGCCCTCCAGCCGGACGATCCAGATGCCCTTGGACTTATACTCCTCGTTGACCTGCCCGACGGCCATCTCCGCGAACTTGGAGACCTCGCCGATGCGCACCTTGGGGTCGGGCTCTTCGAGGACGTTGGGGAACATGAAGCGTTGGAGGGCCAGCCCGCCGAGGGCGTTGGCCCCGGCGAAGGCGGCCCAGCCGACGGCGGCCGCTCCGACCGTGGCTCGGCGCGTGACCTTCGGCTCGCTGAGGGTTTCCTTGGCGGCCTCGAGCACCTTGGGATAACGGGCATCGGGCGGAAGCTCGTCGATCTTCCGGGAGCGCAGGGCCTTGACCGCCGGGGCCGCGTCACCGCCCAGATGGCCGCTCTTGCCCCCGCGGGCGGTGGTGGCCTTCAGCATGGCCGCGATGGCCGGATCGGTCGAGACGGCGGGGGCCGCCGCCGCGGCCGCCACGGCCGAAACCGCCTTCGGCGCCGCCGCCGGCACATCCGCCGCCATGGCCATGACCGGTGCCGCCGCGGGCGCGGCCGCCGGGGCCGGAGCCGGGGCCTCGGCCGCATCCACCTCGATCGTCTCGAACTTGATGACGTCCACGGGGCATTCCTGGGCCGCCTCGACGATCAGCTCGCTGCGCGGCTTGGTGAAGTCCGGCGTCAGGGCCTCCGGCCGGATCACGCAGGTCTGTTCCTGAACGTGAAAGACCTCCGGGGCGGTGGTCTCACAGGCATCGCAGACAATGCAGCCCGGAGCGATCCAGACTTTCGTCACTAACTGCTTGGTCGCCATAGGAATACGCCCTCTCACGCGAAACGGGCCTGCACGTCCCGTTCGCGCTGGAGTCGAGGGTCTGCTCATCAGAGCCCGAGGAACCGCCCCAACCAGAGAGGTCCGACTCGATGCATCCACGACATCAGACGACTGTTGCCCGAAACAGGCTGGACGGGATTATATCAGGACCCCCCTTGAAGGCAAAGCCGTCGGCGGGGGCGCGGGGGCTGATGGATCCCTTGACGGAATCCGCTGGATCCGGATTCCGTCGCGGACCCGAAGCGGGCAGAATCACCCGGCCGCGGCCGGCACGCACTCCGCCAAAGCCGGTACCGCCGAGTTCGTTCCCTCCTCCGACCGGGGCGGTTCCGTACCTTCCGCCGGAGCGGCCAGCTTCACCGGCAGCCGGATGAAGAAGGTCGTTCCCTTGCCCATCTGGCTCTCGAAGGTCAGGGCCCCACCGTGCTTGCCCACCACGATCTGGTGGGCGATGTTGAGCCCCTGACCGGTCCCCTTGCCGACCGGTTTGGTCGTGAAGAAGGGGTCGAAGACCTTGTTGCGGACGGCCTCGGGTATGCCCGTGCCGGTGTCGGAGATCGAAACCTCGACCTGGTCGCCCAGGCAGCGCGTGCGGAGCGTGATCACGCCGCGCTTCCCCGTGTCGCCGATGGCGTGGGCCGCGTTCACCAGGATGTTCAGGAACACCTGGTTCAGCTCCCCGCCGTAAGCCTCGATCTGGGGCAGATCGGGAGCGAAATCCTGCTGGATGTCGGCCACGTACTTGTACTCGTTGCGGGCGACGGTCAGGGTGGTCTCCAGCGAGCGGTTGACGTCCACCAGCGAGATCTGCCCGCGGTCCACGTGGGAGAAGTCCTTCATGGCCCTCACGATGTGAGCCACGCGTTGGACCCCTTCGAGTCCCTGGGTCACCGCCTTGGGGGCGTCGTCCCGGATGTATTCCAGGTCACAGGCGGCCTCGGCCTGGCGAACCTGCTCGATCGCCTTCTGGATCGGCCCTTCCGCCGGTATCTGCGCGATCAACTCCCGGTACTGGTCGGTGAGACTGACCAGCTCGTCGAGAAAATCGGAGATGGCCCGCAGGTTGTCGCCCACGAACTGGATGGGCGTGTTGATCTCGTGGGCCACGCCCGCGGCCAACTGCCCCAGCGAGGCCAGCTTCTCGGACTGCATCACCTGCCGCTGGGCCTCGAGCAGCTCCTCGCTGCGCGCCTTGGCCTGTTCCTCGAGGTCCCGGCGGTAGTCGCGGAACTGTTCTTCCACGCGGATGCGTTCGGTCACCTGGGCCTTGAGGATAGCGATCAGCGAGAAGGTGGAGATCAGCACCAGCTCGAACACGCCGAACCAGGCCATGACCGCGGTGCGGTGCCAGACGACGTTCTGGAGCCAGTCGTCGCGCTCGACGAGCTTGACGACGGCGAAGCCGGCCGCCAGCACGCCGCCGCACAGCGCCCATCCCCAGGCCGGCAACCGGCATCTCAGACGCGACCGCCGCAACCGGCCGTCCACCACCGCCAGCAGCGCCACCACGATCACCACGAAACCCAGGTAGGCCAATCCTGCCGATGTTAATAGTTGATAGAGCGTGTCCACCTCCTCTCTATCGTCTCAGGCACGGGGCGCTTTGATTTCCATCCTCATCCCCGCGTCCGGTAACGGCGGGGGACTGCTGGTTTCCGGCCTGGCGTCATGAGCGAACCGCCAGGTTTGCACGGGCCATGGCGATCGTCTATCGTGAGCCGGGCGGTTCGGCTTCGGGCGACGGAGCGATAACCGAGCGGATCCAGCGTCCAGCGGCGCCGCGATGAACCGCGGGAACCCGGCCTGGCCACGCCCCACGGGAACCACGAATCTCGCCGCCCGATCCCGACGTCCGAAGTCCCGAGGTCTCTGCTCGCCTCCGCGTCGCTGGGGTGAAAGGACGCCGCGATGGAGCCGTTGAAACTGGGGTTGATCGGGCTGGGGCGCTGCGGCCGGCTGGTGGCTGAGGCCCTCTCGGAAAGTTCCTGGT
>JABRVU010000457.1:0-10529 GCA_039961895.1 Phycisphaerae bacterium | reverse complement strand
ACGTAATACTGCCGGCTAGGATGGGTCGGACAACGTAATACCGACAGGGTGCCCCCATGAACCGCCCGATAACGCCCGCGCCGCCCCGCCGATCCACGCTGGTCCTGCTGACCGGCATCCTGGCCATGCTGGCCTCGAGCCTGCTGCTGAGCTCCCGACCCGCGCGGCCCGCTCGGGCGGAGTACCGCATCCTGTGCAGTTTCCTGCCGGTCTACGTGTTCGCCCTGAACGTGGTCGGAGACGCTCCCGGCGTCGATGTGGACGTGCTGCTGTCGCCCGATCTGGGCTGCCCGCACGAGTACGCGCTGCGTCCGCGCGACGTGGTTCGGGCCAACGCCGCGGACCTGGTGGTTCTCAACGGGCTGGGGGCCGAGCCCTTCGCGGACAAGCTCGTTTCCGGCCGTCGGCCCGGCGAGGTCATGACCATTTCCGACGACGCCGAGACGATCCCGTTGACGCCCGACGATGAGGATGGCGCCGGCCACGATCATGAGGGCGGGCACCAGGGCCATCGACACGGGACGGTCAACCCGCACGTCTGGGCGTCGCCGGCCCAGGCGGCCCGCCAGGTGCGCACGCTGGCCCGCAAGCTGGCCGAGGCCGATCCGCCCCGGGCGGCCCGCTACCGGGCCAACGGCGAGGCCTATGCCCGGCGGCTGGAAGCCCTCGCCGACCGGATGCGCGCGGCCGCTCAATCCTTCAGGGGCCGGGCCATCGTCACCTTTCACGATGCCTTCGCGTACCTGGCCCGCGACCTGGACCTGCGCGTGGCCGCCACTCTGACCGTCGATCCGCAGGGCAACCTCTCGGCGGCCAGAATGGCCGAACTGATGCGCATCATCCGCGAGCAACACGTGGCCGCCGTCTTCTACGAGCCGGCTTACTCCGGCGTGGTCGCCCGAACCCTCGCGGAACAGACCGGCGTGCCCGCTTATCCGCTGAACCCGTTCAACTACGCCGCGGGCCGGCCCGACGCCGGCGCCTATGAGCGGGTGATGGAAGAGAACCTCAGGACCCTCCTGCGCGCCCTGGGGGATGGATCATGAAGACCGTCGCTCAACCGGCCGCCGGCGGCTTTGCCCTGCGGATGCGCGACGTGAGCGTCACGCTGGGCGACGTGCCCGTGCTCAAGAACGTCAGCTTCGAGCCGGCGGTGGGCAAGCTCAACGCCATCATCGGCCCCAACGGCGCGGGCAAGACCACGCTGCTGCGGGCCATCCTGGGCCTGGTGCCCTACACCGGCCGGATCGAGATCGGCACCGACCCGCAAGGCCGGCCGCTGCGTCTGGCCTACGTCCCGCAACGGCTCGACTTCGACCAGGGCTGCCCGCTTTCGGTGTACGACCTGCTCTGTTGCGGCTTGCAGCGGACGCCCATCTGGCTGGGCCCGCGCCGCCGGTCGCGCCGGCAGGCCGACGAGGCCCTGGCCCGCGTCGGCGGCGCCGGGTGGGGCCGGCAGCGGCTGGGGGCCCTCTCCGGCGGAGAGCTTCAGCGCGTCCTGCTGGCCCTGGCCTTGACCAGCGAACCCGATATCCTGCTGCTCGACGAGCCGGTGGCCGGCGTGGACGTGGCCGGCGAAGAGCTGTTCTGCGACCTGCTCGGCTCGCTGCAAACCCAGGGCCGCTACACCATGCTGCTGGTCAGCCACGATCTGAGCATCGTCCACCAGCACGCCCAGTACGTCCTGTGCCTCAGCCAGACCGCCCGCTGCCAGGGCGACACGGTCACGACGCTGACCGCCGAGAACCTGCGGACCCTCTACGGACACGACGTGGGGCTCTACGGACACACCGGCGAACACGAGGGACACGCCCATGACCCTTCGCACGCACACGATCACCGGCATCTTCATTGAGGAGAGCCGGATGAGGGTTTGGAGTTCAGGGTTCAGGGTTCAGGGCTCGGGAAAGGACCGAGGGACCAGGGGCAAGGACGAAGGGATGCGCGCGTGACAGCGCGTCGGCCTTCGCCGAGCCGAAATCCAGAATCCAGAATCAGCCTGGAGTTTCGCCGATGGAGCTGAGCGCCGTTCTGCCGGCCATTGAGGGCTTCTGTGCCCGCCACCTGCCCTTCGAGTGGGCCCGCCAGCCGTTCATGATCCGGGCCCTGCTCGAATGCGTGCTGCTCACGCCGGTCTGCGCGGCCCTGGGCGTGAAGGTGGTGAACTTCCGCATGGCCTTCTTCTCGGACGCCATCTCGCATTCGGCCTTCGCCGGCGTGGCCATCGGGCTGCTGCTCGACGAGCTGTTCATCCGCGGCGGGGGGCGGTTCGATCCGCGCCTTTCGCTGATCGGCTTCGGGCTGCTGGTGGGACTGGGGATCGCGGCGGTCCGACGGCGGACCACGCTCTCGAATGATACGGTCATCGGCGTGTTCTTCAGCACGGTGGTGGCCCTGGGGCTGGCCATCGTCACCAGCAGCGGGCGGCGGTCGGCCGACTTCCAGGGGTATCTCTACGGCGACATCCTCACCCTCGACGCCGGCGATCTGGCCTTGACCGCGGGCCTGGCGGCGGCGGTCCTGCTGTTCATGCTGTTGGGGTTCAACGCGATGGTGCTGATCGGGGTCAACGCCGAGCTGGCCCACAGCCGGGGCCTGCGGGTGCGCTTTTACGAGTATCTCTTCGCCCTGCTGCTGACGCTGGTGGTGACGGTGTCGATCCGGACGGCGGGCATCCTGCTGGTGACCGCCCTGCTGGTGGTGCCGGCCGCCACCGCCCGCAACGTGGCCCGCGACGCCGCCGGCATGCTCCGCTGGGCCGTGGTCTTCGGCCTGGTCGGCGGCCTGTCCGGCACGCTCGCTTCCTATTCCCCCTATCTGAACCAGATGAGCACCGGCGCCGCCATCGTCTTGGCCGCCGCCCTGCTCTTCGGCCTGAGCCTCATCGCCCGGCGGACATGAGCGCTCACCGCGTCGCCCGCTGCAACGACGGGGACATGGGAAGGGTCTGGTGGGAATGTGCCGTCCGTCAACGGCACCGTGAGCGAGCGGAGGACGCAGCGCGGACGGGGCTTCGGAACCGCGGAGCCGGCCAAGGCCCGGCAAAGCACATCGCCCCAAACCTGGTACTCGCCGGTACGCAAAGCAGGAGAGTTCTCCGGATCCAGTTCTCAGTTTTCGTCCGGCAAAGACTTTACGCCACCAGACGGACAACAGGAAACCGACGGACATTCTCGGGCTGCGTCCCCGCGGTTCCGCGCCCTCCGCGACCTCTGCTCCCTCCGCTCGCTCACGTCCGCTGGGGTGGTGACATCGACCACCCCCGATGGTTCGGATCGTTAATTACATATTGGCGCGGCGCGGGCACGATCTGCCGTCGAGTTGCGTTTTTTCGCGGCCGATGTGCCCGCCGGGCAGGGTGCAAGACCGAATCCGCGGGGCGCGGATACCGTAGCGACTGGCCGCGAGTGCCGGTCATGGAACGATTTTGCGTCTTCCACGGCCTGCACGGGGGCAGGCCGCTGCCTTTTCTTGCCTCCCCGCCCAATGTGTCAAGAGCCCGGCGGGGGGCCTGGAAGGGGTGAACTTTTCGCGCAAGGCCCTGGCCGGTATAGTCGCCGGCCATGACTGACGGGAACCGCATCGACGCCGCATTGTCGGCCCTGGCCGCCGCCGGGCGGAAGGGCCTGCTGCCCTACGTGACCGCCGGTCTGCCCGACCTGGCCACCACCCGGCGAATCCTGGAGGCCCTGGCCGACGCGGGGGTGACGGCCGTCGAGCTGGGCTTCCCCTATTCCGACTCCATCGCCGACGGCCCGGTGATCCAGAACTCGTTCACCCGGGTACTCCAGCGCGGTGTTCGCGTCCGCGACATCCTGGCGCTGGTGGCGGAGTTCCGCGCCCGGCGCGATCTGCCGCTCCTGGGCATGCTGTCGTTCTCGATCGTCCACCGCGTGGGGACGGAGAAGTTCATCGGGCTCTGCCGCGAGGCCGGCATCGACGGCCTGATCCTGCCGGACCTGTCGCTGGAGGAGGCCCCGCGCATCAGCCGGCTGGTCAACGAGGCTGGGCTGCGGCTGCCCATGCTGGTTTCGCCGGCCTCGCATCCCGATCGGCGGCGCCGGATCGCCGAGCTGTCCACCGGTTTCGTGTATTACATGTCGGTGACGGGCATTACCGGCGAGCGGAAGGAGCTCCCGCCCGCGCTGGTGGCTGATGTCCGCGAGCTGCGCCAGGTCGGCGGCCGGCCGGTCATCGTCGGGTTCGGGATCAGCACGGCCGAGCACGTCCGGGTGGTCTGTTCGGTGGCCGACGGCGCGATCATCGGCAGCGCCCTGGTCCGGCGGATCATGCAGGCCGAGGACGCCGGCCAGAGCCGGGAGGCCATCGTCGAGACCGCCGCCGCCGCCGTCCGCGAATGGATGACCGGCCTGCCGTAGCCGCCGGGGCACGGTTGGTCCACGACCGGCCTTCGCGCCCGGCCGCTACGGCACGCTCGCAAAGTCGAAGACCATGCCGCTCATGCGCGGCCGGGGTAGGCCCCGGTCGAGCGTCAGCAGCCCCCGCGACCACTTCGGCGATACCCAGGCGGAATCCGTGCGCGTCGCGGCCACGTCGCGATGGTAGGCCACCAGCCGGAACTCATGGGCGCTTCCGAACCCGAAGATCCAATAGACGCCCGATAACTCCTCGATCCGCCGGACCTCGCCGGCCTCCGGCGAGAGCCAGATGTAGCTGTTCCAGTCGAGCGTCAGGCCGAAGGGAAACTCCAGGCGCAGCTCGACGCGCAGGCGCAGGCAGTCCGCGAAGCGGCCGGCCGGACATTCGACGTCCTGCGTTCCCTCGATCTCGATCCGCCGGGTCAACGTGCCGGTGGATGCGAGCCGGCCACGACGGTTGTAGTGCCGAACCTGCGTCGTCGTCTCCAGCGGGTTCATCTCCGCCAGTTCGAGGGGGATCGGCTCCATCGGCTCGACGAGCTCCAGGAACTGGGGGTTCTCGCGCCCAGGCAGCGGCGGAGGAGACTCGATCGGCTCGTTGTCCCCCGGTTCGGCGGCGGGTGCGGCCGGTCGTTGCAGGTAACGCTCCAGCGGCGGCAGGTCGCGCCCCACCAGGATGCCCTCGATGACCCGCTCCGCGGTCACCCGCCGCTGGTAATAGACGCGCCGCGACTCTTCGCCGTCGCGCAGCTCGGTTCGTTCATAGAGCCATTCGCCGGCCCGCACGGCCTGAAGATAGGGGACCAGGTTCAGCTTCTCGGTGGCCGGGGCGGGCGGTGCGAGGTTCAACTGAGGCGGTGCCGGCCGGAAGCATCCGGCCGCTGAATAACCCAGCAGGCTCAGCAGGCCCAGCGCGACGCGACCGCCGGTGGCCGATAAACGCCGACTCCGCGATCGAGACCCGCGGCCGTGTGGGCCCGGTTTCGCGCCCATGCCCAAACTTGTGTGAGACCGGCTACCAGACGGTCGTTTTTCAGATATTGGGGATGGGCTCTTAATGCCGGTCACCGCTTCCTGAGGGGCGCGGCCCTGAACGCGGGGAGCCGACCCCTGCCGGCCCTGACCGCACCGGTCCCACTCCCGATGGAGCCTCTCACCGAACGCGAGAGGCGCGGCTTTCTCGCTGCCCACTGCCTGCTTCCCACTTCCTCGACGCCGCACTTGCGCGCCGGGGCTCACTTGCTTTCTCGGTGCCGCTGGCTCTGGATGCGGCGGGCCTCCTCGGCCTGTTTCTGGATCTCCTTCCACTTGCGCTCCAGCCAGGAGGGCTTGCGCGGCTGATCGGTCGGCCCCGGCCGGCGTCCGCTGGGTTTGCCGGGCGACGCGGCGCCGGCCGCCACGGGTTCGGCGGCCTTTTTCTCATCCAGCTCCTTCAAGTGCTTGCGGATCCGCCACTGCTCCAGGACCGCGAACAGGTTGCTGGCCATCATGTACAACAGCAGCCCGCTGGGCTGATTGTAGAGCACCACCATGAAGAAAACGCTCATGAACATCATGATCTTGCGCTGCTGCTCCATCTGGTCGGCGGCCGGGCCGGTGGTCGCCCCCGTGGTCGCCCTGGGCATGTACTTCATCTGGAGCAACTGCGAAACGGCCAGCAGGAAGGGCAGCAGATTGAAGGAGTGGACCCGCCCCACGCTCAGGTAGTGCGAAATAAACGGGAGGTCAAAGCCCCGGCTGAAGGAGAAGAGCGCGTCCGGGCCGGCCAGATCCTTGATCCACCACCCGTCGAAGGGCGCGTGCCGCATCTCGATGGTCGAGGAGAGGGCCTGCCACAGCGCCGCCCAGATCGGCACCTGGAGCATCATGGGCAGACAGCTCAGGATGCCCGCCGCCGGGTTCACGCCCTCCTCCTTCCACAGCTCCATCTGGGCCTGGTTGAAGGCCGCCCGGTCGTTGGCGTACTTCTGTTTGAGGGCCTCGATCTTGGGGGCCATGCGGGCCATGTTCTTCTGCATCTTGTACATGTTGACCTGGGCCCGCTTGGTGATGGGGTGCAGGATGGCCCGCACCACCAGCACCAGGATGATGATGGCCACGCCGTAGTTGCCCGCTCCCACCCAGTGGAAGACCTGGAGCAGCCCCATCATCAGCCCGGTGAGCCCGGCGGGAGCGCACAGGTAATACGCCGCCCGCATGACCGCGTAATAGTCGCGGCTTTCGTAGACGGCCACCTTCTGGAAGGCCGTCTTGGACTTGGGCCCCAGGTAACAGTCGAAAACCAGTTCCGCGGCTCCGCCCGGATCGACCGACAGCGGGGCGGTGACGAAGGCGAAGCTCATGTCGCTGGCCGTCGGAGCCTCCGGCCTGTCGGTCAGGGTGAAGGCCTCGACGTTCGAGATCGTCGGGCGCGTGCCGCCGGACGGCGGGATCGGGGCCATGATGCAGGCGAAATACTTGTTCGCGTCCGCCACCCAGGCCACCTGCTGCTCGCCCTCGTCCTTGCCCAGGCTGTGGTCGCCGGCCTTGAGCAGGTCCGCCCGCATGTGCTTGGTCGTGCTGATGCTCCCGCCCTGGCGGATGCCGGGAATGAGGTAGCGGTCGTCGTAGCGCGGATCTTCCTGCTTGAAGCCGATCGAGCCGCGCTGGGTGACGATGAGCCGGGCGGGCTCGGCCGACAGGTTCTCGATCCGCAGGGAAAGCTTGAAATCGTAGGTCTTCGCCGCCGGCGCCTGGGGCGACAGTTCATAGGTCTTGACCACGCGGGCCAGCGGCGCTGCGCCGGGCAGCTCGATCCGCAGCGTCCACACCTTGCGGTTCTCGGTGCTGGCCGCTGCGTCGAGGGTCCAGACCTTGTCGGCCAACGGCACGGTCAGCCGGCGGTGGTCGAAGCGGACGGACGTCGAGAACGAGTGGCCGGCCGTGGCCCCCTCCACCGTGTCCACCGGCTGAAGAATCTGATAGGGTTTGACTCGATCGACCGTTTCGTAGTGGCCCCGGATCCACGCGCTGGTCACGTCGGCCCCGCGCGGATCGATCTCCAGCAGCATGGGATAGGGGCTCTTGGGGTCGCTCCCCCCGAGCGCGACGGGTTCGCGGGCCGTCCCCTCGATGACCACCACCTCCGCCGCCGGGCCGGTCGTGGGGAATGCCTCGCCGGCGGGGCGGGTCTGGGCGGTCGAGCCGCCGGACGGCCGCGAAGCGCCCGCCTCCGCCGCCGGCCGGGTGGTCGGCGCGGACGGAGGCCAGATCCTGCTGAACAGGAAGAAGGCCGCGTAGAAGACGGCCATCGAAACCATCAACGCTACCAGCGTCTGCCGTGCTTGCATGAAGCGGTTCTCGATCCTGACTGACTCGCCACGAAGAGGATTATCCAGTCCCCGGCCGTCGGCTGACGGCATTCACCCGCGACCGCCGGCTTCGGCCGGATCCCGCCGAACTGACACGGGAAATCCGCTGACGGGTGCCCTTTTCTCCGTGCCTCCCTGGTGAAGAAGAGTGGAGAAGATTCAACGGCCTTCCAGCAATCGTTGGCCCAGGAAGTCGTCCAGCTCCGGGGTGGCCATGATCTTGTTCACGGTGGTGTCGATGTCGTAATCCAGCCGGACGAACTCGACCTGCCCCTCGTTGACGATGCCGTAGGCCGCCCGCGGATCGCGGTCCCGCGGCTGGCCCACGCTGCCCACGTTGATGATGACCTTGTCGTCCTCGGCCACCTCGTGAAAGCCCGGATCGGACAGCTCATCGGGCGACTCGAAGTAGGGATCGTCCACGAACACCCCCGGCACGTGGGTGTGCCCGACGAAGCAGGCCTTGTGCTGAAGCCTCTCGAAGTTGGCCATCAGCTTGTGCGGGTTGGAGTACACGTCGTCGGCGAAGAGATACTCGTTGATCGGACGGCGCGGCGAGCCGTGCACGAACAGCATGTCCTCATAGACGACGCGCACCGGCAGCTTGCCCAGGAACTCCCACCGCCGGTCGCGGACGGCCTTGTCGGGCTCGTCCTCGAGCACCTGCCGTGTCCAGTAGCAGGCCCGCTCGGCGCTGACGTTGAAGTTGTAGGGCTCATAAAAGACCGCATAATCGTGGTTGCCGCACAGGCAGAACTCGCAACGCTGGAGCACCAGGTCGATGCACTCCTTGGGGTTGGGCCCGTAACCCACGACGTCGCCGAGACATACAATGCGCTGGATGCCGCGTGCGTCGATGTCCGCCAGAACGGCCTGGAGGGCCTCCAGATTGGAGTGAATATCACTGATGATCGCGAACATCCGGGTCGGTTCTCGCATCGAGCAGACGCAACCAGGCTGGACCCCGACCTTCCCTCGGCCCGGGACCCCCGGAACGGCATTTTAGCCCTCTCGCCGGGTGCCGGTCCACTCGAAACGGGTATGCTACGTGGAAAGGACCCGGCGTGCAAACGAGGGTGGCTCGCGGGCTTCGATGGACGCGCGACGCCACGACCAGGCCGACGGGGCATCTCGAGCATTCAGGAGCAGGGCATGATACTGGGCATCCTCTCCGACAGCCACGGGCGCGTGGAGATGGTTCGGCGGGCTCTGGCCGAACTCGACGCCGCCGGGGCACAGGTCTTCGTCCATTGCGGCGACGTGGGCGGTCTGGACGTGCTCGACGAGCTGGCCGGGCGCCGGGCGTGGTTCGTGTGGGGCAACACCGATGAGCCGCGGCCCCTTTGGCGGCCACACGTCGCGGAACTGGGTCTGCCCTGGCCCGACGGGCCCGTCGAACTCGCCCTGGCCGGCAGGAGCATCGGCGTGTATCACGGCCACGAGCGGGCCTTCCGCGAGGCCCTGCGCGACGCCCGATTCGACTATCTGCTCCACGGCCACACCCACCAGCGCAATGATTACCGCGAGGGCCCCATGCGCGTCATCAACCCCGGGGCCCTGCACCGCGTCGCCCTGCCCACCGTGGCGGTGCTGAACCTGGAGCGCGACGACCTGCGCTTCCTCACGATCGGGCAGGAACGAGCCGGCCTTACCATTTGAAACGCCGGGCTTTACCCTTCGAGCCGACTGTGGCCGTAGAATAGATTGTCATGACCCTGCGTCTTCGCCTGCTGCTGGTGTATCTGATCGTGGTCCTGCTGAGCGTGGCCACGGTGGGCGTGGCGGTCTACGAGCTGAACCGCACGCAGAGCATCTACGGACCGCTGCTGGTCTGGCACGACGTGGTCTGGGACAGCCACCGGCTGCGGGCCGCGTTCCCGGCGATCCGCCAGGCCGACGACGGCGAGCGCGAGTTCGAGAACCTGCTGACCGGCGTGCAGCAGAAGATCGCGTCGGTGGGCGGGTACATCGACGTGGACTACATGCGCGACTGGTACATCATCCGCCTGCGCCAGGCCTACCAGGCCTGGAAAGACGCACCGCCTCAGGAACGGGCCGCCGCGGCCCAGACGGTCGCGGAACGGCTGGACGATCTCACCGACGCCGTGGAACTGCTGCGCGTCCGGCTCAACGACGCCGCCGAGCAGCAGCGCACCAACAAGTGGGTGCTGGTCGGCGCGGCCATGGCTCTGGCGATCCTGCACGTGGCGGTGATCGGCTGGCTGCTGCGCCTGTGGCTGCTTCGGCCGATGGAACGGCTGAACCGGCAGGTGGCCGCCCTGGCCCAGGACCGCCCGCCGCCCGAACCGCTGCTGACCGCGCCGCGGGAACTGGCCAGTTTGGCGACGGCCCTCGACCAGGCCCGGCAGTCCCTGGCCGCCTATCGCCAGCAGCTCATCGACGGCGAACGGCTGACCACCATCGGGCAGTTCGCCGCCCAGTTGGCCCATAACCTGCGCAACCCGCTGGCCAGCATCCGGGCGGCCGCCCAGGTCGCCGCCCGCCACGACCGCGGCCCGGACTACGTCCGCGAGCGGATGGACGAGATCATCGCCTCGGTCGATCGCCTGAACCGCTGGATCGGCGGGCTGATGGAGATCGCCCGACGGGAACCCACCCCCATGCGCCACGCCGACGTGGTCCCGCTGCTGCACCAGATCCGCGAGGCCCTTCGGCCCGAGCTGACCCCCAAGGAGATCACGCTGGCGGTCGAGGCTCCCGAAGAAGGGCTGATCTGCGCCCACGATCCGGCCACGCTCGAACAGGCCCTGGTGGCGATGGTGGTCAACGCCATCGAGGC
>JABRVU010000456.1:0-5000 GCA_039961895.1 Phycisphaerae bacterium | reverse complement strand
GCTCGGAACAGGGGGCTTGAGGGGCGACGGCTCCGGTTCAGGCTCGATCATGCGGCAGCCGACCGCGGCCAACTGCTGGCCTTTCTCGACCCAGCGGACTTCGCAGGGCGCGCACTCCTGGGCTCCGATGAGGTGAACGCGGATCGCCGCCCCCACCTGCGGCGCCGGGCGGCGGGCCGTCAGGAACGACAGTCCCCGGTTGGAAACGTCGCGCAGACAGCCCCGCACCGCCCGACCCGTCGTCCCCTCCGATCGCCACAGCACCTCCTCGAGGCACGGCTGAAAGCGCGGCTCACAACGCTGGTTGTGGCCTGGATGTTTTTCGACGGACATGTCTTTCCCCCCTTTCGCTCAGGCCAGAATCTCGACGTAGAGGACGCTCCGCCGGCCGTCGTTCAATCTCCGGCGGACGATGCCCTCCCGGAAACCATGCCGGTCGCCGATCCGCCGGTCGGCCGGCAGCACGTACTGTCCTTCCGCGGGAGCGTCCGCCCGGGTCACCTCCAGGACCAGCCCGTTGAGCGATCGCTCCAGGATTTCGGCGGTCTTGGCGATGCGTCCCCGCCGGACGCGCCAGCGAAGGTCCCGGCCCGATCTCCAGCGGCTCGAACAGCGCCGCTCCCTGATTTCGTGGGCTTGGCTCAACACGCCATCACCTCCTCCCACTGCGGGCGGGGCTGCGGCACGCCGCGTGGACGAATCGCCGGCCCGCTGGCCGGCCGCGCGGACCGCAGCAGTGCCGCCGCCATTCCCGGCTCCAGGGGCGACGAGAACAGATAACCCTGTGCGTGCTCGCAGTTGAGTTCGCGCAGCAGCGTCGCCTGGCTCTCCGTCTCGACGCCCTCGACCACCATCTTCATCCCCAACCGGCGGGTCAGACCCGCCATCGCCTCCAACACCGCCCGGTGCGACGACTCGCGGTCGGCGTTCATCACGAACATCCGGTCGATCTTCATCCCATCGAGCGGAAAGCGGTGCAGGCAACCCAGGGCGGAATAGCCCGTCCCGAAGTCGTCCATGTGCAGGCGGATGCCCAGTTCCTTGATCTTCGAGAGAATCTCCAGGGCCGCCTCGTTCTCGATCATCATGCCCTCGGTGATCTCGAGGCGCAGCGTGCCCGGGTCGATCCCGGTCTGGTTGAGGACGGAGGCCAGTCGGGCCGGCAGACCCGGCGAGGCCAACTGCCGCCCGGACAGGTTCGCGCTCATGGTCAGCGGCGGGTCCATCGGGAAGCGCTCCTGCCACCGCCGCAACTGCTGGCAGGCGCTGCGCAGCACCCACTCGCCGATGATGCCGATCATGCCGGTCTCCTCGGCCAGGGGAATGAAATCCGCCGGGCACAGCAGCCCGCGATCCGGGTGTTGCCAGCGGACCAGGGCCTCGAACCCGCAGATGCGCCCGTCGCACAGGGACACGATGGGCTGATAGTGCAGCCGCAGCTCGCGGTTCTCGACGCAGCGGCGCAGTTCGCCCTCGAGCTGGAGGCGGTCCACGGCCGCGGCGTGCATGGATTCGTCGAAGATGACGTATCGGCCCTTGCCGGCCATCTTGGCCCGGTACATGGCGGCGTCGGCGTCGCGGATCACGTCGTCGGCGCTGCCGTAGCGCACCGCCGTGCCCGCGACCCCGATGCTGACCGTGGTCAACACCTCGTGGAAGTCGACCTGGAAGGGCACGTTCAGGGCGGTCACGATGCGACCGGCCACCCGGGCGGCGTCGGTTTCCTCCCCGATCCTCTCCAGCAGGATGATGAACTCGTCGCCCCCCATGCGCGCGATCATGTGCCTGCTGATCCGGCAGCCGTGGGCGATCGAGGCCTGCACGCACTGTTCGATCCGGTCCGCCACCGCCACCAGCAGCCGGTCGCCCAGCCCGTGGCCCAGGCTGTCGTTGACCACCTTGAAGCGGTCCAGGTCCATGAACAGAACCGCGAAGCGGAAGTCCGGGTCCTGGCCGGCCCGGGCGACGCACTCCGCGATCTGCCGCTGGATCATCACCCGGTTGGGCAGGTCGGTCAGCCCATCGTGAAGGGCCTGGTGGCGGACGTGCTCCTCGGCCTGGCGGCGGGCGGTCACGTCTTCATGGGCCATGACCACCCGGGCCGGCCCCTCGTCGTTGAACCGGGTGACGTGCATGACGAACGAGCGGCGGGCGCGACAAGACCAGTCGTACTCGGTCTGGAACTCGTCCCGTTCGCCCCTCAGCACGGCTCGGATGCCCTCGGCCACGGCCGAAGCGCTGCTGACCCAGCAACCGCCGGTCCCCGGACAGCCGGCCAGGGCGCAGCGGCACTTCACGCCGTCGCAATAGGCCAGGTAATTGCCGCCCACCGCCATGCGGAAGCCGTCCTGCCCGCCGTGGAGCCGCCCGAACTCCTCCCAGGACCGGTTCGCGGCCAGCACCGTGCCGGTCTCGTCGAGGATGGCGATCTGGGCCTGGAGGGCGTCCAGCGTGGCCCGGACGAAGCGTTCGGCGTCGGCCAGTTCCTCCTGATACCGGCGGCGCTCGGTGATATCGACGGCCACGCCGCCCAGGCAGCGGCGCCCGTTCTCGTCGGTCACCGGGAAGTTGAAGGCCAACCAGTCGCGCCCGGTGCCGTCCTGCCCGGCGACCCGCTCGGTGAACTCGACCGCTCGCCCGGTCCGCAGGACGGAGGTCTCGTTGGTCAACAGCGCCCGCCCGGACGAGGCCATCACCTCCTCCGACGTCCGCCCGATCAACTGCTCGCGCTTCAGCTCGAAGGCGGCGCAGAACTTCTGATTCACGAAGACGTATCGGCCCCGCTCGTCCTTGATGAAGGCCACGGCGGGGCTGTTGTTCATGAAGGCGCTGAAGCGGGCCTCGGCCTGGGTGCGCTGAAGATCGAGGTAATGAATGACTCGGGCCGTCCACCAGGTCAGCAGGCTCAAGGCCGCCACGCACCCGACCACGCACAGGGCCGCGCCGGTCTCGAACGAATACAGCCCGCGCTCCTGGCCGATCTGCCGGAGCTTCTCGAGCAGCATGGGCACGCCCAGGGCCGCGGGGAGCAGCCAGCGGGCCGCCGCACCACCGGTGGACCGGCTGAAGAGGATGGACGCCGGCTCGCGTTCCGGTCGCAGGCACGCCACCCCGATGCATAACAGCAGCAGGGCCACGGCCGTATTCAAGCCCATCGGATAACCGCCCGGGAAGTGATAGAAGGGCAGCACCCGGTAGAGATAACCGGCCACGGTCAGCGTGAGCACCAGGCCGCAGGCCGCCAGGATATACGGCGTGGCCCGGCGAAGGGGACCGTCCAGGAGCATCACCGCCGCCCCCAGCAGCAGCAGGCACAGGGCCGCGCTGGGCACCAGCCGCCCGGCCCCGAATTCGCTCGAGAATACGGCGCCCACGGCCACCGCGGTGGCGGCTAACAGGACCGAGGTCGGAAGCCCGCCCTGCTGCTCCAGCACCGATCGGCGCTTCATCCACACGCACGCCGACAGCAGCAGGACGCTGATCGCGGTGGCCAGGTTCATGGCGACGGGTTCGGGGGACTCAATGGACGACGAGAGGAGCCGTCGGCCGGTCAGATGGGCCATCGCCAGGATCGACGCCGCCAGGCACGATCCCTTCACCACCAGGTCGGGCTTGCCTCCCGGCCCATCCGCCGGGGCGTGCAGTGCGTCCGTTTGAGCCATCGACCCCGTGGACATGTGTGCCCCCACGCCACCGGCGAGAACAGGTCGTTCGCTTCGGAACAGGAATGACATCGTCCTTGGGCAATTGCGACCTTTGCGTGAATTGATTCACACATTCGAGGTAAAAACCCGATGAGCGCGCTCGCTGGCCGTACGCATGAGCCGCCGCGCGAGCCGCGCGCCTTGAAAGCGAACGCGCCTATCACTGGGATTGATCGACGATTAATCAGATTGTTCATCCATAGGGGGATGACCCTATCCGACGGCGGGGGAAAGATGCCGCGCGGTCGACGCCGATCGCTGCCGTCCGCCTCGATCCTGTGCGGCCCGCTACCTCTTGATTCCTCTGATAGGTTCTTCCGGTGACGGAATGGGGTGATTACCGCCGTTCGCGCGCAGGTTCGCGGCGCCCTGGAACCGCGACGTTGCGGATCGGCGACCCCTATGCGAAGACGCTACGAACAGCTCCGGCCAAACGATCAATAATCCGCGCCCGGGCATTGCAGGGTATGCCGCGGCACCGGGGCTCGTTTTTCGCCTTCGCACGTTCCCCCATTGCGCCTTTTCGATCCCCCGCGGCCGTGGGATGGAGCCTCGGGCTCAATCCGACGGCCGGCGCGTGACGACGACCTGATCAGCCTCGACCACGGCATCGAAACTCACCCCGATCACGTGACATCCGTCGTGCCTCACGACGATGTCGTTGACGGTCACGATGGGCCGGCCGGGCACCTCGATGGTCAAGGTGTACGTGCCCTTGCGTTCGCCGGCGCCGACGTACGCGCCCGTGGGAATGAACTCCATCACTTCGGCGTAGTCGCCGTCCACGAGCGTGAGCGTGGCCTCGGCGACCGGCTCGCCGCTGGCCGCGTCGGTGAGGTACACGCTCACGCCGTAGGCGAACAACGTCGTACACACCCTTCCGTCGGGCCAGAGACTCGGACAACCCGCCGGCAGCATGGACATGGACAACAACCAGACCCCGTAACGCATGATCGCTACTCCCGCTTTCAATCCCCGCGGCCATGTTAGGCGCGGCCAAGTGTCCGGCGCCGTCCGGGGCACGTGCCGGAGCGGGGCCGACGTTTTCGTGAGGGCGGCTCACTTCGGGCGGCAGGCCTCTTGCCCGCCTGCTGAACCCGGCGCGGCGGAACGCGCCGCCGGGGTTGACACATCTTCCGCCCGCTTCGACGATGTTGACGGGAGGATCGCGCAGATGGCACGCAAACAGACACGACGGGCCTTTCTGGGGCACGCGGCGGCGGCGGGCGCGGGTTTCTGGATCAGCACGCGGGCCCCCGCCCAGAGCACCCGCCCGGCCGAGACGCTCCACGTGGC
>JABRVU010000455.1:0-15861 GCA_039961895.1 Phycisphaerae bacterium | reverse complement strand
GGATCGCCCAACGAGGCATAGTTGGGCAGGTAGTCGTGGTTGTAGACGTTGACCCAGAGGGCTTCCTGGGCTCGCGGAGACTGCAAGAGCTTGCGCTGGATCTTCAAATGTCCGATCAGCTTGCGGTTGAGCTCCTCGTAGCGCCGGCGGACGTCGGCGGCGCGGACGGCTCCGCCCTGACGAAAGGCATAGACGTCCTCGCGCAGCCGGTCCATCTCGGCCAGGGGAAAACCGGCCTTCTCCAGCTCCTCGAACGAGGCCACGTAGACGTCGCCGTCGAGAATCTCCAGCACTTCGCCGGGCAGCCCGACGAGGCGCTTGATGAAATTGGTCGTGCCGTCGGTGGGGTCCTTGAAGACCGTCACTTCCCATCGCCGCGGACCCAGGCTTGGGATGCCGGTGTCGAAGGGCCACTTGTGCACCAGGATGCGGTCTCCGCTGCCGGGGCTGGCGGTCTGGGAGCGCTCGATGCGGTCGCTGCGGGACTCGCAGTTGGGGCAGCGCAGGTTGATGGGGCTGCCGGCTTTTTCTTCGTTGGTGTCGATGCCCCGGGCGTACTCGAACCCGCAGGTCGAACAGGTGGTGGTGACCTGGTTGCCGTAGAGCGTGACGGCCATCGAACCGGTGGGAATGACGAAGGCCTCCACGATGAAGGCCCGGAACACGAAGGCCAGGATGAAGGCCACCACGATGGACTCGAGCGTGTCCTTGATGTTCTCGGCCGTGGACTTTGCCAGGCTCGTCGGGGATGCTGGTTGCCCGTTACCCATAAACGCTCATCCCGAGAGGCCGACGTTACCTCCACCCCCGAGGTCCAGACCGCTGAATGCCGTACGTCCATGCCCCCGCGGCCAATTCAGAGCCACCACGCCGTCCGGCGGAAGGTTAGCCGGGTTCGTACCGCGGGTCAATCGGGGTCTGGACACCAAACGTTCCCGGACAACAGAACATACGTTCAATGAAGACCCCGCGGCGCTGGCGGCTTGTCGAGCCTGCACCCCAATGACGTTGTAAGCCGTTTTAATTCGATGAGTTAACAAGTACTCAAAAAAGCAGGCCCACCGGCTGATGAAGGCCGGCGGGCCCAGATGAGTGCTAAATGTCGGCGATCACCTACTCTCGCCCGGTGGGACTACCATTGGCCGCTCAGGCTTAACTTCCGTGTTCGGAATGGGAACGGGTGGATCCCTGAACGTATTGTCACCGACGGAACATATCTTAGTAAGGACCGCGAGAATGTCAAGAGGCCGGGATATGATCGTAAGACATTATATAGCAATGTGTTAAGTAATAATCCACGCTGTGCCCTCCGGATCATCGACCGCAATTGCGGATACGGCGCCAAAAGGGCGCCGACATTGTTATATAATTATCGTACGATTTTCGTTGACTTCGCATGACTGGGAAGGTAGGGTGAACGCAGAACCTATCGTGATGGATCGTCGTTGTGGCTGATTCCAGCTTGACCATCACAGCACACAGCGTGCGTTCGAGCGAAGGGATTGGATCTCACCATTCTGGAGACGTGTCATGGAGAAGGGACGGAGATGGACGCTGGCGACGGGCTGCGCGGTGGTCTTGATCGGCGCGGGTTGGGTCCAGGCCACCACCGAGGTGGTGCTCGACAACTTCAACACCGGCCTGGGACACTTCGATCGGGCCCCGACGTTTTCGGGCAGCAACCGCCGGGTGGCCGGCACGTCTACATCCGCGCGGGTGACGACTGACGGTCCCCTGGAGGGGGCCGGGCATCTGCGTTTGTCGTTCGTGGTCGGAGCCCCCGCCGCCGACAACTTCCGATGCCGTTTCGTGTCCGGCGGAGCCTCACCGGCGGGCAACGTTCCCATCATCACCAGTGGAGCTCAGGACGGCTGGATCGGCTTCTATCTGAAGACGACGCAGACGAACCTGACCGTCTCGCTGTGGATTGAAGGCCCGAGCAACAACTTCGGCTCGCGCAAGGCCATCATCCCCGACGGGCAGTGGCATCTGTACGAGTGGAACCTGGACGACAACAGCGGCGGGCCGGATGGGTGGGGGGACAGCACCAACGGCATCCTCACCAACTCTCCCACGGTCGCGGACGGCAGCCATACGATCGACTCGATCATCTTCCGCACGGACCAGTTGCCGGATTTCGCGGAGGGTTTGGTCATGCAGCCGATCTACCTGGACTTCGTGGCCGTCAACCCGGCCGGGAGCGTCGATCTGCTCATCAACAAGCCGTGCCGGAACACCCCGGACGTCGGCGGCGTCCGAGGACCGGTGCAGGCCGGCGACACCAGCGTGGTCGTGACTGGTTGCTCGACGGCGCTGAGCGAGGCCAACGGCGACGCCGTGTACGTCTACGCGGATGGAGTGAAGATCGGAGAGTTGACCAGCGGGTTCGACACCACCAACGGCACCAACACCGTCCCGTTGTTCAGCAGTCCCAGCCAGGTGGTGCTGGTCAAGGGACAGCGACTCACCGCCACGCAGAAGATCAACAATCAGGAGGGCTGCCTGCCGGATCCTTTGCTTGGCCCGGTGGTGGGCTCGGGCAACAGCCCGGTGAAGCTCACCCTGAGCGTGCGTGATCTGGCCGGCTTGAACGGGCCGCTGGGCGCCGACGGCGGCACCGGCGGCAAGCTGGTCTGGGTGGGCGCCGCCACAACGGTCGGCGGAAGTCCGCAGGGCCTGCCGTTCGCGCCTTCCGTCTGCTGGCAGACCTTCGAGTTCCGCCCGCTGACCGACCCGCGTCTGAACTTCGCGGGCACCGGCGACGGCACCTCGAACCTCAACAACCTCCCGTGGGGTGAAATCGAGCATCTGGCCGTGGCCATAGATACGGACGCACCCAACACCGGTCCGTATACGATCTACATCGATGACGTGGAGAACGGATCCGAGGGTCTCATGACCGGCTTCGAGGAAGGCGAAAGCCAAGCCGTGGCTCTGAACCAGGTCAATGTCCTGTTCTCGCAACCGAGTTTTTCGGGAACGACCGCGGGGAACCTGCTGGCCAATCCGAACGTCAGCGTGGTGACCGATGAGCAGGCCTACAACGGCAGCCGGTCGCTGAAGGTCCAGTTCCAGTTCAAGAGCGAGAACACCTCGTCATGGGTCCGGCTGACGGCGGCGACCAATAATAATCACCCCTATCAGAACCCGATGATCCGGCTCGATCAGCCGGTGCGGATGAGGCTGCTCATGCTGCCCGTCGGTGAGACGGTGGCGGCCGAACTGGACATCACCTCTCAGCCGGTGGACATCGTCGGCAAGTGCGTGGGCGAATCCGCGACCTTCAGCGTGACCGCCCAGGGCACGAACGCGATCTCGTATCAGTGGCTGCGGAGCCCGGACGGCGTGGCCGCCTTCGCGCCCATCGACGGGGCCACCGGTTCCAGCTATACGTTCACCGTCGCGGCCGACGACGCCACCGCCCGCTATCGAGTCGAGGTCAAGGACACGGTCACGGGCTGCACCGTGCAGTCCAACTCCGTGGGCGTGGCCCTGACGCCGGTCATCACCCAGCATCCGTCGCCGGTGTTCACCTGTCCGGGCGGCTCGGCCGTCTTTACCGCCGCCGGCATCGCTCCGAACGCGACATACCTCTGGAAGGAAAACGGCGTACCGCTGAGCAGCGGCAACGGCGTCAGCGGGGTTAACACGCCGACGCTGACCATCAACCCGGTGGACGCCAGCCGGCACGGCAAGGTCTACACCGCCGAGATCGGCAACGGCTGCACGCCGGCGACGACGGTGACCACCTCCGGGGCCATGCTCACCGTGCATTCGACGCCGGGGGGCATCACGGGCACGCCGGCCTCGGGGCTGGCCACGCTGGGTTCGCCGGCCAGTGTGTCGGTGGGCGGGTTCCTGGCCCAGTACTTCGACATCGCGCCGGCGACGGCCCCGCCCTTCCCGGCCGATGCCCTGCCCACGCTGATGCGCCTCGACCCGCTGGTGAACACCGACTGGGTTACGGGCGGTCCGGCCGCCAACATCACCGCCGACGGGTTCCTGGCCCGCTGGCAGGCCAAGGTCATCGCGCCCTTCTCCGAGAACTACACGTTCTACACCCGCTCCGACGACGGCGTGCGGCTGTGGGTCAACGGCGTGCTGGTCATCGACAAGTGGGTCAACCAGGGGTCGACGGAATGGTGCGGACCGGGCACCACCGCCCCGGGCACCTGCACGCAGGTGCCGCTGACCGCCGGGCAGGTCGTCGATATCCGCATGGAGTATTACGAGAACACGGGCAACGCCATCGCCACGCTCTCGTGGTCGAGCCCGAGCCTGCCCAAGCAGTTCTTGAGCCCGCTGGCCGTCAAGTGGAGGAAGGACGGCCAGTTGCTGGCCGCCTCCGCCACGGAGATCAAATTCGCCGCGGTGAGCGGCGCGGATACCGGCAGCTACACGGCCGAATTCGTCGACCCGTGCAGCGGCGCGACCGTGGTCACTCCGCCGTTCGTGCTGGACATCTGGGCGGATTACACCGGCGACGGCCAGGTGACCATCGACGACGTGGTGGCGTTCAACAACTGCGCCACC
The DNA here is from genome assembly GCA_039961895.1 of Phycisphaerae bacterium. Taxonomy (GTDB): domain Bacteria; phylum Planctomycetota; class Phycisphaerae; order UBA1845; family PWPN01; genus JAAXZI01. The sequence continues at coordinate 11,328 of JABRVU010000455.1, read as the reverse complement.
GGACCGAACGTGCCCTTCACGCCGGCCGATCCGTGCAAGCCGGCCATGGACGCCGACGGCGACGGGGACGTGGACGGCAACGATTTCGGCGCCGTGCAACGGCAGATCGGCCGCACGCAGTAGTCGACCCAGCCGTCCGCCTGGAATGACCGGGACCTGCCGCGGCCTGCCCTTGAGCAGGCCGCGGCTTTTGGCCCCCGTTGTCCGTTATAGTCGTGGTTCCCGCCGTCATGTCCGGCAGTTCTGTCCACTAGGTTGATCGGGGGCAGGAGTGAGGGTATCGTGTCCACAGCGGAGACCCGCCACGAACGCGACGCGACAGGCTTCCAGGAGGTCGGAAACTCACGATGCGGTGGGGATGGGGCATTCTGCTGTCATGCGGCCCGTGGGCGTGGGCGGGTGACGCCACGGCGGCGGAGTTCGTGACCCGCGCGGGCGACGGTTTCGTGGCCTGCGGGCAGCCGTTCCGCTTCGTGGGCTTCAACCTGCGGGGCATCTGCCATTACGGGCGCGGAGACATCCTGCCGTATTCGTACGCCTCCGACGTGGCCGCCAACCTGGATTACGCGGTGTCGGCGGGCGCCCGGGTGATCCGGCTGTTCGCGGCCTGCGATGCGATCACGCCGCAGCAGACCGGCGACCGGCTCGGTGCCGTGCTCGATGCCTGCGAGGCCCGCGGCCTCTACGCCCTCATCGCCCTGACCGACGTGTACACCACCGGCTTCTCGCCGAAGGGAGACGGCCCCTATTACACCGTCCAGGGCTCGGGCGGGCTGGTGCTGCTGAATCATGCGTTCTACGCCGGCGGCTACACCGTCAACTATCTTCCCCAGGCGGTGTACCTGGCCGACCGGTTCAAGAACCACAAGGCGGTCTTCGCCTGGCAGCTCGGCAACGAGCTGCGCGACGTGAGCAGCGGCTCGACGTTCGTCTCGTTCTGCCAGAACGTGACCGCCGCCCTGCGGTCCGCGGACCCCAACCACATGGTCAGCGCGGGGCTGATCGGCCGGCGGCAGTCGAACGTCACCTTCAGCCAGGCGCTTCAGATCTACGCCGGGCTCGACTTCGTGGGGACGCACAACTACAACGGCAGCGATTTCGACGACGACGGCGACGTGGCCGGTCAGCTCGGCCTGCCCTACGTCGTCGATGAGGCCGGCTTCGCCCAGACGGCCGGTCCGGCCCGCGCCGCCGCCACCGACGCGGACGTCGCCAAGTGGCTGGCCCGCGGCGTGGACGGTTACATGCAATGGGGCCTGATGGCCAGCAGCTACGACAACGGCGACGGCGACCGGATGTTCGGCGTTGATCCGGTCTTTCACGCCGCCGACTTCCTGCTCTATCGCGACCTGTACGCGGGCTGGGCCGCGGCTCTGGCTCCGCCGGGCGGGCTGAGCGTCTCGCCGACGGAGCTGTCGCCGGCCTGTTCGTATCGGACCAGCCCGCCGGATGACGTCTTGACGGTTCGCTACGGCGGCGGCGGAAGCGCCGCGTTCACGGTCAGCGAATCCGTGAACTGGCTGTCGGTTTCTCCCCAGGACGGGTCGGCCGGCTGCGCCGCTACGCCGGTCGTCATCCGCTACGACACGCGCCTGATGATGCCCGGGACGTATCAGGCCGCGGTCCACCTGGACGGCGCGGCCGCCGGCACGGCCACCGTCCAGATCACCTTGACGATCACCGGGATGCCGGGCGACATGGATGACGACGGCGATATCGACATGGAGGATTTCGGCCTCTTCCAGACCTGCCTGACCGGTCGGGGGCTCGAGCAACCCGCGCCGGAATGCCAACGCGCCAAGTACGATCAGGATGAGGATGTCGATCAGGGCGATGTGGCGAAGTTCATCGGGTGCCTGTCCGGTCCCAACCGGCCTGCAATCGTAAACTGCTTAAAATAAATGTGTTACGAACTATTGCAGAACACTGGAAATGCCTTGACAAATTATTGATAATTGTCATAAACTATTTATAGATCAGGGCGAATGCCATCAAGACGACGAAACAGAGGGCTCGGCCATGAAGCGCGAACAGGGACGTGGAAGCCGGCGGGTATCCCCGATGGTCGCCCCGACTGGCCGGGCCTTCACCCTCATCGAGGTGCTGGTCGTGGTGGCCATCATCGCCCTGCTGGTGGCGATCCTGCTGCCGTCGCTTCGTCGGGCCCGCGACCAGGCCAAGGTGGTGGCCTGCCGGGCCAACCTGCATGACTTCGGCATCTCGATGCAGCAGTACACCGACGCGAACCGGGGGTACTATCCCCTGGTGTGTTACGTGGGGACGCGGATCTACGAAGACGACCCCACCTCGGACGACAACCTGCTGCTGCTGTGGTTGGGCCGGTACACCCGCAACCTGAACGTGTACACCTGTCCGGCGACGGTGCACAAGGTCCGCCCGCCGGAGCGGATCGAGAAGGTGGACGTGCCCGGGCTGGGCGTGCGCTATGACGTGTATACCGACGGCGAGCTGCGCAACGACTTCGAGTTTCACGGGCAACTGGTCCGACAGAAGTACAAGACCGGCGAGACCCTGCCGGTGCATCTGAACGGCACCAGCTATGAACTCAAGACCTGGACCTCCTCGCTGCCGGGCGAGACGCGGATCACCTGGTATCCGCTCAACGCCCACAAGAGCCGGTACGAGGGCGGCCCGCGGCGGGTGAGCGTGCGAAACCCCGCGACGACGTTCCTGATGAAAGACGCGGACGAGGGCGGCGGCGGCCGGGGAGACGTGGTGGGAGCGCCGCCCGGGGCGGCGACCAACAACATTCCCGAACCCTGGGACAATCACGGCAAGCAACTGGCCAACGAGCTGTATCCCGACGGGCACGTGGTGGCCCGTCCCTACTCCTACTGGGTGGCCCAGGCCAAGGCCAAGGGCATGAGCGGGTATTGACGGGGGCGCTCCGGAATCGGCACCCTGCTGTTTACGGGAGTGCTCGCCGGCAAGGCATCCTGACCGCTCCAGGGCTTGAAAGCGGTCTTGTTGGGCCGGGCGGAACGGGGATCGTCGAGGGAATACCCATGTATGGCATTGTCGGGTCCATGAACAGTTCGGCGACTCGGCGGTTCCGGTGCCGCCGGCCGCCGCGCCGATCGGCAGCGGGTTTCAGGTCTTCCACGGCCTGCCCGGGGACAGGTTGCGACATGCTTCATCCTCGTCCAGAGTGTCGCCGCCCCGTTGTGGAAACGGGCAACGATACTGACCGAAAGCGACGGTGGCCGAGCGCATGGGCGCCGGCGGCCCTGGCCGTCGGGCTGCTCGCGGGATGGCTGCCTCCGGCGGGGGCGGCCGATGATCCCTCGTCAGGTGCCGCGAACGCGACCGGGGCGGCCGGCTTCATCCACGTCGGCGAACGCGACCTTCAGAAGGTCATCGACGAAGCTCCCCCGCATTCGACGGTCCTGTGCGACCCCAACCGGCCGATGACCCTCTCGGTGCCGGTGCGGATCGCCAAGCCGCTGACGCTGCGCGGGCTCAACGCCCGTCTGCCCGCCAGGCTGGGCGGCACGCCGCTGGTCGTGGTGACCGCCCAGGACGTGAGCATCACCGACTTCGAGCTGACCGGCAACGGCGACTCGGTCTCGCAGGATGAGCGGGCCCCGCTGATGATGATCGGCGCGGGCGGGTTTCACGTCGAGCGCGGGCGGTTCTTCAACGGCTCGAAGGACGGCCTGAACGTCTCCACCAACGCCGGCGACGGCCGGGACATCGTGGGCGGCGTGATCCGCGACATCGTCGGGCGCGAGGTGATCCGCGACACCGTCTCCATCAGCGGCAGCGGCAGCGACGGAGCGAGCACCGGCGGGCGGGTCCGCAACGTGCTGGTCGACAACGTCCGCTGCTATCGCAGCGCCAAGCGCGGCTGCGTCGAGGTCAGCGACGGAACCGACCACGTCACCGTCCGCAAGGTCTACGCCGAGGACAGCGTGTACGGGGTGGACGTCCAGGACCACGGCCAGGCGTTCCAGACCAACCGCCACGTCACCATCGAGGACGTCTTCGCCCTGCGCTGCAAGCACGCCCTGCGCACGAACAACGTCCCCATCGGCCACGCCTGTCTGACCGTGCGCGACATCACCGCCCAGGCCTGCGCCGAGCCGGTGCAGATCTCGAACACCGACCAGGTGAGCCTGTACAACGTGCGGGTGATCGACCACAAGGGCAAGGGCCGGCCGGTCTACCTCAGGAACTGCCGCGGGGTGTCCGTCCGAGACGTGGCGATCGAAAACAGCGACCATGAGGGGCCCGCGGTGCTGCTGGAGGACTGCGACGCGGCCCTGCTGGACGGGCTGATCCTGCGCGGCGACGTCGCCCGGCTGACCGGCGCGGTGAGCTACCGTATCCGCACCGACCGGGCCTACACCGGCCTGCGCATCAGCAACGTCCTCGCCCCGGGGTGGGCCGACGCGGGCATCCTGCTGGAAATCGCCGACGGGAAGAAGGGGACGCTCTCCGACTACCTGGTGTCCGGTAACCTGGCTCGCGTGACGGACCGCATCCGCGGGCCGCGCGGCCTCATCGCCAACAACCTGCCCTGAGACGGGCGGGATCGTCCGGCTCAGAATCCCGCGGGCAGGGCCCCGGCGATGGTGCTGTAGAGGATGGCGAACTTCGACCCGATGGAGCCGATGACGGCCATCGAGCCGATGATGATCAGGGCGAGGAGAATGGCGTACTCGCTGGCGGTGACGCCGTCCTCATCGCGGATCCATCGGGCCAACCCGAATCGAAGGTTCTCGGCTCTGATCCGCATGATCCATCCTTCCCAGGTTAACTGCTGACATTCGTTTATACGATTGGATCGAGCCGAAGGGCAAACCGGTACGTTGGCGTCGGACCCGGGCCGATAAGACCGGCGTGGCCGACCGCGGCCCAGGTCCTAAAATCAATCGCTGGGCGAAAGACGGGACCGTCGCCGAACGGCCCCGGTCGCTCGCCGCGGCTGACGGATCGGAATCCGACCATGAGGACGTCTCAGGAGTACGGATTGATCTACGACGGCCAGTGCCCGCTGTGCCGGCGGTCGGTGCGCCTCATCAAGCGGCTCGACTGGCGGGGTCGAATCCGCCCGCTGGACCTGCACACCCAGGGAGAAGAGATCGACCGTCGGGCCGGCGGCCTGAGCCACGAGGTCCTCATGGAGGCCATGCACCTGGTGACCCCCGCCGGGCGGGTCTTCGCCGGCTTCCTGGCCCTCCGCCGGGCGGCGTGGGTGTTGCCGCCGACGTGGCTCATCCTGCCGATCCTGTATCTGCCGGGCGTGTCCCGGCTGGGCACGGCGGTGTATGGCCGGATCGCGCGCGGGCGCTACGCGGCCCTCGCCTGTCCGCCCGGCGGCGCCTGCCGACGATGAGCGCGCGAACTGCCCGCTCGCGCGAAAAAGGGGCAGGATTTTTTTATTTGCGCGCTTTTTTGTTGACTTGTCCTTGCCGAAAGGCACAATAACATGCCGCAGGGAAGTAGATGCCGCCGACCGGCTTGACGGGCCGCTCGGCTTTTTTCTTTGGACCTGTCCGGGGATGGAGCCCCGCCCAAGCGCCACGGGTGACCATTCGAAATGGGAAAAGTTCAACACTCCGCCTTTCCACGCCTGGACACCATGCGGACCTGGACGGTTGACGACTCGATGGAGTTGTACAACATCCGCAACTGGGGCTATCCCTATTTCTCGATCAACGCCGAAGGCAACGCCTGCGTCCACCCCCAGGGCGAGGACGGTCCGCGCGTGGACCTCAAGCAGCTGGTCGATGAGCTTCAGCGCCGCGGCATTCAGCTTCCGATCCTGGTGCGCTTTTCCGACATTCTGCGGGCCCGGGTCGAGGCCCTGAACGAGGCCTTTCGGACGGCCATCCGCGAGTACGACTACAAGGGCCGTTACCTGGGCGTTTACCCCATCAAGGTCAACCAGCAGCGGCACGTGGTCGAAGAGATCGTGCGTTACGGCGAGCCGTATCACTTCGGGCTGGAGGCCGGCTCCAAGCCCGAGCTGCTGGCCGTTCTGGCCCTGCTGGATGCGCCCGAGGCCCTGGTCATCTGCAACGGGTACAAGGACGAGGAATACGTCGAGATGGCCCTGCTGGCCACCAAGCTGGGCAAGTCGGTCATCATCGTGGTGGAGAAGTTCAGCGAGCTGGCCCTGATCGTCGAGTTGTCCAGGCGGCTCAACGTGGTGCCCAAGATCGGCGTGCGGGCCAAGCTCTCCACGCGCGGTTCGGGCCGGTGGGAGTCCTCCGGCGGGGACCGCTCCAAGTTCGGGCTCAACGTCACCGAGCTGGTCGCCGCCGTCGAGTACCTCCGCGACAACGATATGCTCGACTGCCTGGAACTGCTGCACTTTCATTTGGGCAGCCAGATCACCAACATCCGCTCGGTCCGCGACGGGCTCCAGGAGGCCTGCCGGATTTTCGTCGAGCTGCACAAGCTGGGGTCCAGCCTGCGGTTCATCGACGTGGGCGGGGGCCTGGCCGTCGATTACGACGGCTCGCGCACCAACTTCGTGAGCAGCACCAATTACTCGATGCAGGAGTACGCCAACGACATCGTCAGCGCCGTCCTGGACGTGTGCAACGCCAACGACGTGCCGCACCCGATCATCGTCTCGGAGTCCGGGCGGGCCATCACCGCCCATCACTCGGTGCTGCTGTTCAACGTGCTGGGCACCAGCGCGTTCGGCGACGTGACCGTGCCGGCGGAGATTCCCGAGGACGTGGCCGCCCCGCTGCGCAACCTCTTCGACGTGCACAACGCCATCACCCGCAAGAACTTCCAGGAGGCCTATCACGACGCCCTGCACTACCGCGACGAGTGCATGAGCCTGTTCCGCCACGGTTTTCTGTCGCTCAAGGACCGCAGCCTGGCCGAGACCATCTTCTGGTCCTGCCTCCAGAAGATCGCCCGCATCGTGCGCGAGGCCGAGTACGTGCCGGATGACCTCGAGGGGCTGGAGCGTTCGCTGGCCGACACCTACTTCTGCAACTTCTCCTGTTTCCAGTCGCTGCCCGACTTCTGGGCCGTGCAGCAGCTCTTCCCCATCCTGCCGATTCACCGGCTCAACACCGAGCCGACCCGCCGGGGCGTGCTGGCCGACATCACCTGCGACTCCGACGGCAAGATCGACCGCTTCATCGACCTGCGCGACGTGAAACACGCCCTGGAGCTGCACCCGCTCAACGGCGAGGACTACATCCTCGGCGTGTTCATCACCGGGGCCTACCAGGAGATCCTCGGCGACATGCACAACCTGTTCGGCGACACCAACGCGGTGCACGTGCGCATCCTGCCCGAGGGCGGGTATCGCATCGAGCACGTGGTCAAGGGCGACACCGTCGAGGAGGTGCTGCGGTTCGTGCAGTATTCGGTCGAGGACCTGATGCACCGGCTGCGTCAGAACGTGGAGGCTGCCGTCCGCTCCGGGACCATCTCCTTCGAAGAGTCCCGCCACTTTCTGGAGAAGTACGAGACCGGGCTGGAGGGCTACACCTACCTCGAACGCACCGACTGACGCCGGCGGGAGGCCCGTTTTCGCGGAAGGGCCACGGCCGGTTTCACTTGCCGCCCCGGGCGTTCACCCCCTGGACGCGCATCCGGATCGCGTACAGACCCTTGCTGGCGGTGATGAACAGCGTTCGGCGGTCCTTTCCGCCGAAGCAGACGTTCCCCACCCAGTTCTCCGGCACCTCGATGGTCTGGATTTTCCGGCCGGTCTTGTCGAACACGAGCACGCCCTTGCCGGTCAGATAGACGTTGCCCTCGGCGTCGAGGGTGGCGCCGTCGGAGCCGGACTCGCAGAACAGCCGCTTGTTGGTCGGCCGGCCGTCCTTGTCCAGGTCGTAGGCGTAGGTCTGGCCCGCGCCGATGTCGGCCACGTAGAGGGTCCGGCCGTCCGGCGTGCCGGTGATGCCGTTGGGCTGCTTGAGGTCGTCGATGACCCGCGTGACCCGCTTGCGGTCGGCCGACACCAGGTAAACGCCCTGCACGCTCTGCTCGCTGGCCGTGCGCTTCCAGTAGGGGCGCTTGTAGAAGGGATCGGTGAAGTACAGCTCGCCGCCGGGAGCCAGCCACACGTCGTTGGGCCCGTTGAGCAGCTTGCCCTCATACTCTCGGACCAGCACGGTGATCGTCTTGTGTCCGTCGATGAGCCACAGTTCGTTCTTCTCGTCGGCGCAGGCCAGCAGGTTGCCCCGCGGGTCGAAGATCAGGCCGTTGGAGCGCCCGGCCGGCTGCATGAAGGTGGTCAGCTTGCCCTCCGTGCTCCAGCACAGGATGCGATCGGAGGGCTGGTCGGTGAAGAACACGTTGCCGTCCGGGTCGCAGGTGGCCCCTTCAGTGAAGGTGAACCCGCCGGCGAGTTTCTCGAGCCTGGCTCCCGGCTCGGTCACCGGTTCATCGGCCGCCCCGGCCGTCGCCGCCACCAGCACGCCCGTCGCCACGCCCGCCGTGATGCCAAAGGATGGTTTCATATGCACCTCGCCTCGAGAACCGCGTCGGAACCTTGATATCCACTGTACCGGCTGTCGGAGCAGCCGCGTTCACGATCCGCTACCGGGGTTTGCGTCGCTTGGGCGGGCGCTTGCCGGCCTCGCGCAAGCGCTGGACGTCGAGCAGGTCCACCGGCCGGCCGACGGCGCGCTTGGTGCGGATGAGGTCGGCTCTGCTCAATACGAAGACGACCGTTCCGCCGTAGGTCGTGCGGATACGATTCCGCCAGGCCTTCTCGAAGTCCAGCCCCTCGACGCCCATGAGGATGTCGATGCGCTGCGGCTCCACGCCCATCTGGAAAACCGTATCGGGGTCGGCGAAATCGGCCGCGCTCAACCCCGAAAGCGGCGCCCCGAACGCCCGCAGGGCGGCCAGGAGTCGGGACACGTTCGCGGGCGCCGGATCGACCCAGATGTCGAAGTCCTTCGTGTACCGGGGCTCAGTGTGAAAGCTGACGGCGTGGGCGCCGACCACGAGGAACCGCACGCCGGCGTCGGACAAGTCTCGTAACAGTTCTTTGCAGTCGTGGTAGACGTCCATCGCCGCCTCGAATCAGGTCCGCTTCCCGCTGCATCTGCCACATGGCGGCAAACCGGCCTTCGGGGCCGATCCGCCGCCAGAATTCGACGTCGAAGCTCCGGTCGGCGTCCCGCCGTCTGACCAGCCGGGCCATGACCACGCGCGGGCGGGCGCCGCGGGCCTGCCGAAGTCGGCCCGCGGCCCGGACCGACTTCCTGGCGACGGCTTGTTTCGTGGCCCGCGGTCTGCTCATGAGCGATGATCCTCTTCCTCTGATCCTAGCGGAACGGCCGCCGTCGAGCCATCACGTCAGCCCTTCCAGCTCCTCCAGGACCGCACGGACCAGCGGGGCGAGCGTCCTGGCGCTGAAGTCGAAGTCCAGGCCGGCGGCCCGCCAGAGTTCCGGCAGCGGGCGGCTGCCGCCCAGGGCCAAGGCCGCCCGATAACGGGCCAGGGCTTCAGACCGATCCCGCCGCGCGTTCCGCCAGAGCTGGAGGGCCCCGATCTGGGCGATGCCGTACTCGATGTAATAGAACGGATAGCCGAACAGGTGAAGCTGACGCTGCCAGAGAGCCTCGCGGGCCGGCTCGTATCCGCTCCAGTCCTCGATCCCCCCGAAGCGGTCCAGCAGCCGCAGCCACTGTTCCGTCCGCTGGGCCCGCGTGTGTTGCGGATGGCCGTAGACCCAATGCTGGAAGGCGTCGATCGTCGCGATCCAGGGAAAGACGCCGATGATCCCCTCGAGCTGCTCGCGCCGGGCCCGCCTGAGGTCCTCGCCCGAATAGAAGACGTCCAGACAGTCGAGGGCCAGCAGCTCCATGCCCATGGAGGCGACCTCGGCCATCTCCATGGTGGCGTGCCGATAGGCCAGCAGCGGCTCGTCGCGGGCGGCGAGGGCGTGGAAGGCGTGCCCGCCCTCGTGCAGCAGGGTCTCGACGTCGCGGTGCAGCCCGACGGCGTTCATGAAGATGAAGGGGTGGCGGGTCTCGTCGAAGGTGGCCTGGTAGCCGCCGGGGGCCTTGCCCTTGCGGCTCTCCAGGTCCAGCCAGCCGGCCTCGATCATGGCGTCGAACTGCCGGCCGAGGTCGGGACAGAGCCGGTGGAACACCGCCGAGCACCGGGCCGACAGCTCCGCGCCGCCCTCGAACGGTCGCAGCGGCGGCCGGCCGTGCGGATCGACGGCCAGGTCCCACGGGCGGAGCCGGTCCACCTTCAGCGTCGCCTGCCGCGCCCGCTGGATGGCCCGGTAAGCCGGAACCACGTGCTGCTCGATGGCCTCATGAAACGCGAAGGCGTCCGCCGGCGTGTAATCGAACCGCTCGTACTCCTTCCACTTGTAATCGCGGTAATTCTCGAAGCCGGCGTTGGCGGCGATCTTCACCCGCAGCCCGATCAGAGCGTCGTAGATCGCGTCGATGGTCTCGCGGTCCTGAAGGCGGCGGGCGGCGGTCTTCTCCCAGGCCGCCCGGCGTACGGACCGGTCGGTCTCCTGCAGGTAGCGGGCCATCTGCTGGAGGGTCTGTTCGCGCCCGTCGTGCTCGACGGTCTGCGCCCCGCAGACCTTCTGGTACTGCTGGTCGAGCTTCTCCTCCTCGGTTTGCAGGGCGACGTTCTCCTGGCGGAACAGTTCGACGGCCGCCACCGTCCCGCGGTCGTACACCAGGTAGCGCGACCTGTCCAGCAGCGCCCGGGCCGGCGATTTCACGTAGCGCTCGCGCAGGGCGTGCCAGCGCGGCTTGCACCTCGGCTGGATCTGCTCGATGAAGTGCAGGTGGGCCTGCTCGCGGGCCGGGTCGTCGGTCTGGCAGGTCATGGCCACGTAGCGTTTGCTGCCCTCCTCGGACAGGCAGGCGGCCAGTTCGCTGACGTCCAGCAGCCAGCCCTCGAGCTGCCCGGGCGTCTCGATCGGCCGGCGCTCGAGGGCCTCGAACAGCGGCTCGATCGCCGACCAGTCGCCCATGTCGGCGCCCTCGGGTACGAACCGTCGGGGGTATTCTCGTGTGGCTGCCGGGTTCATCGCGTCTCCGTTGGATGGGGGTCTTGGGGGACGGTGGAACGACGGGACGCGGATGGCTGCTTCATCTCCGCGGCCCACGGTCCGGATTACGCACGCGCATTCCTCACCGCCGTCTCGAAGAACACGCGCCCGTCGGCGGTCTCGGATCGGCGGCTGGTCCACTCCGGGTGCTGGCGCGGGTCCACGTGGCGTTCCGGGTGGGGCATGAGCCCGAGCACGTGCCCCGTGGCGTCCACCAGCCCGGCGACGTCGTCCTCGCTGCCGTTGGGATTGATCGGGTACGGCCCCGGGCGGCCCTGGGCGTCGCA
>JABRVU010000454.1:0-4205 GCA_039961895.1 Phycisphaerae bacterium | reverse complement strand
GGCCAAGAAGAAAAAGGCCGTCGGCGGCTTCGGCAAGGTCAAGGTCAAGGAAATCACCCAGTTCACCCGCCAGCTTTCCACGCTTCAGGACGCCGGCCTGCCCATCCTGCGGAGCCTGCGGATTCTGGAACAGCAGCAGAAGCCGGGCATGCTGCGGGTCATTCTCCGCAACATCGCCGACGACATCGAGGGCGGGGCCACGCTGTCGGAGGCCATGGCCGCCCAGCCCAAGGCCTTCGACCGGCTGTACTGCAACATGGTCGCGGCCGGCGAGACCGGCGGCGTGCTCGACGTGATCCTTCAGCGTCTGGCCGACTTTTTGGAGAAGGCCCAGCGGCTCAAGCGGAAGGTCATCGGGGCCATGATCTACCCCATCGTGGTCATCACCTTCGCCGTGCTGATCGTGGCCGGCATCATGATCGTGGTGGTGCCCAAGTTCAAGGAGATTTTCAAGGATTTCGGCACCGCCCTGCCGGCCCTGACGGTCACGCTCATCAACATCTCCGAGTGGTTCGTGACCGGGACGCCGCCGGGGTGGGTCTTGCTTCTGTGCAGCCCGATCGCGCTGGTGCTGGGAACCCGGCTCATCAAGAAATCGGAGGCCGGCCGCTACGGCCTGGACGTGGTCAAGCTCAAGATTCCCATCCTGGGCAACATCCTGGCCAAGACCGCGGTGGCCCGCTTCACCCGCACGCTGGGCACCCTGCTGGCCGCCGGCGTGCCCATCCTCGAGGCCCTGACCATCACCCGCGAGACCTCCGGCAACGAGGTCTACGGGCGGGCCCTGCGCAACGTCCACGACGAGATCCGCGAGGGCGAATCCTTCGCCAACCCGCTGCGGGCGGCGCGGATCTGCGACTCCATCGTGGTCAACATGATCGACGTCGGCGAGGAGACCGGCGATCTCGACAAGATGCTCATCAAGATCGCCGACAACTACGACGAAGAGGTCGAGACCCTGGTGGACGGGCTGGTCAGCCTGCTCGAGCCGATCATGGTCGTCGTCCTGGGCGGCATCGTCGGGTTCATCGTCATCGCCCTGTTCCTCCCGCTGGTGACGCTGATCAACTCGGTGTCCGGCGGCGGCGGGGCGTGAGCCGCGGCGCGATTGGTTTTTCGGGCCGGCGAGGGTAGGATAGAGTGTCGCGTTGCGTGTGCCGGGGCGTTGCCGCCGGCGTCCGCCGGTTCGCCGTGCTCTCGCGGGCGAGCCGGTGCCCGCACAAGGTTATCCGCGTTGAGGAGTCTGCCATGCATGTTCGCCCTGGCCTGCCTTGCCGCCGAAGCGGCTTCACCCTGGTGGAGCTGCTCACGGTCATCGGCATCATCGCCCTGCTGATCGGCATCCTGGTTCCCTCGCTGGCCCGGGCCCGCGACGTGGCCAAGGCCACCAAGACCAACGCCGAGCTGTCGGCGATCGAGAAGGCCCTGGAGATCTTCGAGAACGACTTCAAAGGCTACCCGGCCAGCGACTCGACGCGCGACGACCCGATCGTCAGCGGGATGCCCAACGCCGTCAACGGCAACAACATCCGGCTCCAGGGGGCCCACTGGCTGGCCCGGGCCCTGTGCGGGCCGGACACGCTGGGGCTGGACACCGGCGGGCTGCTGCTGCGCGACCGGACGCAAGTGACCACGGACTCGTCGAACAAGCTGGCGGCGGCCAACGGGGGCGCCTCCGGAGTGGACTTCTCCGCCGTCTATAACTCCGACCGCAAGGGCAGCTATCTGGACGACAACCGGGTGCTGGTCAAGGACACCGACACCTCGAAGTTCTCGAACGTGGCCACCCAGGCCCCGCGCAGCCCCAACAGTCGGGGCGGCACCGGGCGGTTCGTCATCGTGGATGCGTTCAACTGGCCGATCCTCTACTACCGGGCCAACCCCAAGGCCACCGCCCCGTTCTGGACGCCGCGCAACACCAACCATCAGCGCGGCGTGTACAACCTCAGCGACAACGAGCAGATCACCGGCAGCAGCGAGGGCAACATCGAGCCGTGGGACTTCGCCAGTACCGGCTTCAAGCACGGGCTGGGGCACTTCGGCCCGGCCCAGACCCAGTACGCCACCAACCCGGACGCGGTGGAGACCCCCCCGCCGGCGGACTACAAGGGCAAGAATTTCGCCGATTACCTGCACGAGCACCGGGCCCACGACGCCGGGTCGGTGATCAAGCCGGTCAAGCCGGAGACCTTCGTGCTGATCTCGCCCGGCAAGGACGGGCTGTACGGCACGAACGACGACGTGAACAACTTCAACCGGTAAGCGGACGGGGGTTGGAAGATCAACGTGAAGGACCGGGCGACAAGCGGCCGCGGTCCTGGAAACGGTGCCGCGGTCGCCAATGCAATGTCTTCCAGGCGTGCCGCCCGGGGGTCTGTCGCGAGGTCGGCCCCCCGCGGATATGCCGGCAAGGAGCCGATCATGCAATCTTGCGTTTCCGAACAAATGGTGAGACCCGCCGGCCGCCGGCCGTGCTCTTCCGGCTTCACGCTGGTCGAGCTGATGGTGGTGATCGGCATCATCGGGCTGCTGGTGGCCATCGCCCTGCCCTCGCTGAACGCCGCCCGGGTCTCCGCCAAGCGGGTGGCCACCGAGGCCACGCTCAACGTGCTCTCCACCGGCGTGGAGCAGGTGCATACCGACACGTCCATCGGCGGGGCCTATCCGCCGTCGGTCTCGGTGGACGTGGCCGACCCCTTCAGCAACTCGACCAAGGATCTCATCACCGTCTGCGGCGCGAACCTGCTGGTCTGGGCCCTGGCCGGGGCCGACCTGCTGGGCCCGCCGGGCTTCCGGGAGATCAACCCCGCCACCCCAGACCCCTTCGGGGGCTGGATCTTCGACACCCATCGCGGCCCGGGCGGTCTCTACGAGCTGTATCCGCCCAATTACCAGGTCAGCACCCTGGCCGGCAAGCCGGTCGTCGCCCGCTCGAAGGCCTACGTGGACATGAGCAAGGTCAAGCTGGCCAAGCAGCAGGGGAACGTCAGCGCGTTTCAGATTCCCTCCGCGCCGACCGCTACGCTGACGGCCAACGTGTTCCTGGACGCGTTCGATCAGCCGATCCTCTACTACCGGGCCAATCCCGGCGCGCCGGGGTTCGTGGCCTCCGGGCAGAAGTACATCACGCCGGTCGGGGTGACCAACGGCAACAACGAGGGGCAGTATTCCATCAGCCAGAACGGCCGGCACGTGCCCCTGGGAACGTATGACCTGCGCGACAACGCCATGCTGACCGGCAACGGGCCGGTGGGCTCTCCGACCCAGGGGATCGACATCGGCGCCGGGCCCATCCACATGCTGGGCCGACTGGGCGAGGTGACCAACCAGACGATCCAGCCGCGGGGCTCGTTCGCCTACGCGGTGCGGAACACCAGCGTCACCACCGTGCTCCAGGCTTACCGCGACGATTCGTTCATCCTGATCTCGGCCGGTTATGACGCCCAGTTCGGGACGGCCGATGACATCGCCAATTTCCCGATCAACAAGTGAGTCACCGGCGATCCGGGTCTTTGGCGGCCGGCGGGCTCCTGCGGGCCTTTCGGACCGTGCGATGTCTGTATCATTCTCAGAATCAAGAGGTTAAGAGCCCGTGCCGATCGCGGCGCGGGCTCTCGCGCTGTCGGGGGTGCCGCTCAGGCGTTTCCGGAGCATGGCTCAAACCCGGGCCACAGGGATCAAGGGTGTTGTGTCTCCGCCTGCCTCATCCTGATACCTTGACGATGCCGGCTGGAAGCCGGTCCCACATGGGTTTGGGGACGAGCTCACAGCGCTGGCCGGACCCGGGTTGGCTTGACACCTGGAAAACGGGATGATGGTGATGGCATGACGACCACGAATGGACCGATCTTCAGCAATCAGCGGCCGGCGACCGGCGGGTCGGCGGGCGGTATCGTTCGGGGGAGTGCCCAGGCGTACTCCTCCTCTCCCCCTCTGCCGCTCTCTCCCCCCGTCGCGCCGCGCGGGCTGGGCCGGCTTGTTCGGGGCTCGCTACTCGCCCACCCCCACCCCGCGGCTCTTCGGCGCGGCTTCACGCTCATCGAGCTGGCCGTCGTCTTCGCCGTCATCGCCATCCTGGTGACGGTGGTGGCGTTCACGGCCAGGGGCGGGCGCACCAGCGCGAAGATCAAACAGACCCGGGCCACGATGGACGTCCTGAAGCTGGCGATGGACGAATACCGGGCGGCCCGGGGGGCCTATCCGCG
>JABRVU010000453.1:0-5712 GCA_039961895.1 Phycisphaerae bacterium | reverse complement strand
GTGCGGACGAGGGGCGTGGAGGGGCCGCTCGAGGGTTCCAAGTACCGCGCAGCATAGATGTGGCCGCCCGACGAAGCACGGGGCTCCCTACCGATTTACGGGCTGGCTTCCTTGCGAGCCGCATAGGCCTTCGGCCAGGTCGCCGCCTGCCTTGGCCCACAAACGAGACCGCCGGATCAGGGAAGTGCGGCGGCCTTGGCGGCCGTGGAAATCGCCGGTGCCGCGCCGGGCGTGTCCGGGATCAAGGCCAGCAATTTCCTGAGGTTCAGGTGCCGGTAGGGCTGCCAGCAGGCCTGGAACTTCTCCGACTGGCGGGGATTGCCGGCGTTGGCGAACCATACGTCGCCGGTCTTGGGCTTGAACAGCACGCAGTGCAGGTTGGAGGACATGGCCACCGGACGGGTCATCAGCCACTCGCCTAAGTCCGGGGTGAACTGGCCGTACTTTTCCTTCACCCGATCGACGAGGTGGTCATACCGGTCGCCGGCGCTCATCAGGACGGTGTCCTTCACCGGCCGGGGAAGCTGGGCGTGGGCGGCGCCCATGCGGATGACCTCGAAGCGGTCCGGCTCGCAGGCCAGTCCCACCGCGTCGCGGCGGTTGCCGTCGGCGATCACGTAGTAGTACTGGCAGGTTCGGCGGGCCTCGCGGAAGATCCTGACAGCCTCGTCCAGGTCGTCGGCCTGCTCCATGCCCATGCGCATCAGGTAGCCCATCGGCACCCCGTCCCATTGCCCCTCTCCGCGGCCGCCCATCTCCCCGAAGGAGACCCCCTTCTCATTCATCCCCGTCACCGAGCCGATAAAACCGCTGTAGCCGACGTTGATGAAGGCGTGATAACCGGCGGGCTTGCAGACGAAGACGACGGCCTGGTCCTGCAAGCCGATCTCGGTCATGTAGTCGAGCACCCGTCCGTGAAGCAGTTCGCCGTCCTTCGTCGCCTCGCCCGACAGGGCGAAGCCCGAACAGTGGAACAGCTCGGGGAAGATGTTCGAGGCCTGCACCGACCGGACCGGCAGCCCGGCGCCCTTGGCCAGGCCTTCGAGCTCCTTGAGGTAGCGGGGCGGCGTGAACTTTTCAGTCCGCTTGAAGGCCTCCTCGATCGAGCCGGCAAAGGGGTTCTCTTTGCGGATGATGTCGGAGGTCCGGGCGATCAGGAGCGTCTTCTGCACCATCTCCCGAATCTGGTCCTTGAGGAGCACCCCATGTTGATAGCCCATTTCCTCGGGCTCGCCGGCCAGGAGGCAGACCCGGGCCCCGTTGACCTCCAGGAGTGCTCCGCGCCCCTCCCGGGCGATGACTGTCACCGCGTCTTCGGCCCGGGCCGTCGGGGCGGCCCATGCAACGGCGAGGATGACGGCGAAACGGACCCATTGATGTGGACGACGTGCTGGTTTCATGACCCGTGTGCTCCTGAAATGAGCCGGCGAGGGATGCCGCCCGCCGGACGATCATCCAGTAGACTCCGGCCCGGACGCCAAGTCAAGGCGTTGCGGCAAAAAAGGGCTGCAAGCCACTGTGATCCCGGCCGGCGACATGGTATACTCGAGCTGTCGCCGCGGTTCGGGCGGCGACCAGTGGCGGATCGAAGCAGTCACGTCCGATTCAAAGCAGGAAAGGGATGGAACATGTGCCTGAAGCGCCTGAGCAGCGGCTTGATCGCCTTGGCCGCGGTGGTCCTCGTGTCGGCCTCGCCAGCCCCGGCCGCGGACTGGTTCCGCGATTTCAACAACGGCAACACCAACGACGGCGGCGGCGTTCCGCTCATCAACCAGCCGCTGCCCGGCGTGCCCGGCGGCGAGTGGCAGACCTCCGTGGTGGACGTGCCCTCGGCCGCGGACAAATCCTTCCGCATGAAATTCGCGGGCCTGCCCAACAGCTCCAACGGTGATTCCGGCGTGATGCTGGACCACAACGACATCTTCATCGGCAAAGTATCCGCCAAGATGCTCATCCGCTTCTCGACCAACCCCTTTCTGGCCGAGACGCCCACCAACTCGACGATCAACGCGGGTTTCATCGTCCACGTCCAGGGGGATTTCCAGAGCTACATCTGCGTGATCGACGACCGCGGCTACTTGCAGCTCCAGGAGGTTCAGCCGGGGCTCAACATCGCGGGCTTCCCCGGCGGCAGCAAGGACACGCCCGATTTCGACGTGACCAAGGACTGGTGGATCCGCTTCGAGGTCCTGCCCGTGCCGGAGGGCATGCACCTGCGGGCCCGGGCCTGGCCCGACGGCACGCCCGAACCGCAGTGCCTCTGGATCGTCGAGGCGATTGACGATCAGAGCCCCCTGCCCGGCGGGGCGACCGCCGTCGTGGCCAACGAGGACGCCAACGTGCCCGACGGCCTGAACTTCGTCGACGTCGACAACGTCTCCATGAGCAGCCAGCTCACCTGCGTGGAGGTCTGCGGCAACACGCTCGACGACGACGAGGACGGCAAGACCGACTGCGACGACATCGACTGCGACCTGCACGCGACCTGCGCCTGCCATAGCCCATTCGCCGACGTGGACGGAGACGGCGACGTGGACCAGCTTGATTTCGCCGAGTTCCAGCTCTGCTACACCGGCGCGGGCGACGCCGCGGGGGTCTTCAACGCCGCCAGGTGCGACTGCCTGGACCGCGAGGAGATCAACAACGACGGCAAGTTCGGCAGGCTCACCGACGGCGACGGGGACATCGACGCGGCCGACCTGGAGGCGTTCCTGAAGTGCGTCAGCGCCCCCTTCGTGTCGGCGGCGGCCGGCTGCGAAGGACCGCGCTGATCGTGCCTTGATGGCACGTTTCCGACGGCTACAAGCTCACCCATACCCTCACTCTCTGCGCCGCGCGTGACACGTTCTGCACCGGACACTATTCTTGTCGGCTGAACGCCGAACGCGCGGCTTCCTGCGCGGCGGACGGACCAGCGGGAAGGCCCCGAGGATGACGACGGTCGGACGGGTCGTTGCCTGCATCGTCCGGGGCGGGTGGTCATTGTCGGGGAGTCGTGCGGCTTTCTCCGCGCCGACGCCCGACCCCGCGGACGCGGTCGCCCTGTTCCGTGCCTGCTTGTCCGGTCCTTCGGCCCTCACCGCGGCGAAGTCCTGGAACGTGATGGAGTCGTATGGATGAATCGCCTGCCTCGTTTCGCGGGAACCGCCGTCTTCCTGCTGGCGATGATCGTGCTCATGCTCGAGATCGCGCTGACCCGCGTCTTCTCGGTCATGACCTATAACCACTTCACGTATCTGATCATCGGGCTGGCGTTGCTGGGTTTCGGAGCGGCCGGCACCCTGCTCACCGTCGGGCGGCGGTTTCAGGAGCCGGTCGTCCGGCCCGGACTGCTGGCCGACTGCGCCTGGCTCTTCGGCGTGGTGACGATCCTCTCCTTCCTGGCCGTCACCAAGACGCGCTTCGATTCGATCGCCATCCAGGAGGACCGCGACCTGTCGCAGTTGTTCGGCCTGCTGATGCTGCTGGTGCTGGCGGCGGTGCCGTTCTTCATGGGCGGGCTGTGCATCGGCTACCTGGTGAGCAAGAGCGGCGAGGAGGTCAACCGCATCTACTTCTGCGACTTGACCGGGGCGGGCCTGGGGGCATTGGCCTCGGTGCTGGCGATCAACCATCTGGGCGCACCGGCGGCCATTTTCGTCGTGGCCCTGGTGGCCTGCGTGGTGGCCATGCTGCTGGCCGGTCGATCCGAGGGGCGCATCCGCTGGCGGTATCCGCTCACCGCTCTCGCCGCCGCCGGGCTGGCCGTCGCCTCGATCCTCTGGCCGTTCGTGATCGCCATTCCCTTCGAGCCCAGCAAGGGCATCAACCGCGACGCCGGCTTCAGTTGGAAGACCCCCCACCGTTGGCACGTCGTGGCCCGCGTGGACGTGACCGCGGCGGTCAAGGAGTATCCCAGTTTCGGGGGAGCGCTCTCGCGCACCTGGGACGCGACCCGACCGCCGCTGGAGCGCATGGGCATCTGGCAGGACGGTGGGGCCTTCACCGGCATCGTCAACCTGAAAGGCCGATCGCCGGGCGACGAGCCCATTCTCGGCCACTACATGCAGGCCGTGCCCTATATCCTCCGCCCCGGCGGCGGCGCGCTGGTGATCGGCGCCGGCGGCGGCGTGGACGTGGCCATCGCTCTCTACCACGGGGCGCCGCGGGTCACGGCCGTCGATATCAACCCCTGGACCATCCGCTTCGTCCGGGACGAGTTCAACGATTACGCCGGCGGGCTCTACAACCGCCCGGACGTGGAAGTGGTCGTCGCGGAGGGCCGCCATTATCTGACCGCGACCGATCGGAAGTACGACGTCATCCAGCTCTCCGGTGTGGACACCTTCAGCGCCCTGGCCTCCGGGGCCTATGCCCTTTCCGAGAACTACCTCTACACGCTCGAGGCCATCGACGATTGCCTGAATGCCCTGACCGACGACGGGGTGCTGTCGTACTCGCGATGGCTGTTCACCCCTCCGCGGGAGTCGCTGCGCCTGGCGGTCACCATCCGGGCGGCCCTCGAGAAGCGCGGGGTCGCCCGGCCCGACCAGCACCTGCTGGTGCTGGCCGCTCCGGCCCACGCCGGGCATTCGCCCTGGGCCGACATCGTGGTGAAGAAGCGGCCCTTCAGCCCCGAGGAGATCCAGCGCGTGCGCGAGTGGGCGGGCAGGCTGCGCTTCGACCTGATCTACGATCCGCTGACGCCGCCGGAGAGCGGGGCCTACGACCGGCTCGTCGGCGAGGGGAACAAGTATCAGCCCGCGGTGAGCGCCAGGTGGTTCAACCACTTTCTGCGCGCTCCCGCGGGGGAGTTCGATCGCGCCCTGGCCGATTACGACTATCGCATCGCGCCGTGCAGCGACGATTCGCCCTTCTTCTTCAATTATTACCGCCTTTCGAACCTGCGGCACCCCTTCACGGCCACGTACGGGGGCGATCCGGTCAACCGGCTGCCGCTGGGCCTGATGATCCTGCTGGGCTGCCTGGCGCAGATCGTGGTGATCGGGGGGTTGTTCATCCTCTGGCCGATGCGCGGCCGCTCATCGGCTCTTCGCGGCCGGCCGGGGGCCTTCAGCGTCCTGCTCTACTTCGGCGCCATCGGGCTGGGCTTCATCGCCGTCGAGATCATGCTGCTCCAGAAGCTCACCGTGCTGCTGGGCGGGCCGGTCTACTCGATGGCGGTGACCTTGTTCAGTCTGCTGGTGTTCTGCGGCCTGGGCAGCTTCCTGGCCAAGCGGCTGACGCAGCGGGCACCCAAGGCCGGCGGGGCCGTCATCCTGCTGCTGCTGGCCGCCGCCATCTTCGGGACCACCTGGCTCATCAACCATCAACTCCCCTCCGCGCTGGCCTTTTCGCTGCCGGTGCGGGCCGGCGTCGCGGTCGTGGCCCTGCTGCCCCTGGGCCTGCTCATGGGCATGCCCTTTCCCACCGGGGTGCGCGTCGCGGAACGGTTGTATCCGGGCTTCGTGCCCTGGGGCTGGTGCGTCAATGCCTGCACCACGGTGCTGGGATCGGTCCTGGCCGTGCTGGCCGCCATGTTCACCAGCTTTACCGCGGTTCTTTATGGTGGCATGGGGGTCTATCTGCTGGCCCTGCTGGCCCTGCTGGCCGCCCCGCAGGGCCAATACCGGCCGGACCACGCCGAAGCTGCTTCCTGATCGGTTGACTCGGCCTTCTCCGACCAGGACCGCCCAACCCGGCGATGTTCGTGAATCCCCCACTCCCCTCTAC
>JABRVU010000452.1:0-2836 GCA_039961895.1 Phycisphaerae bacterium | reverse complement strand
ATGTCGGCGACGTCGATGCCGGAATAAGCCAGGCGGACGTAGAACTGGTTTTCGCCGTCCAGCGGGCGGCCGAAGTGCCGCCGGGTGCAGAAGCTCACCCCGGTTTCGTGCAGGACGGCGGTGCGCAGGGCGTCGTAGTCGGCCAGGCCCTTGCGCTGCATCAGCCCGGTGACGTTGGGGAAGAGGTAGAAGGTGGCCTCGGGGCGGAAGCATTTCACGCCGGGGATGTCGTTGAGCAGCCGGACGGCCACGTCGCGCCGCTCCTTGAGCGTTTGCAGAATCCGCCGGCAGCCGGACTGGTCGCCGGTCAGCCCCTCGATGACCCCGTACTGCACGAAGTGGTTGCTGCACGATTCATCGTTGACGTTGAGCTTGGCGATGACCTCGATGAGGGGCTTGGGCCCGACCGCCGCCCCCAGCCGCCAGCCGGTCATGGCAAACTTCTTCGAGAAGGTGTAGAGGATCAGACAGCGCTCCTCCATGCCCGGCAGCGACGCCAGGGAGGTGCTCCGGCCGCTGTAACGGATGTCGAAATAGGCCTCGTCGCAGAGCACGAAGAGGTCATGCCTGAGGACCAGCTCGGCGATGCGTTCGCGTTCGCGCGGGCCGGCCTCGGCCCCGGTGGGGTTCTGCCAGTCGTTGAGGATCATCAGCCGGGTGCGCGGAGTGATCATCCGTTCGATGGCGTCGACGTCGATCTCGAAGTTGTCCTTGCCCTCGCGGTAAGAATAGGGCAGGCCCCTGCCCCCGTGGAACTCGATCTGCGACTCGTAGATGGGATAGCCGGGGTTGGGGTAGAGGACCTCGTCGCCGGGGTTCATCATGGCCAGGATGAACTTGCCGATGACCGGCTTGCCGCCCGGCTGGATGGCCACGTTGTCGAGGGTGTAGTGGGTGCCGTGCGAGCGGTTGATGTCGGCGGCGAGGATTTCGCGCAGAGGGGTGATACCATAGTTGGAACAGTAGCCGGTCTTGCCGTCCTTGATCGCTTTGAAGGCGGCCTCGACCACGTTGGCCGGCGTAGGGATGTTCATGTCGCCGAGATGAAAGGGATAGACGCGGTGGCCCTTGGCCGCCCAGGCGGCGGCCTCGATGGACACCGCGAAGGCCGTCTCGCTTCCCAGCCGCTGGAGTCGATCTGCGAATCGCACGGGATCCCTCTTGACTGTCACTGCGGCCGGCGGTCGCGCCGACCTTGGTCTGGGGTTGCCTCGGAGGCATCCCCAAGGCCGAACACCGACCGGCCGGTGGCCGGTCCCACACGTTCAGGACACGCGCTCATTCACCACGTTGATGGGCTTTCCGGCCAGGAAGGCGGCCACGTTCTCGGCCGTCGTCCGGGTCAGCCGCCGCCGGGCCGCCGCCGTCGCCCAGGCGATGTGCGGCGTCAGGATGCAGTTGGGCGCGCTCAGCAGCGGATGCCCGGCCTCGATCGGCTCGCGGCTGACCACGTCCAGCGCCGCCCCGGCGAGTTTTCCGTCCCGCAGGGCAGCGGCCAGGTCCTGTTCATTGACCAGCGGCCCGCGGGCGGTGTTGATGAAAAACGCCTCTTTCTTCATCCGCCCCAGCAGCCGCGCGTTGACCAGGCCGGCATTGTCGGCGGTCAGCGGACAATGCAGCGACACCACGTCGGCGGAGGAGAAAATCTCCTCGATGCCGGCCCAGGCGAATGGCTGATAGCCCGGCTCGGCGCCGGGATGGGTATCGTGGGCCAATACTGCCATGCCGAAGGCATGGGCGATCTCGCCCACCCGCCGTCCGATCCGCCCGAAGCCGACCAGCCCCATGGTCCGGCCGGCCAGCTCGATCAGGGGCGTATTCCAGAAGCACCACTCCCGCCGCGGCCATTCGCCCTGGTGAATCAGGTCGTTGTGCAAAGCCACGTGATGGCACAGCTCCAGAAGCAGCGCGAACACGAACTGGGCCACCGAATCGGTGCCGTAGATGGGCACGTTGGACACCGGGATGCCGCGCTTCCGGGCGGCGGCCACGTCCACCACGTTGTATCCCGTGGCCAGCACCGCGATGAACTTCAGGTTCGGCAGTTGCGAGATCGTCTCGGCGGTCAGCGGGGTCTTGTTGGTCAGCAGGATGTCGGCGCCGGCCGACCGGGCCACGATCTGATCGGGCGGTGTACGGTCGTACACCGTCAGATCGCCCAGCGCCGCCACCTCCGTCCAGGGGTTGTCGCCGGGGTTGAGCGTGTAACCGTCCAGGACCACGATTCTTGCGGGCATGGTGACTCCTGCCGGCCAAGAAACCCAACCGATTGTTCGCCAGGGAATACCTCTGTCGCGGAAGGCCCCAGGGATCGCCCGCGCGGGGCGGAGCCTGGGTGGCAACGACTCTTCAGAGGTCGGGCCGGACGACGGGCGGTTCCGCCGGACCGGCTTTCGGAGCCAACGTCTTATTTGCCTGAGAGTTTCGTTCCGAAGAACTTGCCCCTTCGGCGGCCGGGTGCCCGGCTCTCTCCGTTGGCTTGCCTCTACTATCGCCCGCCGAGGCCCGATAGTCAAGCGTTGACAACCCCGATCGGTCGATTCTAATGCCCAGGACGCCCCCCTGCCGATGAAACCGCGGTGGCACGGGGGGTTATGAGCGGATCGACGAGGGCTCCATGCGCGGATCAGGCACGTTCGTCCATGCAATCGGTGCATCCTGGCTGACCGTCGCCGCCCTGGCCGGGACGGCGGGCTGCGACCTGGACACGTTTCTCAACAACACCGCCTCGCTGGGCGGCAACACGCCCGGCCAGCGCGGCAACGTCCGCGTCGCCTTCATCAACCACACCCCCTTCCGGGCGGTGTTCACCTACGGCACGTACGACCCTCAGAAC
>JABRVU010000451.1:0-2455 GCA_039961895.1 Phycisphaerae bacterium | reverse complement strand
ACGTCGCCGAATCGGGGGGCGGGCCCTTCGGCGACGTTTCCAGGCAGGTCGAGTCGTCCGCTTCGGATTTCGGCGCGCTCAAGACCGCTCCGTTCGAGATTCCCGAGCTGGACCGCGCCGACAAGGACCACGTCGAGATTCAGGGCATCGATCTGCTGCGCGACGTCGAACTGAACGTCAAGATCGAGCTGGGCCGCAGCCGGATGCTGATCGACGACGTGCTCCGCCTGGCCGAGGGCTCGGTGGTCGAGCTGGACAAGCTGGCCGGCGACCCGGTGGACGTGTTCGTGAACGACCGGCTGGTGGCCCGCGGCGAAGTGCTGGTGCTCAACGACAACTTCTGCGTGCGGATCAACGACATCGTGAAGGAAGAGCCGTTATGACGCGACGGGGCTCCGTGATGTGGGCACTGGCGACGGCGGTGTCGGCGGCCGGCGCCGGCACGGTCTGGGCGGAGTCCGATCACGCCGCCGGCCAGAGCCGGCTGGTTCCGCCGCGGCGCGACATACTCGGCGCCACTCCCGTGACGCGACCGGCCGCAGCCTCGGAAGCGCAGTTGGAGATCAGACGCCCCGACCAGCCCGCCGCCGGCCAGGCCGCTCAGCCGGTGAACGGGCCGCTCGATTCGGACCGGCGGGTGGTCAATCGCCAGGTAAGCGCGGGCGGCATCGGGCGGTGGGGCGATTTCGTTCCCCTGCTGGCCGTCCTGGCCCTGATCGCGGCCGCCGCCTGGGTGGTCAGGAAGTACATGCCCGCGCGCCGGCTGATCAGCGGTTCAGGCGTGATGGAGATCGTGGCCCGGCTGCCGTTGTCCGGCAGGCAGAGCCTGGTGCTGGTCAAGCTCGGCGGGCGACTGGTCCTGGTGGGTGTCACGCCGGAGCGGATCGGCACGGTGTGCATCGTGGACGACCCCGAGCAGGTGGCGATGCTGATCGGCCGGGCCGCCGGGCGCGGCCATGAACCGGCGGGCGCGGTCTTCGGCGGGTCGCTGGACCGCGAGCTCGGGGCCTTCGAGGAGGACCCGGAAGCGGAGGTGCCGCTCGGGGCCGTCGGCCCGGTCCGCGGATTGATCGAGAAGGTCAGGCGCTTGGGCCAAAGCCGGGTGGCGTGAGGATCGAATTGTCGGTTGTCGGTTTTCAGCCGGCAGTTGGGAGCATCGGACCGGCTCTCGAGAACTGAGTACTCTTCCCATCCTCGGTGATCTCTGGAATCGCGTTGGAGACGCGCATGTCAGGGCATGGAAGCTCGCTCGGGTGGATGACGACGGCGGCGCTGCTGGCGCTGCCGGTCGTGGTCTGGGCCCAGTCGCCCGCCCCGTCGCCCGCGATCGACAACGGCCTCGGCCTGCCCGATCTGACCCGCGTGGTGCCCGTGGCCGGCACGCGCGAGGAGATGAGCGGCAGCCTGAAGGTCTTCGTCATCCTGACGGTGCTGTCGCTGGCCCCGGCCATCCTGATGATGACCACCTGCTTCACCCGCATCCTGGTGGTGCTGGGGCTGCTGCGGCAGGCGATGGGCACCCAGCAGCTTCCGCCCAGCCAGGTGGTGGTGGGGCTGTCGCTGTTCGTCACCTTCCTGGTCATGGCCCCCACCTATGAGCGGATCTACAGCCAGGCCGTCCGGCCTTGGCTGGACAACGCTCCGGGCATGACCCAGAGCGAGGCCATCCGCATCGCCGACCTGCACGCCCGCGAGTTCATGTTCGCCCAGATCGAACGGACGCGCAACGAAGAGGACATCTTCCTGTTCCTCGAATACGCCCAGCGGCGCGAGATTCCGGCCGATGAACGGATCACCCGGGCCGACGTCCCCACGCGGGTGCTGATACCGGCGTTCATCCTCAGCGAACTGAAGACGGCCTTCATCATCGGCTTTCGCATCTACCTGCCGTTCCTGGTCATCGACATGGTGATCGCCACGGTGTTGATCTCGATGGGCATGTTGATGCTGCCGCCGGTGCTGATCTCGCTGCCGTTCAAGCTGCTGCTGTTCGTGCTGGCCGACGGCTGGCACCTGGTGATCGGGTCGCTGCTGAGCGGATTCGCGACGTGAGGGTGGCGAAAGGAAGAGATGAGCGGCGAGAGGCGGCGAAGCCATGAAGCGGGCAAGGAGATCAGGGTTCGGGGTGCGGGACGAACCTGTCCGGCGTCGTCCTCCCGTTCCCCGGTCGGCGGCCCGCGAGGAGATCTTTGATGACCCCCGGTGAGGCCCTGGACTGGGGCCGTGAGGCGCTGTTGATGGTCCTGATCGTGGCCGCTCCGATCATGGGCATCGGGCTGCTGGTCGGCCTGATGATCTCGCTGTTTCAGTCCATGACCCAGCTTCAGGAGCAGACCATCTCCTTCGTGCCCAAGATCATCGCCATGGTCGGCGTATCGCTGGCCCTGGTGCCCTGGCTGACCGAACGGCTGCTGGCCTACACGCGCCAGTTGCTGGGCGAGTCGCCGTTCTGAAC
>JABRVU010000450.1:0-8773 GCA_039961895.1 Phycisphaerae bacterium | reverse complement strand
GAGCAGGGGAGCGTGCTGCCGGGCTTCTCGCGTCAGGACTGCGACCCGCTCAAGGCCGACAAGGTCGATCAGGTGGTCACCTGGCGCGGCAAGCCGGCCTGGCCGGAGGGGGTCGACGTGGTCCGGCTGCGCTTCGTGATGCGCAACGCCTCGATCTATTCCTTTCTGGCCGGCAGGCTGACCGTCCTCGACGAGCCCGAGCCCGTCCCGCTCCAGGTTCTGTATACCTTCGAGGGCGATTACGGGCCGGACTTCAAGGACAAGCTCTGGGCCGACGGGTACCAGGAGCTGACGATCATGGGCACGGTCCGCCGGACGCGCGAGCCGTCCGAGGCGGCCAGGGGCAAGAAGTCGCTCACCTTCGCCTCGCCGTGGCATCCGCTGCACCGCCTCAAAATCGGCGGCACCACCAGCCTGGGCACCCGCTTCACGCTGGCCCTGGTCACGCAGAACACCGACAAGGCCCACGCCCGGCTGTTCAGCGCTTACAACGGCAACCGCCCGGTGAACACCTCCGAGCTGGTCTTCGACTGCGACCCGACCGGACGGGCGATCGCGGGCCTGCGGCTGATCTGCAAGGGCATCCCCATCGAGTCCGAGCCGCTGAAGTTCGCGGACGACGCCTATCACCACTTCGCCGTCACCTATGACGATGGATACGTCCGCTTTTATCTGGACGGCAAACCGGCCGGCGACGGCTGGCTGCCGGGCGGCGCGCCGGTGAAGCTCTGCCGCGATCTCATGGTCGGCGAGGACCTCGAACTGGGCAGCGCCGAGCAGCTTCGCGGCAACCTCGACGACGTGTTGGTCTACGGACGGGCCCTCACCGCCGAACAGGTGGCGGCCCTGGCGAGCAAGGGCGCCGAGGCCTTTATCGGCCCCGACGGCGGGCTGCGCTTCGAGCCGGCCGGATCGAAGTGACGGGCGAGAAAGGACCAAGGTGCGAAGATGCGAACGTGCGTCGGCGCAAAGGGAGTCGGTCGCGGAAGAGCCCATCCTCAAGCCCGCGTGGAGCCGGCTTCCAGCCGGTCGATGGTCGAGGGAACGGGAAGGGCTTCACGCATGAAGGTGAGCAGTCGTGGGCTTGGCCGCCTGCAATACCGTCCGCTCCTGATGGTTGCGTTCCTGGCGTCGGTCGGGACGCAACCTCGACCCTTGTCCGCGGCCGCGGGAGCGGATCAGGCCCCCGGCGTGCTGGACATCGGCAGTCGCCGGCAGGTGTTCATCGACCGGCGCTTCCTGGAGAAGTCGCGGAACGTCGAGCTGGTCGTGCATCCGCCGGTCAAGACCGGCGAGATGACCCTCGTGGCCGACCGACCCTGGGAAAGCGGCGTCGGCATCTACAACAGCGTGCTGGAGGAGAACGGCACCTATCACATGTGGTACGAGGGCGGCGTGGGCACCTGCTACGCCCGCTCGAAGGACGGCATCACCTGGGAGAAGCCCGCCCTGGGCCTGACCGAGTACCAGGGCGACCGGCGCAACAACATCGTCATCGGGCATAGCGCCGCCGGCACCGAGGCCGTCGCCGAGGGCGGCATGGTCTTCATCGACCCCAACGCCCCGCCCGAGCAGCGCTTCCGCATGACCCTCAAGATGATCGAGCCGCCCTTCGTGGATCTGTATTCCTCACCCGACGGCGTCCACTGGAAGCGCACCCATGAGAAGATCCTGTCCTTCTCGCCGCCGGACGGCAAGCCGCAGCACCTGGACACCCAGAACGTCATCATCTGGGACGACCGGATCAACAGGTACGTGGCCTACATGCGGCGGAACGTCCGCGTGGACGGCCCGCGGTTCCGGACCGTGTCGCGCAGCGAATCGCCGGTGCTGGGCGGCTTCCAGGAGGCCCAGGCCGCTCCCATCGTGATCGCTCCCGACGACCAGGACGCCAAGGTCGGGCCGCACGTCCTGGTGGACTATTACACCAACGGAGTCATCAAGTATCCCTGGGCCCAGGACGCCTACTACATGTTCCCGGCGGTTTACTTCCATTTCGTGCCCGGGGTGATGGCCGAGTTCCCCAAGGAGGTTCCGCGCAACGCGGGCACGCTGCACACGCAGTTCGCGGCCGGCCGCGACGGGGTGCACTGGGAGCGTTTCGACCGCCGCCCCTTCGTGCGCCTGGGGCTCAAGGGCGCCTTCGACGACAAAGGGGCCCGGATCATGTACGGGGTGGTGCCCTCGCGCGACGGCCGCGAGATGTACATGTACTACATCGGCACCAGCCACGCCCACGGCTGGGAGCGCGACGAGCGCAACAAGCAGCTCCTCACGGCCGCCGGCTTGCAGGCCGGGGACGGACCCGAGGCCATCAGCCGCCTGGTGCTCCGCCGCGACGGGTTCGTCTCCGCCCGGGCCGCCTACGCCGGCGGCGAGTTCACCACCGAGCCGCTCAAGTTCTCCGGGCGCGAGCTGGTGCTCAACGTGGACACCTCGGCCACCGGGATGCTGCGCTGCGAGCTTCAGGACGAGACCGGCAGGCCCCTGCCCGGCCATTCCCTGGACGACTGCGACCTGATCCACAACGCCAACGAGATCAACCGCCAGGTGCGCTGGAAGGGCCGATCGGACGTCTCATCCCTGGTTGGCCGGCCGGTCCGGCTGCGCGTGGTCTACCGCGACACCGACCTCTACGCCTTCCAGTTCCGTTGACGCGCCCGCCGCTCTCCGCCGGCCGGTCCACGACACACCTCGAACTTCAGGCCGCTGCGAGCGAGGCGGCGCGGGAACGCCCCCGCGGCCGTGGGCATGATCCTGATGGCCCACCCAGAATGGCTGCCCCTCGCCTACTTCCTTCCCAGCATCTTCTCGAGCCGGTCGAGGCCCTTGCGGATGTTGTCCATGCTGGTGGCGAAGGACAGACGGACGTTGGCGTCGCAGCCGAAGGCCTCGCCGGGCACCAGGGCCACGTGGGCCTCCTCCAGGACCTTGGCCGAGAACTCCAGCGAGCCCTTGACGCCCAGGGCGGCGTAGGCGCCCGACACGTTGGGGAAGGCGTAGAACGCCCCCGTGGGCCGCACGCAGGTCACGCCCCGGATGACGTTGAGGCGGTCGTGCATGTACTCGGCCCGGCGCTCGAACTCCCGGCGCATGGCCTCGACCGGGGCCTGGTCGCCGTTGAGGGCGGCGGCCAGGGCGTACTGGTTGAAGGTGGCCGTCCCGCTGGTGGTCTGGCTTTGCAGTTTGGCCATGTTGTCGATGATCGTCTGCGGACCGGCCACGTACCCGACGCGCCACCCGGTCATCGAGTAGGTCTTGGACCCGGCGTTGAAGGTCAGCGTCTGGTCGTACACCCCCGGCCGGACGGCGGCGAAACTGACGAAACGCTGGTCGCCGAAGATCAGCCGGTCGTACATCTCATCGCTGAAGACGATGATGTCCTTGCCGGCCACCACGTCGGCGATGGCCCGCACTTCTTCGGGCGTGTAGGTGAACCCGCCGGGGTTGCTGGGCGAGTTGAAGATGAGCACGCGCGTGCGCGGAGTGATGGCCGCGGCGATCTGGTCGGCGGTGAGCTTGTAGCTGCGCGACTCGTCGCCGACCACGGGCACGACCTTCGCCCCGGCCAGCTTGATCTGCTCGGGGTACGAGACCCAGTAGGGCACGGGGAGGATGGCCTCGTCGCCCTCGTCGAGCAGGCACATGGAGGCCAGGAACAGGGCCTCTTTGCCGCCCACGGTGATGAGCACCTGCGAAGGCTTGTACTCCAGCCCGTTCTCGCGCTTGAGCTTGGAACAGACCGCCTCCTTGGCGGCCAGAATCCCCGAGGCCGGCTTGGCGTAGCCGGTGTGCCCGGCGGCCAGGGCGGCGGTGCAGGCGTCCTTGATGTGCTGCGGCGTTCCGAAGTCCGGCTCGCCGGCGCCGAAACTGACCACGTCGATGCCCTGCTTCTGCATGGCGGCGGCCTTGGCGCTGACCGCCAGCGTGGCCGACTCCTCGAGCTGCTGAATGCGGCGGGAAAGCTTCATGACGATGGCTCCTCCTGGTTATCTTCGGAGGCGGGGGAGTCGGAGCATGGGAAAGCGGATGAAGGCCCGTGGTGTTCCCAAGGGCCCGGCCCGGGATGACGGTCCTGCCTGCCGGCGGCCCGCCGGAAGCGCAGACCGTGGCGCGACCCGCGCAGGGGCCGGCCTCGACCGTTGCATTCCAGCACCGTCATAACCGGGCTTTCTCGTTTCCCATGGCGCGCGTCTCGCTTCCAGCCGGTCCGAATGGGTGGTCTCTGGGGTCGAAACAGGACGGATTCTAGTGTCCCCCGGCCGGTCGCTCAAGTCTGGTTCGATTGGAGCCACCCCCTGCTTGACCGAGCGCAGAGTAGAGTATGGCCTGGCCAGCGGAATGCCCGGTCGGGGAACGGCGTGGCCCGATGGAAAGCGGGGGCCTGGACGGACGCGACGGGCCGACACGCACGGCGACCCTGCACCCGCTGCGTTTCGCTTCGGCCCCGACCTCCTGTCGTCGGCCGGGGACATTCGCGGCGTTGAGGAGGCGTCGGGAACCGTACCGAGGCAGTGAATCCCGTCGGGCCGAGGGCTTGGCCTGTTCGCTGCCGTCCGGCGAAACCAACCCCTGCGTTGCGTGCTGCAACGCTGGGGAAGGGAGAAAGGGGCGGCGAGAAATCAGCGTCCCGCGCGTGTGCTTTCGGATGGCACCGCGGTGGAGGTTCGTCGGATGCGGGTGGTCACGGGAAAACAGCCTTGGGAAATGGACGGTTTCAGCGATTGTCAGCGAATGCGAATGCAACTCGTGGGTGACCATGAGCACTCCTTGCCGCCCCAGACCGCCTCCTTGCCGTGACGCCGCTCCCTCTGCATCGGGGCGTTTCGCCCGATCAAAAAAGGGGCGCTCCAGCGGAGCGTCCGATTGCACGCCGCTGAGCCGCGGGCTATAATTCAAGGCAGGCACCGCGCTGATGTGGCGGGAAAGGAGGTTGCGTCTTCCCTACCGGCGTTCTCACAGCCGCGCTCGATCCGGCACCGGGACTGGGCTGCCACGTGCTCATCCTGAACCGGAACTACATGGCCATCCGGGTCACGACGGCGAAGCGCGCCTTCTCGCTGCTGTACCGCGAGCTGGCCGAGGTCATCCACGACGAGGACGGCCAGTACGTCTCCTACGACTTCAACTCCTGGGTCCAGCTCAGCGAGCTGAAGAAGCAGTTCGAACCCCATCGGCACGACTGGGTCCGCACCACGCGGATCCACCTGGTGGTTCCGCGCATCATCCGGCTGGTGCTCTACGACCGCCTGCCGCGCAAGGACGTCAAGCTCAACCGCCGGAACATCTTCGCCCGCGACGGCGGGCGGTGCCAGTATTGCGGCAAGAAGTTCGCCTCCAGCGAGCTGAGCATCGACCACGTCACCCCGCGCAGCCAGCACGGCCGGACCACCTGGGAGAACGTGGTCTGCTGCTGCCTGAAGTGCAACGTGCGCAAAGGCGGGCGGACCCCCGAGCAGGCCGGCATGAGCCTCATCGCCAAGCCGGTCAAGCCCAAGCGCTCCCCGGTCATCAACCTCCAGCTCTCCCACGACCGCTACCGCTCGTGGCAGCAGTTCCTCGACCACGCCTACTGGAGCGTGGAGCTGAAGTGAACGCGGCGGGCCGCTCTCAGGTGTCCCTCGCCGGCTGCCCGTGCCCATCGTTGGCGTGGGACGCGAGCCAAACCAGCCGTTGGTCCTCGGGACCGAAAACGGTTGCGAGCTGGGCGCGCACGAAGTTCCAATCCACGCCGCGGCAGACGGACGCCAAGGCCTCAACGTCCCTTCGATCTTCGGGGCGAAAGGCCGCCAGCTTCATCAGGATCGTCCCCTCGGCGTCCGCCACGCGAACCCGATGGCCGAGAACGTCCCGCGCGGCGGCGCGCTCCAGAACCTTCTGGAAGAGCGGAATCACCGGTTCGATCCAGTCAATGGGTACGTCGTGATAATGGAACTGGGCCAGGTGCTCGGAGGTCCATTCGCGCATGACGCGCGCCATCTCGATCGTGCATCCTGATTCCCGCAATCTTTCGAGCAAAGCCGGCAGACGCAGGGGGGGGACGGTGACAAGGAAATCGGCATCCTGCGTGGCGCGAATCACGCCGTGCTGGGCCGCGGCGAGGGCCCCGATCAACGCGTATCGGCTGCCTTCCGCTTCCAGGACGCCGGCGACGGCCAGCATCGCCGACAGGACCGACTCATGCGTTTCCGGATCGTGTGCGCTCATCGTGCCGGATGACCTCGCGGATGCGTCGGCGCCACTGGGCCTCGCGCCATTCCCGGTAGCGCCGGGCCGCCTCCAGGTTGCCGGCCGAGCGGGCCAGGGCCAGGCACAGCCGGCTGAGGGCGTCCACGCGCAACAGGCGCTCGTCGGGCGTCAGGGACCGCGCGATCCGGGCCTGCTCCTCGAGTCGCTGCCGGCGGTCCGGCCATTTGAGACTGGCGAGGAATTCAAGCTGGTTCTGCTGCTCGTTCATCTCGGGTTTGAACCGTAAGGCGCCCACCCCCGCAACCTCGGCACGACCAGGCTCCCACGCCCGCCGGACGTCAGGACTTCGTGCATTGTATCTTCCAGGATGCTGAAATGACACCGGCACGACCCGATCGAATGTGGGAACGGTTTCCAGCCGGTCGAGGGGACCTGCGGGGACACTCGTTTGGCTCGGGACCGCGGCCAATCCTGGCCGCAACCCGCTTTCCGGCCGACCCCGCGGCAACAGGTCGCCGCGGTCCTGGAAGGGACGCAGCCCCCGCCGCCGATCGCGTCACGGACCGGCCGCAACCGCGAATTCCGGCGGAGAGTTGCAAAAAAGCCGCCGGATCGCCACACTAAGGGGCGCGTTCGAGGCCCAAGCGAGTGCATCGAAAAACCCGCACAACCGACCGGCCGGAAGCCGGCCCCGCGCGGGTTCGAGAACGCACTCCCGAGTTTCCAGCCGGATGGTACACATGCCCGCTGTTCCCAGGATTCTCGCGTTCGCGGGGAGTCTCCGCGCGGATTCGTACAACAAGAAGCTGGTTCAGCTCGCCGCGGCCGGGGCCCGCGCGGCCGGCGCGGAGGTGACCTGCATCGACCTGCGCGACTACCCGCTGCCGATCTTCGACGAAGACCTCGAGCGGGCCGAGGGACTGCCGGCCAACGGTCGAAAACTCAAGGACCTTTTCCTGGCCCACGACGGCCTGTTGATCTCGGCACCGGAATACAACAGCTCGATCTCCGCCGTGCTCAAGAACACCATCGACTGGGTCTCGCGGCCGGCGCCGGGCGAGGAGCCGCTGGGCTGTTTCGCCGGCAAGGTCGCGGGGCTGATGGCCGCCTCGCCGGGAGCCCTCGGCGGGCTGCGCGGGCTGGTCAGCGTGCGGATGATCCTGGGCAACATCAAGGTCATCGTGCTGCCCGAGCAGTTGGCCGTCGCCAGGGCCCATGAGGCCTTCAACCCGGACGGCTCGCTCAAGGATCCGGCTCAACAGCAGGCGATTCAGCGCATCGCCGCCGACGTGACCGCCACCATCCGCAAGCTGCGCGCCTGACTCGCGTGCGCCTCAGCGATCGGGCATCGGCCCCGGACCGGTCGGCACGAGGGTTGGTGGCCCCGGCCTCGACGCGGTGATTGGCATGAAAGGACGCGCCCGATGAGCACGACCGCGGCTCCCCAGATCGTCCCGGCCGGTAAGGGGCGAAGACTCTTCGTCCTGGGCGACGTCTACACGCTCAAGCTCACCGGCGCCGACACGGCCGGCACGCACGCGCTGGTCGAGCTGTGCATCGCGCCCGGCAACGGCACCCCGCCGCACGTCCACCACCGGGAGGACGAGACGTTCCTGATTCTGGAAGGCCGGTTGACGTTTTCCGTGGGCGGTCGGGAGCTGTCGGCCGGCCCCGGCGACGTGGTCTACGGGCCCAGGGACGTGCCCCATCATTTCCGCAACGGCGGTTCGTTGCCCGCCCGGCTGCTGTTCCTGGTGACGCCCGCCGGGTTCGAGAACTTTTTCGTGGAGATCGGTGAAGTCCCGCCCGACGGCCCGGCGGAACCGCGTCCCCCCGGACCCCAGGACATCGAACGCATCAAGGCCCTCGCGCCTCGTTACGGCCTCGAGCTGCTGGTGCCGGCGGAGGGCCATCCGACATGAGCGCCCTCTCCCCGTTATCCGGAGTCGGGGGGGCAGGCTGGCAGGAGCGTCTGACCGCCATCGTCGAGACCATGCGCGAGATGAGCCGCCAGACCGATCCGCAGGAGATGGTCAACGCCTACGCGGCCCGGATGCGGGCGTTGCTGCCGACCGACGGCCTGCTGGCCCTCAGCCGGCGCAACCTGCCTCCGCCGCAGTACCGCATCACGCGCAGCCACCGGTTCGCGGAGCGGATCAACCCCTGGCGCCAGCCTGAACGGCTGCCGTTGCTGGAGGGCGGGCTGCTGGGCGAATTGCTCTACGGCGACCGTCCGCGGATCATCAACGACCTGCGCGTGGCGCCCGACGACCCCGCCGCCGATCACCTGGCCGGCCAGCGCTCGCTGCTGGCCATTCCCAACTTCGACCAGGGCGTGAGCCTGAACATGGTCGTTCTGCTGCGCAGGGTTCCGGACGGCTTCGACCCGCAATACCTGCCCGAATGGGTGTGGATGAGCAACCTGTTCGGGCGGGCCACGCTCAACCTGGTGCTGTCCGACGAGCTGAAGCGGGCCTACGCGATCGTGGAGCGCGAGATGCGCGTGGTGGCCGACATCCAGCGCTCGCTGTTGCCGGCGGAACTGCCGGTCGTCCCCGGCCTGTCGCTGGCCGCCCATTACGAG
>JABRVU010000449.1:0-3380 GCA_039961895.1 Phycisphaerae bacterium | reverse complement strand
CCGGCGCCGCCCAGCAGAATGTCGTTGCCCAGGCCCCCGAAGATGACCTCATCGCCGGCGCCGCCGGACAGGATGTCGTCCCCCTCGCCGCCGATCAGGAAGTCGTCTCCGTCGCCGGGGAACACCTGGATGTTGATGACGTTGTCACCGCCCACCCGGCTGGCGTCCATGATGTCGTCGCCGTCGTCCAGGTCGAAGCGCAGGATTTCGTAGGTGTCCTCCTGCGGAAAGGTGGCGTCGAAAGCCGCCTGCAACGTGGCCACATCGGCCGGTGAGGTGGGTGGAAAGGGCAGGCCGGTCAGGTCCAGTTGAAACAGCGGCTCCTGCCCGCCGGTACCGTTAAGGTCGAAAACCTCCAGGATGACCACGTCGGCGTCGGGTACCGGATCCAAAACCGGGTTGGCATTCGGATCACCGGGATAAATGGCCCCCGTCGTAACCGTCACGAACGCGACGACCAGCACGTCATCGCCGGGGGTTCCGAGCACGAGGAAGCTGTTGGGCGAATCCTGAAAGCCGGAAACGCCGCTGGCCGTCGGGTTGGCCGCCCAAGCCGCGCCGGAAATCACCCCGCAGGCCAGGCAAGCCACGAGAATCGCGCTTATCGGTCGTGCGATGCGCTGTCCAATCGGAGCATAGGTTCGACGGTCCATCGATGCCTCGATCTTGCGTTGCTCGTGTTCGGTCTTCAACCGCTGTGACGTTATGCTGTTACGATCCAGAGGGTTGCGAGCCCTCCATCCCGCCGGATGGATGGCCGGCGATCCCGGTCGCGCGTAACCAGCGGGCCGCCCGAAGGCAGCCGTCAGTATCCTAACCGGAGTCAACTGTCTCGCCAACAACCCCCAGCCGGCGAAACCGGGTGCCTGACACGGATAGGCGGGCGCCGAGAATGGAGCGGCCCGCCCCGCGCGGGCCGCGAAGGACCCAAAACCCTGACACGACCGGCACGCACTCACCGGTCGCTGCGGGATCAGCGGCTCGCGGATCCCGTCACCCCCCGGCGGCCGGCTTCGCCGACGGCTGGAGGAAGCCCCCGGCTTCCGATAGAGTGTCGGGGTTTCCGAGTGGCACGACTGGAGTCGCCCGTGGCCGTTGACCTTCGCAAAATCCGCAACCTGGGCATCGCCGCCCACATCGACGCCGGCAAGACCACCACCACCGAGCGGGTCCTCTATTACACCGGCAAGACCCACAAGATGGGCGAAGTCGATGACGGGACGACGGTGACGGATTTCGACCAGGAGGAGCAGAAGCGCGGCATCACCATCTACTCGGCGGCGGTCACCTGTCCGTGGCGCGACCACACCATCAACCTGATCGACACGCCCGGCCACGTCGATTTCACGGCCGAGGTCGAGCGCTCCCTGCGGGTGCTGGACGGGGCCATCGTGGTGTTCGACGCCCGCGAGGGCGTCGAGGCCCAGTCCGAGACCGTCTGGCGGCAGGCCGACAAGTATCACGTCCCGCGGCTGTGCTTCATCAACAAGATGGACAAGGTGGGGGCGGATTTCGAGTACGCGGTCAGATCCGTCCGGCAGCGTTTGCAGGCCAACCCCGTGCCGGTGCAGCTTCCCATCGGGGCGTCGGCCGAGTTCGCGGGTTTGATCGACCTGCTGAGCATGACCGCGTTTTTCTACCACCGCGAGCAGCTCGGCTCGCGGTTCGAGGAGCGGCCGATCCCCCCGGAGCTGCTCGAGGCCGCCCGGCGGGCCCGTCACGAGCTGGAAGAGAAGGTGGCCGAGACCAGCGAGCCGCTGATGGAGAAGTTCATCCACGAGCGGCCCATCGACGCGGCGGAGCTGCGGGCCGGGCTGCGGGCGGCGACCATCGCCCTGCAGATTCAGCCCGTCTTCTGCGGCTCCGCGCTCCAGTACGTCGGCGTGCAGAAGCTGCTCGACGGAGTGGTCGATTACCTGCCCAGCCCGCTGGACCTGCCGCCCATCGTGGGGCACGCCCCGGATCAGCCCGGCCGGCCGGGCAAGCCGGTGCCCTGCCCGCCGGATCCCCAGGCTCCGCTGGTGGCTTACGTGTTCAAGGTCGTAGCGGATAAGCCGATGGATTTATCGTTTGTGCGCGTCTATTCCGGCCGGCTCCAGGCCGGGGCCCGGGTCTACAACCCGGCCCGCGACCGCAAGGAGAACGTCAGCCGCCTGTTCCGCATGTTCGCCAAGCAGCGCGAGCAGATCCCCGTGGCCCAGGCCGGCGACATCGTGGCCGTCCTGGGCCTCAGGGAGTCGCTGACCGGCGACACCCTCTGCGAGACCCGCCACCCCGTCCTGCTGGAGAAGATCGAGTTCCCGGAAACGGTCATCAGCATGTCCATCGAGCCGCAGTCCTCGGCCGACCGCGACAAGCTGATCGAGTCGTTGACCCTCCTGACCCGCGAGAACCCCACCTTCGGTTTCCACCACAACCCGGAGACCGGGCAGATGCTCATCAGCGGCATGGGCGAGCTGCACCTGGAGATCCTGGTCCACCGGCTGCAGCGCGATTTCAACCTGGCCGTCCGGGTGGGCAAGCCGCGGGTCTCATACCGCGAGACGGTCTCGGCCCCGGCCGAGCACACCGAGGAGTTCGCCCGCCAGACGGGGGGTCGCGGGCACTACGCCAGAATCAGGCTGCGCGTCGAGCCGTTCACGCCCGGGCCGGGCCAGGAGCACGTGGTGTTCTACAACCTCATACCGCCCGGCAGCGTGCGGAAGGAATTCGTCAAAGCCGCCGAACAGGGCGTGCGCGACGCGGCCAGGACCGGCGTGCTGGCCGGTTATCCGATGATCAACGTCAAGACCACCCTCCTGGAGGCCCGCGAGCATGAGACCGACAGCTCGGAGTTGGCCTTCGAGGCCGCGGCCCGCCTGGCCTTCGACAAGGCCGCCACCGCCGCCCGCCCGGTGCTCATGGAGCCGATCATGAAGGTCCAGGTGGTCGCCCCGGAGGCCTATTTCGGACCGCTCAGCGGAGACTTGCAGCGGCGCCGGGGCATGGTGATCGACTCCAGCACCCGCGGCGACCAGCGGGTCATCGACGCCCAGGTGCCGCTCAAGGAGATGTTCGGCTACGCCACCGACCTGCGCAGCCTCACCCAGGGCCGGGGAAGCTGGACCATGGAGCCCTCGCACTACGCGGTGCTGCCGGCCAACCTGGCCGGCGAAATCCTCGGATTCTCGTGAGCCTGGGCTCACCGCTCAAGTTGCGGAGTGGGCATGGCCGACCGGCGCGCCAGCCGTCAGCCTGGCGGCCGGGCCCCTTGATCCGAGTCGGCCGGCGGCGCGGCCATGATGGCCCGCACGTCGGCCGCGTTCTCGCGGGTCTCGAACCGCGTCAGGCGCCAGTCATTCCGAATCGCCGAGAAGTCCGCGGTCAGGTGGGTGCCGTCC
>JABRVU010000448.1:0-6151 GCA_039961895.1 Phycisphaerae bacterium | reverse complement strand
CTTGTTGCAGTCGGTCTTGACGGTGTTGGGGCGGTTGTTGACGCCGGGGCAGTTGTCGGCCGCGTCGGGCACGCCGTCGTTGTCGTCGTCGCCGTCGCAGGCGTCGCCCAGACCGTCGCCGTCCGAATCGCACTGCCTGCCGGCGTCTTCGCCGGGGTCGGCGGTGTCGCCGTCGCCGTTGCAGTCGGTGGGGGCGGCGTTGACGTTGACCACCGTCGGGCAGTTGTCGCAGGCGTCGCCGACGCCGTCGCCGTCGGTGTCGAGCTGGTTGGCGTTGGGACGGGTCGGACAGTTGTCGTCGCAGCCGACGGTCTGGCCGCCGGTGCAGGGCCGGTCTCCGGCCACGCCGCTGTGGTCGCCGTCGTCGGGAATGCCGTCGTTGTCGTTGTCTCCGTCGCAGGCGTCGCCCTCGCCGTCGCGGTCCCGGTCGGCCTGGTTGGGGTTGAACACGATGGGGCAGTTGTCCTGCCCGTCGGGGACGCCGTCGTTGTCGTCATCGCCGTCGCAGGCGTCGCCCTGCCCGTCCAGATCGGTATCGAGCTGGTTGCCGTTGGCGATCGTCGGACAGTTGTCGGCCGCGTCGGGCACGCCGTCGTTGTCGTCGTCGTCGTCGCAGGCGTCGCCCAGGCCGTCGCGGTCGTTGTCCTCCTGGAGCGGATTGAAGTCGAGCGGGCAGTTGTCGTCCGGGCACTGGTTGGTGAGCACGCCCGGATCGCCCCGCCCGTCGGCGTCGGTGTCGAAGCAGGTGTCGCAGACGTCGCCGATGCCGTCGGCGTCGCCGTCGGCCTGGTCGGCGTTGGCGTTCAAGGGGCAGTTATCGACGGTGTCGTCAACGCCGTCGCGATCACTGTCGGCGGGGTTGACGATCAGGTTGACGCTGGCGACGCCGCTGCGCCCGGTGGCCGGGTTGGTCACCGTCAGGCGGACCGTCACCCCCGCCGGCGGAGGGAAGGGCGTCGCGAAGGTGTGATCGACCAGCGGAAGCGTCGAGCCGGTCGCGTCGCCGAAGTCCCACTGGAACTGGAGCTGCGGGTTGGCCAGCCCGAACTCATCCCGGGTGGCGCTCCCGTCGAAGCGCAGGGCCAGGGGGGCGCGGCGCAGGGGGTTGGCATCCTCGTCCAGTTGGATAATATTGATAATGGGATAGATTTGAGGATTATACTGGGCGTGCTCGACGCGGATCGGCGAGCTGTACGCGGTCTTGCCGGTGGTCATGAACCAGAAGTAATCCTGCTCGTCGAGGAACTCGGTGCCGGCGGTGAAGCTGTGCAGGCGGTACTCGACGCCCCCGGCCCCGTTGGTGTCGCCGGGGTCGCGGTCGATGAGCAGCTCGCGGGCGTTGATGACCGCCTTGACGTAGTAGGTGCCCGGGCGCGGGCCGCTGGTGATCCGCAGCACGTCGTTGAGTTTGAACTGGGCGCCGGCGAACGAGGCCGCCGGGTCGATCAGCCGGTAGAGCCCCCCGGCGTTGGTCACGTCCGCGTTGGCGCCGGTGGTTCCGGTCCAGTCGATGCGGAAGGAGATTCCGCCCGCGGGCAACTGATAGGTCTGGCCGGTGGTCGCGGGTGGCTGCAAGCCGGAGATCGAGCCGTACACCTCCCAGGTCTCGGCGCCCGGCACGGCGTCCTCCAGGCAGGTGATCCGCCACACCTCGAGTCTGGAATGGGCGATGTCCACGGCCAGGTCGCCGATCGTCCCGCGGCCGTGGTTCCTGGAGCCGGGGAAAACGGCCGACACGAGCGGTTCCTGCCGGTTGTCCTGGCCCGCCCCGGGGATCAGCCGGGCGTAGAAGTAGTAGTCGCCGTCGCTCACCAGCAGGTTCAGCGGGATGGGGATGAGCATCTGGAGCGCGTCCGGGTTGATCTTGGGGATCGGCCCGGCCACCCGCACGCCGTCGTATCCGACGTTGTCGGTGTCGGCGTAAATCTCGATGCTGCTGCCGCCGAAGAAGTCGTAGGCCTGCCCGCGCAGGTTGAACATGCCGTTGGTGACGCTCCCCCCCGGCGGACGGATGAAGCTGAACTCCGGCACCAGGTGCGGCTCCCACAGGAACGTCACCAGCGAATCGTCGGGGAAGTTCTGGATGTCGGTGATGGCCAGGCCGCTGCGGGTATTGCCGTACCAGCGCGAGTTGGGGTCGCTGTCGTCGTTGAAGACGGTGTTGCCGGTGGAGCCCGGCCAGGGGTCGCCTGAGTCGCCGGCGTTCTCGCCGTTCTCGAGCTGCTGCAAGCCGTCGGCCTGCACGATGCTGTAGAGGAAATGGGTTCCGATGCGGGCCTGGAGCGGCAGGGCCTCCGGGTTGGGGCCGATATCGGTGTGCATGATGAGCACGCCGGTGGCCGGCAGGTTCCGCGAGAAGTTGATCTGCTCGGGGATGGGCGGCCGGACGTCGGTGACGCGCCAGAAATAGAACCGCTCGCCGGGGAACGACTCGTTCTCGAAGTAATACACCGATCCGGTGGGGTGGAAGGCGTAATCCGACAGCAGCACGGGCGTGGGCACCAGGGGCTGCAAAATGTCCTTGAGGTTGGTGCTCTCGATCCACCCGCTGCTTTCCTTGAGGACCGGCGAGGGATGGACCAGCCCGCCGCCGGCCATGACGTCCCACACGCCGACGGGAAAGTTCTCGAAGTCGCCGATGTAGGTGTCGTAGTCGTAGAGGTCGGGGTAGCCTTCCCACACGTGCAGGAACTCATGGGCCATCAGCCCGACCTGGTAGCCCGCGTCCGGCCCGCCGGCCTCGCCCACCGTGCCCATGGCGCTGACGAAGTCGGAGAACATAATCGGCTTGGGCGGGACCCCCGGACGGTCGTTGGTGAACACCGGCAGGTCCATGCCCGGCGCGGGCAACTGGAACAGCCCGCGGCCGCCGGCGGCCAGCCCGTCGGGGAATGAGCCCTCCGGCAGCAGGACCGTGCCGTAAACCACGTCCACGGTGTCGGGCGGATCGCCGTAGCTGGTCACCAGGTAGTCCCAGTCCACGCTGGAATCCAGGGCCTCGATGACGTCTTCGGTGAGCCGCCGGCGGTTGAACGGATAGGGCTCGCCCGGTCCGCCGTCGTTGCCGCCGGCCGGGTCGGTGTCCATCGCGTAGTTTTCCGTG
Source organism: Phycisphaerae bacterium (assembly GCA_039961895.1). Lineage (GTDB taxonomy): Bacteria > Planctomycetota > Phycisphaerae > UBA1845 > PWPN01 > JAAXZI01. The sequence goes on along the minus strand of JABRVU010000448.1, from coordinate 3,048 downwards.
CCCGCATGCCGGCAACTGCCCAGGTCCAGCAGCCCGTCCAGGTTGTAATCGCGCTTGAGGATGTCCGGTCGCCGCCCGATGAGCGGCAGCCCGGTGTTGGGGTCGATGAGGGGCAGACCGGTCGTGGGGTCCATCTGCGGGCCGAAGGTCTCGTAGACGCCGGCCAGCGGAGCCCCGGTCTGGGGATCGAAGCCGTCGTTGCTGCGCATCCAGGTGAGCCACTCGAGGTTGAGGACGTTGCCGGCGTCGTAGCCGTGCGTGCCATGAACGTTGTAGGCCCCCGGCCCGGCCGCCGGGATGATCATGTCCGGCCCGCTGTGGCCGGCGGCATTGGGGTCATTGGGGCCGCGGTCGTGCCCGTAGATCAGCGTGTTGTGAGGCGAAGTCACTTCGCCCAACCGGCCGTCGCCGCCGTAGTCGATCCCCGACAGACTGCGGGCGTGATACATCGAGGAGGGCAGGTCGGAGAACTCGCGCGGGCCGTCGAAATAACCGGTCGCGTCGGGATAGATGGTGGTGCCGCCCCAGGCCATGCCGTGGCCGGAATCCATCGAGCCGTCGCCGGTCGAAAAGGGAGGCGGGGCCGGCAGGCTGGTGCAATCGGTGGCGTTGGGGTCCGGCGTGCAGGCCAGGCCGGAGCGGGCCGAGGTGCCGCCGACGTTGGGCTCGAAAGGCCGGTTGGCCCCGGCCGGATTGAACTCGATCACGTTCGGGATCCGCGGGTCCCAGCGCGGCGGAGGGGGCGCCGGCGGCACGTCGAACGGCGAAACCCCCGCCGCCACGTGCATGTCGAACCAGTAGGCGTTCCACCAGGCCGTGTAGTCCCACGGGTAGCGGTTCATCTGCCGGTCGAAGTCCGTGGGGTTTTCCGGCAGCTCCGGCGAGGGCGTGAAGGTGTTCCGCACGAACGGCGGATCCCCCGTCACGGTCATCTTGGTGCTGCCTTCCTCGATCCAGAAGTCCGGTCCGTCGTACACGCCGTTGCCGCAACGGGCGATGAGCGCGTCCGCGTCGCCGGGATAGTTGGCCCGGATGTAGCTCTCCGCCCAGGCCCGGTTGACCGGGTCCGTGTTGTTGGCGCTGGGATCGAGCCTGACCCAGGCGCCGGCGACCGGATCGAAAATGCGCAGGAAGTCCTCGAAGGGCTCGGGAACGTCCCATCGGCCGTTGCCGTTCGCATCGCAGAAATCGAGGGCGCGGTCGATCTGGCCATTGGGGTTGTTGCAGACCGCCGGCACGTAGTTCGGGTCGCCGGGATTTCCCGAGGCGGGCGTCCGCACGTCGGCGAAACCGTCGGCCACGTCCTCGATGCCGCCGTCGTACGCCCCGTTGCCGTTCAGGTCGCGGAAGCGCTCTCCGGGCGTCCACCAGCCGTCCACCAGCCCGGAGACATTGGGGTTGTACATCTGGCGGGTCTCGTCGAACTCCTCGCCGATGCCCAGGGCCAGCAGACCCTGATAGAACGTGGCCGGGATGGCCTGGTTCCGCAACGCGGGCGTTCCCGGCGGGTTGTTGGCGGGCGGCGTGAAGCCGGCCGGCAGGCAGGGCCAGGGTATCTCGATCCAGCCCAGAACGTTGCCGGTCACGTGGACCCGCCCGTACGAAATCTCATCCCAGTATTCGGCGAACGACTCGACGCCGGGCTTGGTGAAGTCGAAGTAGGCGTCCCAGATGGTGTTGGGATTGGGCTGCACCGCCAGCGGATTGGCCATCGACTTGATCGGCTTGGCCAGCATGACCGCGAAACGGCGCTCTTCGGCCGCCGAGCGCTCAACCCGCCACGCCAGCAGCGTCCCGACCAGCACGATCCCCCACAGGCCGCGAACCGCCAAGGTCCTGCCGGATGAAGCACCCTTCATGGGGAGACCTCCGTGAAATCAACACAGCCGCCGGGTTTGAAAACGGCGCTGGGTCCGTACGCTGAAACACTCTCAGATCCCGCCGGCTCCAGCGCCGGCGCCTGCTCTCTGGTTTTGTCAGAAGACCCCTGGAGGGGGTACGTGGGTCAGTCAGCCGGGCGGGTCCGAGCCCAAGCCGCGCGGCTGAAACCCTCATCGCGCGGAGGGCGGAGCGCCGGGGCAATCCCGCCGCCCGGCGGCCTTCAACCAACGCAACGATTCAGGCGGGGTCGTCGAGTGCAACGGTCGGATACCGCCCCTGTTCCGGCCGATGCCGGCCGGAGTCTCTTCGCGGTTGCCCGATTCCCTTTGGGTCTCCGCTTGGAACTCTCACCCGTCGAAGATACGTACCGCGTTCTCGTGCGACAGATTATCAGTATACCTGCGGGCGATTCTTCCACGCAAGAAAAAACCCCTCGAAAACGGGTCGGGGCCGCAACGGAATCGGCGGCGGCTTCATGATCCGCGTCCCGTCCCGCGGCTTCCGCAGCGCCCCAGGCGCGCTGGAACCGCGAAGACCACTTCCGCCCTTCAGAGCGGTGTGATAGGCTCCATCGGCTCAAGCCCCCCGGTTCGGTGGAGCCGCCCGGCTTGAGGGAGGAGCATTGCCCTGCTGGCCGACACCGCCCGTCATTGGACCTGGCCGAGGTTCGCCTTCTTTCTCGCGCTGGCGCTGACGCTCTGGCTCTGGCCTTGCCTGATCGGGGGCAAGGTGCTCGTTCCTCTGGACATCCTGGCCCACAATCCGCCGCATGAACCGCCCGGCGGCGAGCCGGTTCACAACCCGCTCATCGCCGACATGGTGTTCGAGAATTACGCCTGGAAGGTCTTTCAGCGCGAGGCCGTCTACCGCGGCGAGTGGCCGTTGTGGAACCCCTATTCCTTCTGCGGCCATCCGCTGTACACCACCGGCCAGTCGGCCACGTTCTACCCGCTGAACGTCCTCTTCTGGCTGTGGCCTGATCGACCGGCGTTCGTCCTGCATGCCTACGCCCTGTACACCTGGCTGCACCTGTTCCTCGGCGGGATGTTCATGTACGCCTTCTGCCGGCGGATGGGTATCGGCGGGTTTGGATCGGCCGTGGGCGGGACGTGTTTCGCGATGGGCGGGTTCCTGACCACCCGGCTGCTGTGGCCGATGCTGCTCGGG
>JABRVU010000447.1:0-3449 GCA_039961895.1 Phycisphaerae bacterium | reverse complement strand
GTCCCGCCCGGCCAGGCACACCCGCCCCACCACTTCGGCCTGATCGGAGGGATTCACGGAGTCCAGGTGCCTCTCCGTGCGGATGGTGTGCCCGTCGATGACCAGCGGCCAGATCCTGCCGAACTGGCCGCGAACGCCGGCCAGGGCCTCGGCAAACGACCGGCGAACCTCATCGCGCGTGAAGTCCAGGACCGGCTCGGATGAAAACGGCGTCATACCGGAGTCCTCAAGAGGGTCGATGATCACCGGTGAAGGCAACGGCGGACTGGGCGGTCGGGCGACGGCCGGATCGACCAGCAGATGCTCCGGCGGCTGCCGGCCGCTGAAACCCTGTTTGAGAAACGACTCGTTGGAGGTGTTCTCCAGCAGCCGGCGGATCAGATAGCCCATGCCCGGAATCAGCTCGCCGAACGGCGTGTACACGCGCAGGCAATAATCCAGGCCGGCGACGGCGGCCTTGAGCGGGTCGCCCATGCCGTAGAGCATCTGGAACTCGAATTCATCGCGCCGGGCCCCGATCGTCTCGGCCCAGGCCATGGCCGCGGCCAGGCTGCGGACGTTATGGCTGGCCAGCGCCGGCCGCACCAGCCCGCGGGACTCGAGCAGCCGGCGGGCCAGGCGCTCGAATTGCGCGTCCGACCGCCATTTCTCGGTCAACACCGGCATCGGCCAGCCCTGCTGAACGGCCCAGGCGGTCTCGTAATCCCAATACGCCCCCTTGACCAGCCGGACGGCGACCGGCGCGCCGCGCCGCCGGACCCAATCCAGCAGCTCATCGAGATCAGCCGGCGCGTCCGCCAGGTACGCCTGCACCACGATGCCCACGTCGGTGAAGGCGCGGAACTCCGGCTCCATGAGCACCTCGCGGAAGGCCCGCAGGGTCAGGTCCTTGTACTTGTATTGCTCGACGTCCAGGTTGACGAAGGCGCCCAGGCGCTGCGCCTCGCGCAGGATGGGCCGCAACCGGGCGAGCATCCGCTCGATGCTCCGCCGCGGGGCGATGGGGTCGAAGGTCGGGTCCAACGAGCTGGGCTTGAGCGATACGTTGACGCGCGGCATGGGGCCGCCGGCGGCCCGGTCGATCACCTCGACCGTCGGCCATTGCCGGGCAGCCGCCGCCAGGGATCGTATCAGCTCGAGGTACTGACCGGCGTAACGATCGGCCTGCCGGTCGCTGGTAGTGGCCTCGCCTAAGATGTCCACGGTGAAGGCCATGCCCGCCGACCGCAGCCGCAGAATGGTGGCGACGGCCTCGGCGGGCGTCCGGCCGGCGATGAAACGCCGGGCCATGCGCAGCGCACCTTGCCGCACCATCCAGGCCAGCAGAGCCTGATACCCGGCCCCGCCGGCCGCCGACTTCAACACCCGTCGGATCGCCGCCGGCAGGGGCACGTCCGCACACAGCAGATACTCGGCCAGGTGACGGACCACCTCCCGGCCGTCGTTCAACGTCGGCAGCACGTCAATGAAGCGAAAGAGTTGCACCTTTCGCCGCGGGTGGGCGGTGGTGTAGTCCAGGAGCCGGTTCAGCCACCAGTCCGGCCTGAGCACCGAAGGTTCGGCCGCCCGGGCGCGCGCGAAGATCTCGAGCCCGATCCGTCGGATGCGGTCTTCAAGCCCCGCGGGCACCCCGCCGTCTGGCTCGGTTGTCGTGCGGAGCTGGAAACCTCCGGAAGCGTCGCCCTCGACGTCCCGACGGGGTGCCGAGGCCGTGGCCGCGCCTGGAGGAAACGGCGACATCGGGCCGGCGTCGTTGTCCGCGGACGGGCTCCCGGAGGCGCGGCAGGCATCAGCACTCATGGCAGGAGATTGTACGCAGCCGCCTTGACAGGCTCCAACCACGCGCTACAATCCGCGCCGGTATGAGCCACCTGCTTCGAGCGCTGCGAACCGTTCCGCCGGCGACTTTGCTCCTGCTTATGGGCTGCTCCGCCTACCAGGGCGGCGAGCCCGATCGGACCCAGCGGCTCATGCTTCCCGAGCGCATCGCCATCCAGCCGTTCACGGCCATCCGCAGCTTCAACGAGGACGACATTCCCGACGGCATCCTGCTGGTGCTCCGGCCGGTGGACCGCTTCGGCGACCCGGTCAAGGCCGCGGGGCATTTCTACTTCGAGTTGTGGACCTACGTGAACGCCTCCGGGGAGCGCAAAGGCGAGCGGCTGGCCTTCTGGGAACGCACCATCGACACCGAAGAACAGATGCGGACCTTCTGGACCCACGCCCAGATGTTCGAGTTCCAACTGGCCTGGGCCGGGCAGGGCGCTGACAAGCTCAAGCCCGGCGGCAAGTACATCCTGACCGCCACCTGGCGCACGCCGTGGGACCAGACCGTCCGCGATGAAGCCGTCATCGACTTCCACGCGCCGTTCGAGACCCTGACCCGCTCGGGAGCGCCGTCCGCCGCTGACCTGCCGCGCAGCGCGCCGGCCACCCGACCCGTCACCCGCTGACGGCAGCGGCACCGGGGTCCGCAAGGAGTTCAACCATGTACCGGCTGATTGCGAAGACCCTGAGCGCCGGCGCGCTGACCATGGCCCTGCTCGGCTGCGAGCAGAAGCTGACCTATTCGCGGTTCGAGGCCATCCAGACCGGCGATCCCGCGGACGCCGTTCAATCCATCCTGGGCAAGCCCAACATGCGCGAGGAGCGCACCTGGGTTTATTCCGATCACGACCGGCAGATCATGGCTTTGGTCTATTTCCAGGACGGCAAAGTCATCGGCAAGGAATGGCGCGACCCCGAGCACGGCATGCAGGGCAAAGACCCCTACGTCAACCAGCCGGGCGACTCCCACGAAGTGCGATTCCGCGAGACGCGCTGAAACGTCCAGAAACCCGACTCGCGGATGACGGATATCGGATTTCTCACGGGCGGTTCACTCAGCGGGGGTCGTCGGCCGCACCCCGCGGGGTGGTTGCCGCCGGGCCCGTCGAAAAACCGCCGGCGGCGAGGTCAATCCGAAATCCGCAATCCCAGATCCGCATTTCCCGCTTATCTTAGAACCCGTCAAGATGCTCCGGCGACCGCGGACTGAACTTTTCGGCGCCCTTGGGTGACTTATAGACGGGCGGCCGGGATCGTCCGGCACGGAAGGCCGCATGGAAGGGTCCATGACACGGCTGCAAGTGATGTATGACCAGCACGGGCCGGCCCTGCTGCGCTATCTGCGCCGGCTGACCGGGCATTCGGCCACGGCCGAGGACCTCTTGCAGGAGACCTTCGTCCAGGCCCTGCGGGCGCCCGAGCGGCTGGAGACGGTCATCTCGCCCAAGGCCTGGCTGTTCACCATCGCCCGCAACCTGGGGCTCAATGCCCTGCGCGGGCGGCGCCGGCATCAGGCCCTGGTCGAACAGATCGCCGCCCCCGAGCCGGCCGACGCCGACCAGCACGAGGAGCTGCTCCGGGCCATCGCCGGGCTGCCCCCTGAACAGCGCGAGACGCTCGAA
>JABRVU010000446.1:0-8011 GCA_039961895.1 Phycisphaerae bacterium | reverse complement strand
CGTTGTCGGCGGCCGGGGCGGCCGTCACTCTCGCGTCGACCGCGCACACCTCCTACGTGGTCATGCCGTGGGAGCGGTCGGCGGGCAATACGCTGCTGCGGGTGTTTTATCTGCCCGCGTTTTACCTGGGCAAGTTGATCTGGCCGGCATCGCTGACGCCGGTGTATCAGCTTCCCTCGCCGTTTTCATTGACCAACCCGACAGTAGCAATGGCGGTGGGGGCGACCTGCGCGGCCGCAGCGCTGGTGGTGTTGTCGTTGCGCTGGAGCCGGGCGCCGGTGGTGGGGGCCCTGGCCGCCCTGTTGCTCATCTCGCCAACGCTGGGCGTGGTGGGGTACACCTGGGTCGTCGCGTCGGACAAGTACGCCTATCTGCCCATGATCGGGCTGCTGTTGCCGCTGGCGGGCGGGCTGGCATGGCTGCGCGAAAAGCTTGCCCGGCGGCGGGGCATGGGCTTGGCCGTCGCCGTGCCGGTGCTGGTCGGGCTGGTCGTGGCCGGCATCGAGGCCCGCGCGACCCGGGCCCAGCTTGCGCTCTGGAGCACGACCGAGACCCTCGGCCGGCACGTGGTCCGGCTGGCGCCCGAATCGCACCAGGGCTATCTGCTGCTGGCCGGGAGCATCGTCGATCCCGGCCGCGTGCAGGAGGCCATTGCGCTGTATGAGCAGGTGATCCGGCTGGATCCCAAGGAGGCCGTCGCCCATCTGGCGCTGGCGGAGATTCTCGCCGGGCAGAATCGGACCGCCGAAGCAATCGAGCACTACCACGCCGCGTTTGCCACCTATCCTGACGACGCCGACAAGGCCCGGGCGTACCGCGAGCTGGGCCGCGAGTTCTCCCGCAAGGGGCTGCACGAGGCGGCGGCTACGATGTTCCGCGAGTCGCTGACGATTCAGCCGGACGCCGGGACATGGAACGCCCTGGGCAATGCGCTCTCGAACCTCAAGCGGCCGGCCGAGGCCGCCGCGGCCTTCTCGGAAGCTTTGCGGCTCCAGCCGGATTATCCCGCGGCCCTCAACAACCTCGGGAACGCCCACTTCGACCTGGGCCGCACGCAGGAGGCCATCGCCAGCTATCGCAAGGCACTGGAGCTGAAGCGCGACTATGCCCTGGCCCGCGCCAATCTGGCCGACGCATTGTTGAAGGCGGCGGCCGAGAGGCTTGTGCCGCCGGCCGCCGGCGACGAGGCCCTGCAACACTACCGCGAGGCCGTTCGGCTCGAACCGGCCAACGCCGGCTTTCGGGTCCGGCTGGGCGAGGCCCTCGAACGCCGCGGCGACCTGCCCGCCGCCGCTGCCGAATACCGCCAGGCCCTGCGCCTGAACCCCCGGCACGCCCGCGCCGCTCAGAAGCTCGAGGCACTGTCCACGTTGCCCGCCGAGCGCGGGACGCGATCGGAGACGACCGGGCCGCAATGAATCCGCGCCACCGCATCGGTACCTTGTGGAGATCAAAAAAGGCAAACACACCACCGGCCAGTACACGGTCATTCCCTTCCGCAACGAGCAGCGGATGCTCAGCGAAAGCGGCTGCCAGAACGGGCCCTGAACCGCCGGCGCCTTCGCCGGTGAAGATATTCCCCGTTTCGCTTCGAGGAACGGAGCGATGCCCCTGCGGGCTTGTCGCGTCTGACCCGCCGGGCTATTCTGACGGGTGAGGCGCTCTTCCCGGTCCCGGGTGCCGGGGTCGGGGCAGCGCGGGGGCATCGGCAGAGTCGCCGCCGAATGGGAAAATGCGACCGAAAAACCCCCAGACCGACCGGCTGAAGCCGGCGCCAGACGGTTGGTCGATGCACTCTAACTCGTTTGCGCGTCAAGAATTGAGGGCGTAGCTCAGTCGGTAGAGCAAAGGCCTTTTAAGCCTTGGGTCCTGGGTTCGAGTCCCAGCGCCCTCAGTCGGTCCGTGGCGGACGCCAGGAGATGGTGAGGCGGTATGAGCCAGGCCCGGTTGCGGTTTCATGGCGCGGCCCGGGAAGTGACCGGCTCCATGCACCTCCTGGAGATCAACGGCTACACGCTGGCGCTGGATTGCGGCCTGTTCCAGGGCAAGCGGGCCTTGGCCAACGAGAAGAACCGGGCCCGCCCCTATGATTCGCGGGACATCGACGCGGTCGTGCTCTCGCACGCCCACATCGACCATTGCGGCAAGCTCCCGTTGCTGGTCCGGCAGGGCTTCAAGGGGCGGATTCACTGCACGCCGCCGACGCGCGCGCTGGCGGCGATCATGCTGGCCGACTCGGCCCACGTGCAGAAGGAAGACGCCGAGTACTGGAACAAGAAACGGGTCCGGCGCGGCGACCCGCCCATCGACCCGCTCTACACCGACGCCGACGTGGCCGCCGCCACCGGCCGGTTCGTGAGTCACGGGCTCGACGAGACCTTCGAGGTGGTGCCGGGGGCCCGGGCCCGTTTCCATGAAGCCGGCCACATGCTGGGCTCGGCCGGCGTGCGGCTCGAACTGGACGCCGGCGGGCCGCGGCCGACGCGTCTCACCTTCACCGGCGACCTGGGCCGGTCGGGCATACCCATCCTGCGTGATCCGGCCCCCTTGCCCGAATGCGATTATCTCATCAGCGAGAGCACGTACGGCGGACGGGTCACGCCCGACCCGGTGGACCTGCCGGGGCAGTTTGCCGAGGTCATCAACGAGACGGCGGCACGCGGCGGCAAGCTGATCATTCCCTCATTCGCCGTCGGCCGGTCGCAGGCCGTGGTCTATTACTATCATCTGCTCCTGGAGGCCGGCAGGATTCGCCGCCCCATCCCGATGGTGGTGGACAGCCCGCTGGCCTCGGCGGCCACGCAGGTCTATCGCAACAGCACCGACGTCTTCGACCATGAGGCGGAGGCCCTGATCGACAAGGTCGGGGCCCTCTTCGATTTCCAATCCGTCCGGCACATCGAAGACGTGGAGGACAGCAAGCGGCTGCACGAGGAGGCCGGCCCGATGATCATCGTGTCGGCCAGCGGGATGTGCGAGGCCGGACGAATCCTGCACCATCTCAAGAACAACATCGAGGACCCGCGCAACACGGTGCTCATCGTGGGCTACCAGGCGGCCGACACCCTGGGCCGCCGGCTGGTCGAAAAGGCCCGGCAGGTGAAGATTTTCGGCGAGACGTACTCCGTGCGGGCCCAGGTGAAGGTGCTCAACGGGTTCAGCTCTCACGCCAACGCGAAAGAATTGCGGGCCGCGCTTCGCCCGCTGGCGAAAACGTGTCGTCATGCTTTTCTGGTGCACGGCGAGCCGGATCAGTCCGAGGTCCTCGCCGCGGCCATGCGCCAGGACGGCTTCCGCGAGGTGACCGCGCCGGCCCCCGGCGAGGTGTTCGAGCTGAGCGCTTGACGCGAGGCGGGCGGCCTGTTCGGCTCCTGGGGGCTATTCCCGTCCGGCCTTGAGGAAGTATTCCATGAGCTCGTGGCCGGGCTCGATGCGCTGCCCGGTCTCGAGGGCCTCCTCCTCGGTGAAGCAGGCGGCCCGGTCGGGGATGATGCCGGTGCCGGCCATGCAGAAGGGCGGCGGGTCGGCGGTGTGCGTGCGTTTGCCGGCCGGCGTGGGATGGTCGGGCGCGATCAGGATTCGCCACGCCGGAAAGCCGCGCAGCTTCTCGAGCAGCGGCCCGACCACGTGCTGGTCGATCTGTTCGAGCGTGCGGACCTTGGTGCGGGCGTCGCCGTTGTGCCCGGCCTCGTCGGGGGCCTCGATATGGACGGCGATGAGGTCCACGTCGTCAAGGGCGGCCGCCGCGTATTGGCCTTTGCCGGCGAAATTGGTGTCGATGTAGCCGGTCGCGCCGGGGACCTCGATCAGCCGCCAGCCCACGCTCAGGGCGATGCCGCGGATGAGATCGACGGCGGTGATGGCCGCCCCGCGCACCCCGTAGCGGTCCTTGAAGCTGGGCAGGCGCATGGCCGGTCCCTGCCCCCACAGCCAGATCGACGTGGCCGGGTTCTCGTTCAGGTCGCGGCGGACCTGGTTGACTTCGTGAGCCTCGAGGATCGGACGGGCCCGCTCCATGATCGCGCGGATCAGGTCGCCGCCCTTGCCGGTGGGCAGGTACCGGTCCACGGGCTCGCCGGGGATGTCGTGCGGCGGGGTGCATTTCACCTTGATGTCGCCGGCCCGGCGGATGGTGAGCAGATGGCGATAGCTCACCCCGACGTGGAACTGGATGCGTTCGTCGCCCAGGGCGGCCTGCAAGTCGGAGATGAGCCTCTGGGCCTCGGGCTGGGAGATGTGCCCGGCGGAGAAATCCTCCATCCGGCCCTCGGCGATGGTGACGAGGTTGCAGCGGAAGACCAGGTCGTCGGGCCCCAGGGCGATGCGCTGGGCGACGGCCTCGAGGGGTGCCCGGCCGCAGTAGTATTGCCGCGGGTCATAGCCGACCACGCTGAGCGTGGCCACGTCGCTGCCGGGGATGAAACCGTCGGGAACGGTCTTGACCACTCCGCACCGGCCGTTGGCGGCCACCCAGTCCATGTTCGGCAGGCGGGCGGCGGCCAGAGCGGTCTTGCCGCCCAGGTCGGGCGAGGGTTCATCGGCGGCGCCGTCGGGAAGAATGAGCGCGTATTTCATGACGGATACTCTTCGTGCTCCTCGACCACCCGGATCATGACCGGGCGGGCCCGCACGACCGGAAGGGCCGCGATCTCGGCGAGAGCCTGGCGCATCTGGCCCTCCAGGGCCACGTCGGTGGTCACCAGCACGGGCACGGTGCCGTCGGCGGCGGGGGCGGCGGTTTCGTGCTGGGTGATGGCCCGCAGGCTGATGCCGCGGTCGCCGAACACGCGCGTGATCTGGGCCATGACGCCGGGACGGTCGGCGGCCATGATGCGGACGTAAAACCGCGTGCGCAGCTCCTCCATGCGGACGTAGACGGGCGGAGCGGTCTGATCGTTGAGCAGGCGGAACTGCTGGAAGACGCGGGCGGCGTTGCCGGTGGCCACGTCGATGAGGTCGGCGACGACGGCGCTGGCCGTGGGCTTCCCGCCGGCGCCCCGGCCGGAGTACAGCGTGTGGCCCACCCAGTTGCCGTAGACGCTCACCGCGTTGAACGAGCCGTGCGTGTTGGCCAGCGGGTGGTCCTGGCGGACGAAGGCGGGGTGCACGCGCAGGCTCAGCCCCTGTTCGTCCGAGTCGGCGATGCCCAGCAGCTTGCAGGCATAGCCGAGTTCCCGGCCGGCGGCCACGTCCGCGGCGTCGAGCCGGTCGATGCCCTCGACGTACACCTGGTCGAGATCGACGTCCTTGCCGAAGGCCAGCGAGGCCAGGATGGTGAGCTTGTGGGCGGTGTCGCCGCCGCTGACGTCGAGCGTGGGGTCCAGCTCGGCGAAGCCGGCCTGCTGGGCCTCGGTCAGGGCCTCGGCGTAGGTCTTTCCCTGGCGGGCCATCGCGCTGAGGATGTAATTGCAGGTGCCGTTGAGGATGCCGTAGAGGGCGCGGATGCGGTTGGCGATCAGCCCGCAGCGCAGGGCGAGGATGAGCGGTATGCCGCCGCAGCAACTGGCCTCGAAGGCGATGCATCGGCCGGCCCGGCGGGCGGCCTGGTACAGCTCGCGCCCGTGGCGCGAGAGCAGGGCCTTGTTGGCGGTGACCACGTCTTTGCCGGCCTGGAGGGCCTGGAGGACGAAGTCCCTGGCGACGCCGGTGCCGCCGACCAGCTCGATGACCGTCTGGATGGCCGGGTCCTCGAGGACGGCCGCGGCGCGGTCGGTGATGCGGGCCTCGGGCACGCCGGCCATGCGCGGCCGGGACGGGTCCTGGTCGGCCACGCGGACCAGCTCCAACCGGATGCCGGTCTTGCGTTCGATCTCGCCGGACTCGGCCTCCAGCAGCCGGACCACGCTCTGCCCGACGGTGCCACAGCCGATCAAACCGATTCTGAATTGCTCGCCCATGAATCAGGCCTCTGCCGGTTGGTTCGCCCATCACGCGGGTGCAAAGAACCTTGAGAATACCGGAAAAATCGGTTGATGTCACTCCGCGCTGGACTCTCGTCCGCCTGCGTTCAACATCCGTCGCACACCTGCGTGGCCAATCCGTCTTCTTCGGTTGACGGCCCTCAGCCTGGACGATTCGTCCGCGGGGTCTTATCGCCGCCGATACAGCGAATGTCCGTTGGGAAGGGTTTTGGCCGTCCAGCCCGCCGGCGGCGAGCCCTGGCCGCCCGGCGACGGGCGCTGCCGGGCCGACGGGTAGAGGGGCGACGCGAGGCATCGCGCCCGGACGGCGACGATCTCGACGTCGGCAGGGGGGGCCGACCAGCCGTGCAGGGCCTGATGCCGGTGATGGAACGGCCGGAGCAGCCGTTCGACGTCGGTCAACGATTCCACCGGCATGATGACGCGCTCCCGGCGGCCGCGATAACGGGCCTCGACGTAGCGATCCAGCAGCGAATCGTCCTGATCGAGCCGGGCGCGTTGAACGTCCTCCGACGCCTGCTCCATCATGTCCGCCAGCGCGGCCCGCAGGTCGGCCAGATCGACCGGACCGCCGGTATCCACCGGCCGGGCGTATTCGCCGATCACCCGTCCCGCCGTCACTCCCTCCGACCAGAGCACGCAGGCGCACGCCGGCTCGATCAGCACCTCGATGCCGGCCTGCTCCGCCCAGGCGAAGGCCCGTTCCAGCGGCGCGGCCCCCAGAATCACCAACCCCCGCACATGGATATTCGGAGGCCCGTCCGGCCCGATCTGCGCGGAGAGCACGTCCGCCGGCGACACCGGATGCGCGACCACGAGAAGGTCGTCGAGCCGGGTCCTCAACGGCCAGGCGGCTTCGAGACGCTCCGGTTCGATCGCGCCGGGCAGCGTCGCCGCCAGGGTCAGGTCTTCGCCCGCGTCCACCGCCGTCCAGGAAATCAGGGGCCCGGTCATCCGACGTATCTCAAGAGCAGCAAGGCCAGCGTGTTGTTGATGGCATGCAGCACGACGCACGGCACCAGGTTTCTGCGCCAGAGAAAAAGCAGGCCCAGAACCAGGCCCAGCAGCACGGTCTGAACTGCCGCCACCGGGCCTTGCCAGACGTGCCCCAGCCCGAAGAGCAGCGCGCCGGCCGGTACGGACAGCCACCAGCGCTTCAACGCCACTTGCAGCCGGGTCAGCAGGAAGCCGCGAAACGCGACCTCCTCCCACAAAGCGACGAAACCCATGAACAGGACGGCCACCGGCAGGGTCATGTCGGGGAAGACCGACTTGATCGTCTCGGCGGACTCCATTTTGCTCTCGAGGAAAGCCGGGGCCAGCAGCACCAGGGCGATGAGGAACAGGGTCATGACCAGGAGGACGGCGAAATAGCCCCCGACGCCGATCACGACGTCGAGCCAGAAGTGCCGCGAGGCCCGCAAAAGTCCGCCAAGCCCTTGCCGTTCGAGCCTCATGAGCGTCAGGCATACGATCAGGACGGTGGCGCCGGAGCTGAGGGTCTGCACCACGGTCAGCCAGCGATCATCCGCCGGCCGCCAGAGCAGCATCACCGGGAAGAGCGCGGCCAGGCCCGCCAGGTACGCGACCGCCATCAGGAGGATGTCCAGCAGGACGCGGCGCCTGGAGATTTCAGGCAGTTCGACCGCGGAGCTCCGCGCGGCAACCCAGCCCACCGGGCGCGCGTAGCGAATCGGGCCCCTGCCGAGCGGACGGCCGTCGGGCGCCGTTCCGGCCGGCATGGGCCAGTCCGAAACGTCAAAGGGCTCGGGCGGCCATTCGACGTCCGGACCCGATTCCGGCGGCCGGTGGTCAGGGGGCATGGGGGGCCTCATCCTCACTCACCGGCACGACCGGCAGCGGCGCGGTGACCGCCGCCTTGAATCGCGGCAGCCAGCGGAGGAAGAGCGCAACGGCCTCCGGGTCCTGTCGTCTCATGCAGAAGACCGCCTTGCCGTAAGCGTTCTGGCCCAGGGCATAGCGGCCGGCCGCGCCGCCGCCGATGGCGACGTATCCCGCGGCTCCGCCGCCGATGGCGATGACGCCCAGCGATCCGCCGCCCAGCGCGATCAGGCCCACCGCCCCGCCGC